>NC_014844.1:3326683-3629109 GCF_000176915.2 Pseudodesulfovibrio aespoeensis Aspo-2
GGGCTGGCCGTGTCCGGCGTGGTCGATCCCTCCCGGTTCGCCTCCAACCGGGGCGTGCGTCCGGGCGACCGGCTCATCCTGACCAAGCCCATCGGCACCGGCGTGCTGGCCACGGCCATCAAGGGCGAGATGCCCGGCTGCGACGCGATGGAGGAGACCCTGTTCGAGGTGTGCGGGCGGCTCAACCGGGCTGGGGGCGAGGTCATCGCCGCCCTGGGCCTGACCGGGGCCACGGACATCACCGGCTTTGGCCTGGGCGGCCACCTGATCGAGCTGGCCGACGCCAGCCGGGTGACCATCGACCTGCACATGGAGTCTGTGCCGCTCATTCCCGGCGCGCTGGAGCTGGCGGCCATGGGCATGCTCCCGGCAGGGTCCATCTGCAACCGCACCCACTATCTGCGGCGCACCACTGTGGCCCAGGGCCTCGACCCGGTTCACCTGGACATGATGTTCGACGCCCAGACCTCGGGCGGGCTGGTGCTGGCCGTGCCGCCGGACGCGTTCGACCGGGCAGTCGCCATGCTTGAGGCCGCCGGAGACCTGGCCGCCCCCATCGGCACGGCCAGGGCCAGGAGCGACAACACCCCCCTGACCATTCTCTGATCTCTGCTCACCGACCGGATTCGAGCAGCACCCGCTCCAGTTCGTCCTGCAATTCCGGCAGATCAAAGGGCTTGGCCACATAGCCCTGCATGCCCGCGTCGAGGAACCGCTTGCGGTCGCCCTCCATGGCGTGGGCGGTCAGGGCGATGATCGGGATGTCGAGGCCCAGGGTGTCGCGGATGGCGCGGGTGGTCTCCACCCCGTCCAGACCGGGCATCTGGATGTCCATGAGAATGCAGTCAAAGGCAGCGGTGGCCAGTATCTCGATGGCCTCCTCGCCGCTCTCGGCGCAGGCGGCCTCGTGGCCGAGCTTGCCGAGCAGCCGCTGGGCCACGGCGCGGTTGGTGCGCTCGTCTTCGACCACAAGGATCGACAGCGGCCTGAACACTCCGTTTTGGCCGCTGACAGCCGGGGTGAAGGCGGCGTGATCGACGCGCCGGGCAGCCACGGTAAAGACCACGGTGGTGCCCGCCCCAAGCTCGCTGTCCACCGCGATGGTGCCACCCATGAGCGCCACCAGCCGCCGCACGATGCCAAGGCCCAGGCCCGTGCCCTGATACTTGCGGGTAAAGGAGCCGTCCACCTGGGTGAAGGGGTCGAATATCTGGTCCATCTTGTCGTCCGGGATGCCGATGCCGGTGTCGGAAACCGAGAAGAAAAGCTGCGCCCGGCCATCGGGCATGGGGTGCGCCAGGGGGTATGCCTCCACCAGCACCGAGCCGGATTCCGTGAACTTGGTGGCATTGCCCACCAGGTTGAAGAGGATCTGGCGCAGGCGGACCTTGTCGGCCAGGAAGTGGCGCGGCAGGGTCTTGTCCATGACCAGCGCCACCTCGATGCCGCGCATCCGGGCCTGATGCCGGAAAACCGCGACCACGGATTCCGCCACCTCGCCCAGGTCGAGTTCCTGGTCGTCGAGTTCGAGCTTGCCCGACTCGATCTTTGAAATGTCGAGGATGTCGTTGAGAATCTGGAGCAGGCTGCGCCCGGAGCTGAGGGCTATCTCCAGGAATTCCCGCTGCTCGCCGCCCAGGATGGTGAGCTGGAGCAGCTGGAGCATGCCCAGCAGCCCGTTGAGCGGCGTGCGTATCTCGTGACTCATGTTGGCGAGAAACTCGTTCTTGGCCAGGCTGGCCGCCTCGGCCTTGGCCATGGCCCGCTTGAGCTCCTGCTCCATGACTTTGAGGTCCGTGATGTCCGTGGCCATGTGCATGTGCACCAGCCGCCCCTCAAGCCACTCGATGGCCCGATCGTGGTTGAGATACCAGCGGCCCGTGATCTGGCTGTGCCACTCCCGGACCAGGGTGCCGACCGGCGCGCCGCGCCCGTTGAGCAGGGCGGGCTTGGGGCAGACCTGGCACTGCCGGGACTCGCCCCGAAGGATTTCGTGACACAGGGAATCCTGGCCGCTGGTGCCGTAGGTCTCCTGAATGTGGGCGTTCATGAACAGCACCTCATGGCTGTCCAGCTCCGAGACGTAGATGTTGGCGTCGATGCCGTCCAGGATGGTCAGCAGCCGCTCGTGGGACTGGGCCAGTTCCCTGGCCGCCTGCCGCTCCTGGGTCACGTCGCGGGTGGAGCCAAAGACGCGTCTGAGCCTGCCGCGCCCGTCCGTCTCCGGGATGGCCACGCCCACCAGCACCCCCTGGGAGCCATCGTCCCGGAGGCAGCGGAACTCGACTTCAACTGGCCGCATGTCTCGAAGCAGGCTTGTCCACGCCTCGACGAGCCGGGGGGTGTCGCCCGAATGAATGTGCCGATTGAGGATGTGCCCGATGTCCGGGGCCGACCCGTCCGGCTCCAGGCCGAAGAGGCGGAACTGCCCGTCCGTCCAGTGGTTCGCGCCGGTATCGAGGTCGTGCTCCCAGCCGCCGGTCAGGCTGATGCGCTGCACCTCGTTGAGCAGTTCGCGGCTCCAGCGCAGGGCCTGCTCGGCCTGGTGCCGCTCGGTCAGGTCGTAGGCGTAGACAAAGAGATACTCCTTGCCGCCGTAGACCTTGTAGTGGCTGACGATCTCCACGGGCAGTTCGCGCCCGTCGCGGCAACGGTGGACCGTTTCGAACCGCCTGATGTCCTCAAGCCGCCGCGCGTTCCAGTATTCGGCCCAGGTATCGGGTGAGAACAAGGGGCAGATATCCGATACGGTCATGGCCAGCAGGTCGTCCTGCCCGTAGCCGAGGCTGGAGCAACCATGGTCGTTGACGTAGACGTACCGCCCGCTCCTGTCGATCCAGTAGATGCTGACCGGGGCCATGTCCACGGAGAACTGGGTCAGCCGGAGCGCCTCCTCCACCCGCTTGCGCCCGGTGATGTCGATGATGCTGCCCTCGAAGAGTTCCGGCTCGTTGCCCAGCCCCCGGCTCAGCCGGCTGTTGATGGACACCCAAAGGGTGCCGCCCCCCTTGCGCCGGATGAGAATCTCGAACTGGCGGACCTCACCGTGCTGGATCAAGGCTTGGACCAACCTGTCGCGGTCCTTGGGATCGTAATAGAATTGCGTGGTGATGTCGGTGATGGCGTCCATGAACTCCTGGGGCGAATCGTAGCCCGTGAGCCGGACCAAGGCCGGATTGACGCTGACGAACCGCCCCTGCGGGGTGGACTGGTACAGCCCCTCCACTGAATTTTCAAAGAGATTGCGGTAGTTGCGCTCGCTCCTGACCAGCTCGGCCTCGGCCCGCTTGCGCCCCGATATGTCCGCGGCCATGGCCAGGACACCCTGGTAGCGCCCGTCGTCGCCCAGAATCGGCGAGGCCGAGACCAAAGCCCAGACCGAGCTGCCGTCCTTGCACCGGTAGCGCTGTTCGAACTGGTCCGAGAGCCCCTGCCGCCTGCGCACCAGGTGTTCTTCGAGCCGGGGAATGTCCTCAGGGTAGAGAAGCGCGGACACGGGTTTGCCCAGCAGCTCGTAGACCGCGTAGCCGAGCATCCGGCACAGCACCTTGTTGGCGAACCGGATGTTCCCGTTGGGACCGATGGAGATGATGCCCTCGTTGGCCGTCTCCACTATGCGCCGGTAGCGCGCCTCGCTCTCGCGCAGGCTGCGCTCGACCATCTTGGCCTCGGTGATGTCGGCGATCATGACAAAGGCTCCGGCGTATTCCC
This sequence comes from Pseudodesulfovibrio aespoeensis Aspo-2, assembly GCF_000176915.2. NCBI lineage: Bacteria > Pseudomonadati > Thermodesulfobacteriota > Desulfovibrionia > Desulfovibrionales > Desulfovibrionaceae > Pseudodesulfovibrio > Pseudodesulfovibrio aespoeensis. The sequence goes on from NC_014844.1 coordinate 3,330,395, forward strand.
CGACATCGGTCCTGATGGGCGTGGCCGAGACACGGCCCCAGGTCCTTGTCCCGTCCCGGCGCACGAACCGCTGCTCGTAGCGCACCCCGCCGCTCTTGATGGCCTGGGCGCGCCGGACGTATTCGGAATGCTCATCCGGCGGCATCAGGTCCGGCAGGGTCGCGCCGATGATGTCCTCGAAGTCGTGGCCCATAAAATCAACCATGGTCTGGTTGGCAAAGGCAATGCGGCCATCGGCGTCCATGCTCAGGATGCCCTCGTTGGCTGTCTCCAACATGCGCCGGTAGCGCGCCTCGCTCTCTCGCAAGGCCTCCTCCGCCCTGGTCCTCTCGGTCGTGTCCTTGGCAAAGATAGCCACCCCGTCAACCTCTCCGTCCTGGCCGAACACGGGGTAAAGGGTGAGATCGAAGTGCCTTCCCTTGAGATGGCCCTTGCGCGACACCGGCCTGCCCGTCTGAGCCACCTGCCTGAAGGACTCTCGCCAACTCTCGACCCTTTCCTGAGGCAGATGGTCGAACAGGCTGAGCCCGGCAGCTTCTTCAGGGTCAAGATCAAGCCGTGCGGCCATATTCCCATTGATGATGCTGATGGTGCCATCCGTGCCATAGAGGCCGACATCCTCGACAGTGGCATCAAGAAGGGCGCGCAGGGCGCGTTCGTTGCGGCGCAGCCTTTGCTCCACTTCCCTGCGGTCGCCGATAGACCGAGTGGAGCCGATGAACCCGACGCACGCCCCGGCATGGTCCAGCAGGGGGCGGGCCACAGCCTCCACCCACACGGCGCTTCCGTCTGCGTGTTGCACCTCAAGCTCCATGCGGGCCAATGGGCTTCGTTCTCCCCTGGCAACGGCGCGTCTGACGCCGTCAAGAGCCTCAAGGACCAGGGGCAGAGTCTGCGGGGTCACGAACTGGTCGACGCACCGCCCGACCACGTCTTCCGGCACTATGCCGCGAAGTCTGCCCACCGAGGGGCTGACATAGGTGTACCGAAGGTCGTTATCCACAGTCCAGACGACATCCTCGGTGTTTTCGGCCACCAGCCGGTGTATCCGGGCGTCCCCGGCCACGGTCCGGGCGTCGGCCTCCCCCTGGGGATACAGGAAGTGGGCAAGGCTGAACCCGGCCCCGGCTCCGTCAGGGCGACGAATCTCGGCCCGGACCTCGACGGCGCAACCGTCCCTGCCCAGCATGGTCAGACAAACCGGGCTTTCCGGGCTGGAGCCGTCGGCTGCCCACACCTGGGGCGGACCAGCCAGAAAGTCGTCAAGGGGTCGGCCCGTGGCCTCTTCCCGGCTGAAGCCGAGCAGGGCGAGCCAGGCCCGGTTGACGGCCACGATCCGGCCTTGGTCATCCAGACAGTGGCACGGCAGCGGCACCAGGTCGAAATACGGCCCGGCAGGCCCATGCGCCGCCGGGTCGGTCGCTCGGCCATGGTTCGCCGCCTCTGATTTCGTGCCTTTCCTGCCCATGGATCACGCTCCTGTCCGGTCGTGGTTGGAATTGGGTCCGGTCCTTGCCCAACCTGTACCATTTTACAGATCAACATGTGATTATTTTACCGGAAAAGCCTGTCCGGATGCGGGGCAGGCTGCTTCGCCCCTCTGAGTGGCCCGTCCGCTTGACACCGCGCGGCACGCTCTGTCATCAAAAAGCATGACAGCCTGAAATCAGCGGGAGGCCCAGATGAGCAGAAAAGTGCGCTCGGTCCGTGTACCCAGGGAACTTGAGACAATGAACCTGTCCAGCCTCGTCCACGAGTGCGAGAAGCATCTGCGCGATCTTGAGTCCGCGACCCTGTTGCGCCAGCAGGGCAATGCAGAGGCCGCCGAGGCGCTCATGCGCACGCGCCAGGCCGACCTGGGCCGCAAGGTGGGCAAGCTCGTCTGGGAAGCGCGCGTCCAGTACGGAAGAACCAAGGGAGAACAGGCATGAAGCCGAAGTCGGTCAAGGAATCCGAGGTCATCATGACCCATCTCGTGCTGCCCCAGGACGCCAACCCGGCAGGCAACCTGCACGGCGGCGTCATCCTGCGGCACATCGACACAACGGCGGGCGTGGTGGCCAAGCGGCACACCCGCGGCAACGTGGTCACCGTGTCCATCGACCGCATGGCCTTCAAGCAGCCGGCCTACATGGGCGAGCTGCTCACCTTCAAGGCCAGCCTCAACCACGTGGGCCGGTCGAGCATGGAGATAGGCGTGCGCGTGGAGGCCGAGAACCTGCGCACCGGCGAGGTCCGCCACACCAACTCCGCCTACCTGACCTTCGTGGCCCTGGACGACAACGGCAAGCCCACGCCCGTGCCGCCCCTGCTGCTGGACACCCCCACGGCCCAGCGCCGCCACCGCGAGGCCGAGCTCCGGCGCGAGCTGCGCCAGCGCGAACGGGCCCTTGAGGAGGGCAGGGAACCCCACGCCTGATCCACGGCCCGATCAAAGACCAAAGGAGCGTCATGGCAACCTACACCGGCATCAACCACCTGGCCATGGTCACCGGCGACATGGACGCCACCCTGCGCTTCTGGCGCGACCTCCTGGGCATGCGTCTGGTGGCCGGGCTGGGCCACCCCGGCTACCGCCACTATTTCCTGGAAATCTCCGGCCACGACATGATCGCCTTTTTCGAGTGGCCCGGTGTGGAGCCGGTGCCTGAAAAAGACCACGGCTTCCCGGTCAGGGGGCCGGTCTGCTTCGACCACGTCTCCTTCGAGGTGGCGGGCGAGGACGACCTGTGGGAGATCAAGGACACGCTCGACGCGGCGGACATCTGGTGCTCCGAGGTGGTGGACCACGGGTTCATCCACTCCATCTACACCTTTGATCCCAACAACATCCCCATCGAATTCAGCGCGCCCGTGCCCGGCGTGGACATCCGCAAGACCCCGGCCATGGCCGACACCGCGCCGAGCGCCGAGGCCCTCAAGGGGTTTGAGCGGCAACCCGGCGTCTGGCCGCCAGTAAGGCGGCCCACGCCCAAAGACGAGCGCGCGGCCTACGAAGGAGAGGGGGAAAAGATTCTTGAAGCCATCAGGAAGCGGACAAAGGGGTGATCGCGCCGATCCGGGCGACTCAGCCGTCTTCGGGAAAAAAGGCGGTCATGACATCCGAGGCCTGACGCTCGGCCTGGCGCACGATATCCGGCAGGTCGGCCTCGCGCAGGCCGAGCTTCTTCCACGCCCTGGGGTCGAGCTCCGGGACCAGGGATGCGCCGCTTGAGCCGATGCCAAGGCCGTGGATGATGAAATCGGCCACATGGATGACCGAGGCCTCGGCGGGCATGGACGCCTCCATGGGGGTGTGGTGGTGGTGGACCAGCGCTTCGAGGAAAGGGGTCAGCCGCCAGCTCTTGAGCATCCGGCCACCGATCTCGGCGTGGGTGCAGCCCCAGACCGCCCGTTCCACGTCCACCAACGCGCGACGCCCGACCTTGGCCGGGCGCAGCACCTCGATGGTCGCCTTGAGGTGGTTTTTGAGCATGACCAGCCGCCCGATGTCGTGGAGCAGCCCGGCCACGAAGAATTTCTCGTCCCCGGCCAGCCCGGCCCGCCCGGCCAGCAGCCGGGCCACGATACCGCAGGCCACCGAATGGAGCCAGAACTCCTTGAGGGTGAAGAACTCCTCGGGCACACCCTCGAACGCGGCGATGACCGACACGCCCAGGGCCAGGTTGGTCAACTGGTTGGTGCCCACCACGGTCACGGCCCTGGACAGGGTGTCTATCCGACTCGAAAACCCGTAAAATGGCGTGTTGACCAATTTGAGCAGCTTGGCCGAAAGGGCCACATCCTTGCTGATGACCTCGGCCACGTAGGAGGCGGAGCTGCGCGGATTCTTCAGGCTCTCGGTGATCTGGAAAAAAATGTTGGGCAGCGAGGCCAGCTCCATCTCCTGCCTGACCACCGCCTCGGGGCTGATGTTCGCCTCGGTGGTGGGCGACGGGGCAAAGATGTCCACGGAGTCATCGTGCTGGCAGGCCGAGAGCATCCAGCGCGCCTGCTCCGGGCTCAGCCCGCGCGCCTGATGCAGCACGTAGAGCCGGGCCATCTCCTTGACTACGGGCTGGGACGCGCTGTTGAGCACGAACCGCTGGGCCGCCATGATCTTGCAGACTTCAAGCACTCCGGGATCGATCTGGTCAAAGGAGGTGAAGCGACCGTTCCCGGCCTCCTCCTCGCCCTGGATGTCGGCCTCGACGATGCCCCAGACCCGGCAGGTGCGGATATGCGCCTCGGTCAGCATGGCCCCGCGCGGCAGGAGCATCCGGCCCTCCCCTGTGGTCAGGTCGTCGGCCAGGATCATGCCGGGCTCAAGTTGCGATAGATTCATTTTCGGCATGCGTTTCCCTCCCCGGACGGCTATCCCCTCTGGCCCTCTTAGTCCATTTCCAACGCCCCGGCAACCCGATAAACCTTGCCTTGACGGCAAAATGGTGAGAAATCGGTTGGTTGAAGACACAAGGAGCGCCTGTTGTGGCTGGCATGCCCTGCTCAATACCCCATCCCGGCCCCTGCTGCCGGGCCCGCCTCATCGCGCGGCACAAGCGGTTCACCGTGGAGGCTGAGGCTCTGGACGGCCCTGACGCCGGACGCATTGTGCTGGCTCACACCAACAACACCGGCTCCATGCTCGGCCTGCTCAGGCCCGGCGTCACGGCCCTGCTCTCGCCCGCAGCCAGCCCGGCCCGCACGCTGCGCCACACCCTGGAGGCCCTGGAGCTGCACGGTCGGTTCGTGGGGGTCAACACCCTGACTCCCAACCGGATGCTGCGGCGCGCCTGGGAGACCCGAGCCCTGCCCGAACTCGACGACTACGACACCTTTCGCGCCGAGGCCAAGACCGGCGACAGCCGCCTGGATGCCCGCCTGGACGGCCCGCGCGGCACGCTGTGGGTGGAATGCAAGAACGTGACCCTGGTCGAGGACGAGGTGGCCTGCTTCCCTGACGCCGTGACCGGGCGCGGCCAGAAGCACCTGCGCGAGCTGATGGCCCTGGCCGCCACTGGCGCGCGCGTGGCCCTCTTCTTTCTTGTCCAGCGCACGGACGGGCGTTGTTTCGGCCCGGCGGACGTGGTGGACCCGGTCTATGCCGACCTGTTTTACGAGGCTCTGGACCGGGGCGTGGAGGCGTGGCCCTGCGTGGCCCAGGTGGACGAAACCGGCGTCAGCCTGGCCGACAGGCTCCGGGTGGTGCGGTCATGACCGGGTTCGTCATCGGGGCCGTGCTCATCAGCTTCTCGTCGGTCATGGTCAAGCTGGCCAACGTGCCGCCCGACGTGGCCGGATTCTACCGCCTGTTCGCGGGCGGCCTGGGCATGACCGTGATCCTCTGGAGGCTGGGCAAGCTCCGCCGGATGACGCCCCATGTCTGGCGCTGGTCCCTGGTCTCGGCCCTCTTCTTTGCGGCGGATTTCTTCTGCTGGCACCGATCCATCGGGCTGGTGGGGCCGGGGCTGGCCACCATGCTGGCCAATTTCCAGGTCATCGTCCTGACCGGGGTGTCCATCCTCTTCCTCAAAGAGCGGGTGTCGCGCCCGTTTCTGCTGGCCATCCCCATGGCCATGGCCGGGCTCTACCTCATGGTCGGCGTGTCCTGGGCCTCGTTCACGCCCGATTTCAGGCTGGGCGTGGGCTACGGGCTGCTCACCGCCCTGTTCTACTCCCTCTACCTGCTCGCCCTCAAGTTTTCCCTGACCAGGGCCGGGGCCGATCCCCTGGCCATGGCCGGGTCCGTGGCGCTGATCACGGGCCTGATGCTCGGCGGGCTGGGCGCGGCCCAGGGCGACTCCTTCGCCATTCCCGACACCCGCTCCCTGCTCGCCCTGGCCGCCCTGGCCCTGATCTGCCACGCCATCGGCTGGTACCTGATCACCCGGGGCATCCAGCAGGTGCGCACCTCGCTGGTCGGGCTGATCCTGCTCCTGCAACCCACCCTGTCCTATGTCTGGGATATCCTCCTGTTCGACAAGCCCACCAGCCCGGTGGAACTGACAGGCGTGGCCCTGGCCCTGACGGCCATCTACCTTGGCTCCCTCAGGCGCGAGTGAAACCCCTGCTGCGGACATCGCGCCCCAACCGGTCCGACATTGTTTCGTAACAAGAAAATAATTCTCTTCCGATGGGCTTTGTTTCATGAGACACTTGCGCCGGGGGCAACCGTATTCAACAAACACCCGCAGCCTTCGAGGGAAGAGGCACGCGCAAGAGGAACCCATGGCGGACAAGAAATACGATTCCATTGTCTACGATTTTTTCGAGAGCAGGAACGGGGCGGTCCTGCTCCTGAGCGAGGACCCGCTCTTCAAGAAGACGCTTTCCTCCACCATCTTCAAGATCCTCGGCACCAAGCGAGACTGCTTTTTTGCCTTTGAAAACGCCCAGTACGGGCTGCGCAAGCTTCAGGATTTGCGGAAAAGCAAGGTCGAGTGCATCTTCTTCATTGAACGACTGATAAACGGCAGGCCGAGCACCGACACCATCCTCACCATCAAGCGGCTGCTGCCCGACCTCAAGGTCATTGTCCTGGTGGGCGAGACCAAGCGCGAGAACATCGCCTATTTCTACGAGATCGGCGTCAACAACGTCATCTCCAAGCCCGCGTCCATGAACAACATCATCGAGAAGATGGCCTTCACCATCAAGCCCCAGGGCAAGCTGAGCGAATACATGAACCTGGGCAAGCGGTTCCTTGAAGCGGGCAAGTTCAAGGAGGCCCTGGAGGTGGGCGGCAAGATCCTCGAAGCCAAGCCCAACAGCCCGGCTGGGCTGATGCTGCGCGGCGATGTGTTTCTTGAGATGGGCAAACGCGAAGAGGCCGTGGCCAACTACATGAAGGCCCACGAAAGCTCGCGCCTCTACCTGGAGCCGCTCAAGCGGCTGGCCCTGGCCTATGAGGGAGTGGACGACGAAAAGCACCTGGAATATCTCAAGAAGCTCGACAGATTGAGCCCGCTCAACACCGAACGCAAGACCGACATCGGCAAGGTACACATGGCCCGCAAGGAGCTGGACCGGGCCGAAAAGTACTTTGACCAGGCCATTGAGACGGCCACCCGCGAGGCCATGAGTCTTGTGGGCTCTGTGGCCGAGCAGATATCCGAGGCCGTCAGCCATGCATCGCCGGAAATGTCGGAAAAATACCTGCTCAAGGTCATCGAGACCAAGGGCCAGTCGCTGAACAAGGACGACATCGCCCTGTTCAACAAGCTCGGCATCGCCCTGCGCGGCCAGGGCAAGTGGCGCGAGGCCATAGACAACTACAGCCGCGCCCTGGCCATCTCGCCTGACGACGAGGGGCTGCACTACAACATGGGCATGGCCTACTTCGACGGCGGCGACAAGCGCATGGCCGCCCGCTGCTTCGACACCGCGCTGGAGAAGAACCCGGATTTCCATAAGGAAAGCGAGGTGGCCTCCCTGAACCTGGGCACCATCTACGCCGAGCTGCGCCAGCCCGACAAGGCCATCCCGTTCCTCAAGAACGCCCTGGCCCTCAATCCGGGCAATAGCGCAGCCAAGCAGAAGCTCGACGCCCTGAGCCGGTAGCCCGCCTCCCTTGACCCAAAGGGTGCGCTTCCCTTAGGGTGGAGCCTTGCAAGGCAACCGTCACGGGCGCTTGGCGCGCCGCGGAGGGCCAATGGCGAGCCACCAATTCGACCAGATAGTCCGGTCTTTCCTTGAAACCGGAGCCATCGTCTATCTCTCTGACGACGCGGTTTTCATCCGGGCGCTCAGGAACATCGTCAGCCGCGTCATCGGGTTCAAGGGCGATGCGCTCTTCCCCATGGCCCAGACCCAGGCGGCCCTGGAAAAGTGCCTGGAACTGCGCGACGCAGGCGTTCCCTGCGTGGTCTTTGTGGAGCGGATGCTGGGCGACAAGCCGACCACCGACTTCATCATCCGCCTCAAGCGCGAGTTTCCCGTAGTGCGCATGATCGTGCTCACCTGGGAGGCCACACGCGAAACCGTGGCCTACTTCTTCGAGCTTGGCGTCAGCCAGGTGCTGGTCAAGCCCGCCTCGGCCAACAAGGTCATCGAGGATCTGGCGGCCACCATCCACCCGCCCTCGGTGCTCAAGAAGCAGATGGACCGCTGCGCGTCGCTCCTTGACGCGGGCGAGTACGACGCGGCCCTGGAAGTGACGGACCGCATCCTGCTGCTCAAGCCGGACTGCGCGCCCGGACTGGTCATGCGCGGCGATGCGCTCATGGGCATCGGGGAGGCGGACAAGGCTGTTCAGGCATACATGGCCGCCCACGAGAGCCGACCCATCTTCATGGCCCCGCTGATCAAGCTGGCAGCCGCCTTTGACAGGATGGAGGACGAGCGCGCCCTGGCCTACATGAAGGAACTCGACGAGATCAGCCCCCTCAACCCGGAACGCAAGATAGAGCTGGCCAGACAGCACCTGCAACGCGACGAGACCGAAAAGGCCGAGGCGTACCTGACCGAGAGCGTCGAGCTGGCCGAGCGCGAGCATCTCAGCATCACGGGCGACCTGACCGAGCGCATCGTGGACGCCGTGGCCGCCCGCGCCCCGGACCTGGCCGCCAAGTACCTGATGCGCGTCCTTGACGGCAAACGGGTGCTGGGCCGCGACGACCTGGTCCATTTCAACCGGCTGGGCATCGTCCTGCGCGGCCAGGGCCGGTGGAAGGAGGCCGTGGATGTCTACAAGAAGGCCTTGAATATCGCCCAAGACGATCCAGCCATCCACTACAATATGGGCCTGGCCTACTGGGAGGGCGACGAGCGGCGCACCGCCATGGGGTGCTTCGAGGCGGCCCTCAGGCTCAACCCCCGCTTCTATGAGGGCAGCATGGGCGCGGCCATGAACATCGGCTCGCTACACCTCGATCTGCGCCAGTACGAGGACGCGGTCCCCTTCTTCGAGCACGTGCTTGAGCTTGACCCGCAAAACGACACCGCGCGCCGCAGGCTGGACAGGGCCAGAAAGCGTCTTCCCCCGGTTGACAGGCGCAGCCAGGAGCGCGAAGCCCAAGCCCGCGACGAGTACAACGTGGACGATCTGGTTGCAGCCCCGACCAAGGGCCAAAGGGACAAAGGCCAAAGGGACAAGAGACAAAAGGACAAAGGACAAAAGGACAGCGAGACGAAGAAGGGCCGCTCCGGCAAGATCACCCGGCTCGACTTCTGAGCCAGAAGCGGCCTGCCCGCCTAGCTTGCCGGACCCTGCGCGCCGGGCTTTCCAAGCATGAAGATGCCAAAGGCGGCCAGCAGGTTGGGCAGCAGGGTGATGACCCGCCCCCTGGTGTCGTGATGGTGGGTGGAGATGGCCACCTCCCTGACGATGGGCACGCCGAGATCCCGGCAAAACCGCCTGAAATCCGTGATGGGAATGACCCGGATGTTGGGGCTGTCGTACCACTGGTAGGGCAGCTCCCGCGATACGGGCGCGCGCCCGGTGAAGAACATCTGGAGGCGGTTCCGTATGTGCGTGAAGTTGGGGAACGAGACGATGCACCGGCTGCCCACGCGCAGCATCTCGCGGATGAGCATGGCCGGGTCGTAGACCTGTTGCAGGGTCTGGGAGAGGATGACGTAGTCAAAGGCGTTGTCCGGATAGTCCCCGATCTCCTCGTAGATGTCGCCGTGGATGACCGAGAGCCCTTTGGCTATGGCCTCGCCCGCGGCCTTTTCGTCGATCTCTATGCCCGTGCCCAGAGTCCCCTTTTCCCGACGCAGATGATTGAGCAGCGAGCCGGTGCGGCAGCCGAGGTCGAGCACCCGCGAGCCGGGCTCGATCCAGGAGGCGATGACCTGGAGATCAAAGCGCATGGGTTCCTCTCTCTTCGCACTCCCCGGCGGAGCATTGGCCGCGCACCCTGTCGAGGAATCCCGCAATGAGCGCGTCAAGGCGCGGGTTGGGCAGCAGAAAGGCGTCGTGACCCCACGGGGCCTCGATCTCGCAAAAGCTGACATCCAGCCCGTTCTTCTTCATGGCCTTGACCATGGCCTTGGACTGGTAGGTGGGGTAGAGCCAGTCCGAGGTGAAGGAGACCACCAGGTAGCGGCAGCGCGCCCTGGCAAAGGAGGCCACCAGCGAGCCGTCGCCGTGCTGGTTTTCCAGGTTGAAGTAGTCGGCGGCCTTGGTCAGGTAGAGAAAGCTGTTGGCATCAAACCGGCTGACGAACTTGTTGCCCTGGTAGCGCAGGTAGTTCTCCACCTGAAAATCCGCCTCGAAATCAAAGGAGAGCTCGCACCGGTCCTGGAGCCTGCGGTCGAACTTGTGGCGCATGGATTCGTCGGAGAGATAGGTGATGTGGCCGATCATCCGGGCCACGGCCAGCCCGTGCTCCGGGCGGCCCGTGGCGTAGTAGTCGCCGCCGTTCCAGGCCGGGTCGGCCATGATCGCCTGCCGGGCCACCTCGTTGAAGGCGATGGCCTGGGCCGAGTGCTTGGTGGTGGTGGCCAGTGGCAGGGCCGCGCAGACCCGCTCCGGGTAGCGCACCGACCATTCGAGCACCTGCATGCCGCCCACCGATCCGCCCACCACGGCCAGCAGCCGGTCAATGCCCAGGTGGTCGATCAGGCGGCGCTGGCAGCGGACCATGTCGCCGATGGTGACTACCGGGAAGCGCGTGCCGTAGGGCGCGCCCTTGGTCGGGCCGTCGGTCGGGCCGTCTGTCGGGCCATTGGTCGGGTCTGGCGACATGGGCCCGGTGGAGCCCATGCACCCGCCGATAACGTTGGAGCAGATGACGAAATATTTGTCCGTGTCGATGGGCTTGCCCGGGCCGACCATAATGTCCCACCAGCCCGGCTTGGGATCGTCCTCCTGGTAGCGGCCCGCCACGTGCGAGTCGCCGGTCAGGGCGTGACAGACCAGCACCGCGTTGTCGCGCGCCGCGTTCAGGCTGCCGCAGGTTTCAAAGGCCAGGGCCACCGGCCCCAGCGAGCGCCCGCTCTCCAGGGTCATGGGCTCGTCCGCCGAGCCAAAGGTGAAGGCCTGTTTTTCCACCAGCCCCACGCACGGCCCGGTGTCGAGGTCGTCGAGATATTCGCTCATGGAATCATGGTACGGTCGCGGCCCGGCCCGGTCAATGGCGCAGTGGGCGGTCTCACGGCCCGGAGACCGTCTCGCCGCCCAGGATTTTCCAGGCGAGCATGCCCCAGGTGAGGTTGGTCACGGCGGTGTAGCCGCCTTTCTGCATCTGGCTGGCCACGGGCGAAGAGCGGTGGCCGGTCAGGCAGACCACCACCACGGACAGGGTCGGATCGGGCGAGACCGCGGCCAGCTCGGCCAGAGTGGCCGGGAAGGGCACGTTGACCGCGCCGGGGATGTGGAAGGACTCGAACTCGGAGCGGCTGCGCACATCGATGATCACCGGGGCGCGGCCTTCGTTGACGGCCAGCTTCAGCGCCCTCGGACTCATGGGCGAAACCCCGAACCCAAGCCACCAGCCGACGTCCCACAGGAGAAACCCGGCAAAGAGAAGCACGATAATCCACAACCAGCGCATGGCCTACCCCAGTTCAAAGGATGTGACGCCGAAAAGCCTGCCCATATCCGTGTCCGGCGCGCCGCCCGCGTACATGCGCACCGTGGTGAAAACCCCTGGCATGGACCGGGCCAGGGCCGCGGCCTGAGCGTTGGGCTCGATGACATCAAGGAAAAACTGCTCGCCCGGCACAGCGGCGGCCAGGGCCGCGAGCAGAACCCCGGCCACGTCCGCGTTGTCGGCAAGGAGCGGGCCGATCTTGTGCCCCTCGGCGCAGGGGCGGATGACCCCGAATCCAGCCAGCCGGTCGCCGTGCATGACGCCGTAGCCGGACACGCCCGGCGCGTTGATCCACGCCCGCATGAAGGATTCGCGTCCGGCAGGGAAGCATTGGCGGTCCAGGCGCAGGATCTCGGCAAAGGGGACTTGATCGAGCCGGACCACTCCCTGCGGCATGGACCCGCCGCCTCTGCCCGCGTGGCGCACGCTGCGGTAGGCCGGGACAAAGCCCGCCCTGCGGTAGATCGGCTCCTGGTCCAGGACCGAGTCAAGCCCCACCACGCACCCGTCCAGATAGGCCATGGCGTGACGCCACAGGGCCATGCCATATCCCCTGCCCCGAAACTCCGGCAGGACGATGAACAGGCCGATGAAACCGAAATCGTCCTGATAGCGGACCGCCGAGATGGTGCCCACAGGCCGCCCTTCCACCTCGGCCACGAAAAACCCGTTGGGATCGGCGGCATAAAAACTGTCGGCGTCGGCCTGGCCGGGATTCCATCCCTCCCTGGCCGCCAGCCCGATGGCCAGATCCATGTCCGCGCGCGACATTGTCCTGATGGTCGGCGTCTCAGCCATTGTCCGCTCCTCTGCTGTCAACGGGTTTACGCTCCCACTCTGGCTATCAGCCCGCAAGGAACATATCAAGGAGCACGCCAAAGAAAAGTGCCACGGCAATGACCCCGTTGAGGGTGAAGAAGGCTACATTGACCCGGCTCAGGTCATCGGCCCGCACCAGCCGGTGCTCGAACATGAGCGTCAGCCAGACGGCCAGGGCCACGAAAAAGTAGGGCCAGGAAAGGCCCGCGCTCCATCCGGCCAGGATGAAGAACACCCCGGTCACCACATGGCTCATGGTGGAAACCTCCAGCGCGCAGGCCACGCCGAGCCGGGAGGGCATGGAGTGCAGCCCGCGTCCCAGATCAAACTCCGCATCCTGGCAGGCATAGAGGATGTCGAACCCGGCCACCCAGAAGGTCACGCCGAAGAAGAGCAGCGCGGCAGGCAGGGTCAGGACCGGGTCCACGCACAGCCAGCCCGCCACCGGGGCCAGCCCCAGCACCGCGCCGAGCACGAAATGGCACCACCGCGTCAGCCGCTTGCAAAAGCTGTAAAAGGCGGACAGTCCGAGCGCCACGGGCGAGAGCAGCAGGCACAGCGGGTTCATCAGCGCGCAGGCGGCCACGAAGATCAGGGCCGTGGCGACGATAAAGAGCAGGGTGAACCGGGTGGACAGCTCGCCCGTGACCAGGGGCCGCCCCTGGGTTCTCGGATTGTCGCTGTCGATGTCCAGGTCGGCGTAGCGGTTGAAGGCCATGGCAAAGGAACGCACCGCCACCATGGCCACGGTCAGGACGGTCATGTTCCACAGCCCCGGCCATCCCCCGGCGGCCAGAAAGGCCCCGGCATAGGCAAAGGGCAGGGCAAACACCGAATGCTCGATCTTGATCATCCGGCAGACCGAAGCCAGATCCTTGGCAAAAGGCATGGGTTCCTCCATGGGGCACCAGGACATGGGCTCGGCCCGCCCCTGTCCGGTCGGCTCGCGCCGTCTAATACTTGTTGACCAGCACCGCGCCCGCGATGATCAGGGCCACGCCCGCCACGCGCGGCCAGGTGACCTCGCGCAGGGCGAAACTGACCAGCCCGAAGTGGTCGAGGATCAGGGCGGCCAGGAACTGCCCGGCCAGAAGCCAGGCCATGGTGGTGGCCGCGCCGAGCTGCCCGGCCAGGACAATGGTGGCAAAGACGAAAAACGCGCCGAGCGCGCCGCCCGTCCACGCCCACCAGGGCACCCCGGCGGCCACGCCCGCAGGCGGCAACTCCACCCTGGCCGCCACCACATAGGCCAGCAGGCACACGGTTCCCACCGCAAACGACACCAGCGCGGCCACGACCGGCTCGCCCAACGCATGCCTCAAACGCAGATTGATGCCCGCCTGCAGGGGCATTCCCGCCCCGGCCAGCAGAGCGAAAAGTACAAACATCCATTTCATGCCCGCAGGGTATCGCCGTTTTCCCGTTTCGTCCATGGGGACACGCATCCATTCGATGCGGAATCGTCGGCCCGCCGTCACCAAAGCGTCAATCACCCCAGGGGGCGCAGGGGTAGAGAAAGCCATCATCACTCTCATCCTCCGGAGGAAACCATGACCGAAACGCAACGCCGCGAGATCAAGGACCATCTGTTGAACGGACTGAGCAGCCTGACCGTGCAGGAGGCAGCCGAGACCTTTGCGGTCGAGAACTGCCCCGACGAAACCGACTTCGCCACCCAGCTCGCGCAGCAGGGGGTGAACCTGGCCATGCAGCGCCGCCGCATGGCCCGCATCAAAGAATACGAGTGCGCCATCAAACGGCTGCGCGAGACCGACTACGGCACCTGCGACGAATGCGGCGACCCCATCGGGCTGGCCCGGCTCAAGGCCAACCCCTCGGCCCGGTTGTGCATCGTCTGCCAGTCTGCCGCCGAGGAAGAAGATCACGCCCGCTGCGCCTGAGCGACCGGACCAAACAGAGCGAGGCCACACCATGGCTGATTCCCGGTTCAGGGTGGACATGCACGTCCACTCGAAGTTCTCCACACGCCCCTCGCAGTGGCTCCTGCAAAAGATCGGCTGCCCTGAAAGCTTCACCGAGCCAGCCACCCTCTACGCCATAGCCCGCGAACGCGGCATGGACCTGGTGACCATCACTGATCACAACACCATCAGCGGCAGCCTGGAGATCGCCGGGCTTCCCGGCACGTTCGTCAGCGAGGAGATCACCACCTACTTTCCCGAAGACCGGTGCAAGCTGCACGTCCTGGCCTACGACATCACCGAGGCCCAGCACGAGGACATCCAGCATGTCCGCGAAAACGTCTTTGATCTGGTGGGCTATCTGCGCGGCCAGGACATCACCCACGTGCTGGCCCACCCGCTCTTCGCGGTCAACGACCGGCTGACCCCGGCCCATTTCGAGCAATCCCTGCTCCTGTTCGACGTGTTCGAGGAGAACGGCACCCGCGATGCGCGCCAGAACCAGGTGCTGCGCGACATCCTGGCCCGGCTGACCCTTACGGACATGGAACGGCTGGCCAACACCCACGGCATCGCGCCCCACGGACAAACCCCCTGGCGCAAGGGGCTCATCGGCGGGTCCGACGACCACAGCTCGCTCAACATCGCGCGCATGCACACCACCTTTGCCGGCACGGCGTCGGTCAAGGCCGCGCTGGCCGGGGTGCGCGACCACTCGGCCCGGCCCGGCGGCTCGTCGGCCACGCCCCGGACCATGGCCCACAACCTCTACGGCATCGGCTACGGCTTCTACCGCTCGCGCATCGGGGCCATGAGCCACGCGGCCAGCGAGCACCTGTGCTTCCGCTTCGTCAAGCACGCCCTGTCGCCCGACCGCACCGGGGGCGGCTCCCTGGTGGACCGCTTCCTGCGCCTCATAGGCCGGGGCAAGGCCTCGCTGCACCGGGAATACGGGCCGAGCAAATCCGTGCAGGATATGCTGCTCAAGGAAGCGGGCGACATCATTGCCGGCGATCCCGACCTGATGCGCATCGCCAAAGGCGAGATCATCGACATCCTGACCCTGGAGCGGGAATGGTCCAGGTTCGTGTCCCTGGCCGCCAACCGCGTGCTGGCCCAGTTCGCGGACCGCACCCTGAACGCGGCCCTGGGCGCCAACCTGTTCGACGTGTTCCACTCCATCGGCTCCGCCGGATCGCTCTATGCCCTGCTGGCACCGTATTTCGTCGGCTACGACCTGTTCGCCAGCGAGCGCAAGTTCTCGCGCGAATGCCTGGCCCGGTTTCGGCCCAAGGCGGGCAAACGCGACGCCAAAAATCTCAAGATCGCCCACTTCACCGACACCTTTGACGAGATCAACGGCGTGGCCCGGACCATCCGCCAGCAACTGGCCATGGTCGCCCGCCACGGCAAGGACATGACCGTCATCACCTGCGGGGCCAGCGCCGACATCCCCGGCGCAGTCAGTTTCGCCCCGGTGGGCCGGTTCTCCATCCCGGAATACCCCGGCATCGAGCTGGCCTACCCGCCCTTTCTGGACATGCTCACCCACTGCTTCGAGCAGGAGTACGACTGCATCCTGGCGGCCACGCCCGGCCCCGTGGGACTGGCCGCGCTGGCCATCTCCCGCATCCTCAAGCTGCCCTTTCACGGCACCTACCACACCGCCTTCCCCGAGTACGTGGGTACCCTGACCGGCGACTCGGCCCTGGAAGACGGCTGCTGGCGATACATGAGCTGGTTCTACAACCAGATGCAGATCATCTACGCGCCCAGCGAATCGACCCGGTTCGAGCTGGCCGACCACGGCATCGACCCACACAAGATCGTCACCTACCCGCGCGGGGTGGATACCGACCGCTTTCACCCGGCCAAGCGCAACGGGTACTTTGTCCAGTACGCGGTGGAAGGCCGGACCAAGCTCCTCTACGTGGGCCGCGTGTCGCGCGAAAAGGGGCTTGAGGTGCTGGTGGAGGCGTTTCTCAAGGCGTCCCGGATGCGCGACGGGCTCCAGCTCATCGTGGTCGGCGACGGGCCGTATCTCGACGAGATGAAGCGCAGGCTCCGGGGCGCGCCAGCCACCTTTACCGGGGTGCTCAAGGGCGAGGCCCTGGCCCAGGCCTATGCCAGCTCGGACCTGTTCGTGTTTCCCTCGGCCACGGATACCTTCGGCAACGTGGTGCTGGAGGCGCAGGCTTCGGGGTTGCCGGTCATTGTCACGGACAAGGGCGGGCCGTGCGAGAATGTGCTGCCCAATGAGACCGGGCTGGTTGTCCCGGCAGACGATCCGGACGCCCTGCTCAGGGCAATCCTCCATCTCATCGACGCGCCGGAGCGGATACAGTACATGCGGCAGAAGGCCCGCTCCCATGTGGAGAAGAGGACGTTTGACGCCACCTTTCTCAAGACATGGGAGATATTCGGGTCGCATGTCGGGGAGAGGGAACGCGCCTCTTGAGGACGGAAACAGAAGTGGAAACCGCCTTCGGCGGAATGGGGAGTTGGGTGAGGGGGGGGGCGGCGTTGAGACGGGAAGGCAAGGAAAAGACAAAGAGCCGTCGCTGTCGCTCCTCCACGTTTTTTGATTGCCCTCCCGGCGGGGCTACTTTCTTTTGCTGGCCCAAAAGAAAGTAGCCAAATACCATGCTGGCCTTACCTGAGGTAGTCTGAGTTTGAACGACAACTTAGAACCGCAGGAGGCACAGCATGGCAAAGTATTCAGTATCACGAATCAGCGATTTTCTGGAAGCGTTTGAAGGCCGGGAGATTCACGTCGGCGTGGACGTTCACAAACTCAGTTATCATGTGGCGGTGCGTCGCGAGGATGGGGCTTGTGAGACATGGGTAGCGCCTGCCAAGCCATATGATTTGGTCCTGGCGTTGCTCGAATTGGGGCAGCCAATAGCACAGGTCACTTATGAATCCGGCCCAACGGGTTTTGGGCTATGTCGGGCCATGGAAGAGGCTGGCATAGATTGCTGCGTGGTTGCCCCGAGCAAGGTTCCCCGTGCTGTGGTTGCGGGGTCAAAGACAGATCGGTTGGACTGTATCAAACTGGCCGACTATGCCGCCAAGGGCATGCTTAAGGGGATCGCCGTGCCTACTCCTGCCGAGGAAGGAGAGCGCAGCCTGATTCGCCGCAGGTCGCAGATTGTCGACAACATCCGCCGCGCCAAGTTACGGATCAAGTCGTTGCTGCTTTACGTCGGCGTGGAGGAGCCGCCAGGGCTATCGCAGTGGTCCGGGCAAGCCGTTGGGAGACTGTCGACTCTTCAAATCGAGCCTGCCGCCAAGTTGACGCTGGACAGCCTGTTGCGCGAGTTGTCTTGGCAGAAGGTGGAGCTAAAAGAGATCGAGGCGACTCTGTCCATGATCATGGTAAAACGGCATGAAGAGGCTATGAAGCGGCTGCGGACGGTCCCCGGCGTCGGCCCGACGGTCGCCACCACGTTTTTGCTGGAGGTCTTTCGTCCGGAGCGTTTTCAGTGTCATGAACAGGTCGTGTCGTATCTCGGTCTTGCGCCGACGGTTCGCCAAAGTGGTGAGCGATCATCACGCGGCCGACTTGTTCCTGTCGGACAAAAACGATTGCGAAGCCTCCTGGTCGAATCCGCTTGGATATGGCAGGCAAAAGTTCCTAAAATCAAAGAACGTTACAACCAGCTTGTCGCAAAAACAGGAGTGCCGCAAAAAGCCATTGCAGCCATAGCTCGCCTCCTGGCAATCGTTTTATGGCGTTTGAGTCTTTCGGGCCGTTGTTATCAAAGTTCATAACCTGAATCACCAATCTGCGCGGGCGTTTTTCGGCTGTTTAGACAGCGTGAACCAAATGGCGCAATAATGATTTTGTACCGAACGAATGGTACTTGGTGCCAGAGAGCACGAATAGGAAAAGGCTATACACAGATTCCCTTGACGGTGGGCCACATAGGAAGAAAAAGGCCTTTCCAGCTTGGCCGCCTGCACTCCACGGCCAAGAATCTGATCAAATCGCGCTGCTCCCGAATCAAGTCCTCCGCTTCGCTCCGTCCGTGATTCGAAAGAGCCGCAGCTTGCGATTTGTCAGCTTCTAGGCCTTAGGAGGCTTAAGGGCTGGGACGCGCGAAGGTTGCAAGGACTGCGGATGCGGTTGGATGAGGAGAGAAAAGCTGCTGCCGAAAACTCTTATAAACCCCCTGCCGCATGCAATGGCGCGGGCCTGTCCATCCCGAAAGGGTGGGCAGGCCCGCGTCAGTGTATGCGGCTCTTACCGCCGGAGGCTCGCTTGGGGTCCAGGGCAGCGCCCTGGCCGCCGGAGGCATTAGGTTCGGGTCAAGGGGTTAGCCGCACTTGGTGTAGGCGCAGGCCTTGCAGATATGGCAGCCTTCCTCAAAGACGAGCGGTTCGCCGCATTCGGGGCAGAGGTCTTTGTTCAGGGCCGGGGAGCCCGCGCCCACGCGGTCGCCCTGGAGGTAGCGGGATTCGAAGACGTGGGCGATGGCGTCGGGGATGGATTTGACCAGGTGTTTTTTCATGAACTTGGGGTTTTCGCCGCCGATGCCTTTGAGTTGCCCGACGATTTCGCGGACCTCGACCCCGGAGCGCAGGGCCAGGGAGACGAGGCGACCAATGGCTTCGGCCTTGGCGGTGATGGAGCCGCCTGATTTGCCGATGGTGGCAAAGACTTCAAAGGGTTTGCCGTCCATCTCGTTGACGGTCAGGAAGAGCATGCCCAGGCCGGTGGGGATCTTCTGGGTAAAGCCGTAGATGACATCGGGCCGGGCCTTGACCACGGATTTCCCGGCCTTGGCGTCGTCCATCTTCTTGTCACCATCGCCGGTGCAGAGCACCTGGGAAGTCTTGGAACCGTCACGGTACACGGTGACTCCCTTGCAGCCGTATTCGTAGGCTTTCCAGTAGATGTCCCAGATGTCTTCCCTGGTGGCCGAGCCGGGCAGGTTGACGGTCTTGGACACGGCGTTGTCAGTATATTTCTGGAAGGCGGCCTGCATCTTGAGGTGCCAGATGGGCTCGATGTCCATGGCGGTGACATAGACGCGACGCAGGTCATGGGGCAGGTGTTCCATCTTCCGGATGGTCCCCACCTTGGCGATCTCCTCCATGAGTTTTGGGGAGTAGGCGTCGGCTTGCTTGAGGGCGGTCTCGAAGAAGGGGTTGCTCTCCACCAGCTTGTCGTTGTCCATGACATTGCGCACAAAGCTGAGGGCAAAGAGCGGCTCCACGCCCGAGGAGCAGCCGCCGATGATGGACAGGGTACCGGTGGGCGCGATGGTGGTGGTGGTGGCGTTGCGGTAGGGGCCGAGGTTGGCCTTGCCGAACACGGACTCTGCATAGGCGGGGAACGGTCCACGCTCGGCGGCGAGCTGTTTGGACGCGCTGCGCGCCTCGTCACGCATGAACTTCATGACGCGCTCGGCCAAGTCCACGGCGGTCTGGGAGTTGTAGGCAATGTCGAGCTGGAAGAGCAGGTCGGCCCAGCCCATGACGCCCAGGCCGATCTTGCGGTTTTTGCCGACCATCTCGGTGATCTCGGACAGCGGGTAGACCGAGGCGTCGATGACGTTGTCGAGAAAGCGGACCGAGAGGTGGATGATGCGGCGCAACTCGTCCCAGTTGACCTCGGAATCGTGGCCGTTTTTGCCCTTGGCGTAGCACTTGCCGAGGTTGATGGAGCCGAGGTTGCAGGCCTCGTAGGGGAGCAGGGGCTGCTCGCCGCAGGGGTTGGTGGACTCGATCTCGCCCAGGGCGGGGGTGGGGTTGTCGCGGTTGATGCGGTCGAGGAAGACGATGCCCGGATCGCCGGACTCCCACGCCTTCTGGACCAGGAGGTTGAAGACCTCGCGGGCGTTGAGCTTTTCCACCACCTGGCCGGAGTTGGGGGCCATGAGGTCGAACTCCTCGTTTTTCTCCACAGCGCGCATGAAGGCTTCTGTCAGGCCGATGGAGAGGTTGAAGTTGTTCAACTCGCCGTCGCGCTCCTTGGCCTTGATGAATTCCATGATGTCGGGATGGTCCACGCGCAGGATGCCCATGTTGGCCCCGCGCCGGGTGCCGCCCTGCTTGATCTGCTCGGTGGCGCAGTTGAAGATGCGCAGGAACGAGAGCGGGCCGGAAGCCACGCCGCCGGTGGAGCCGACCACCGAGTCCTTGGCCCGCAGCCGCGAGAAGGAGAAGCCGGTGCCGCCGCCCGACTTGTGGATCATGGCCGCGTGCTTGACCGCGTCAAAGATGTCCTCGATGGAATCGGCCACCGGGAGGACGAAGCAGGCCGCCAGCTGGCCCAGGCCGGTGCCCGCGTTCATCAGCGTGGGCGAGTTGGGCAAAAAGGAGTAGGAGGTCATCAGGTCGTAGAAGTCGCGCGCCAGGGTGGCCGGCTTGCAGCTGGACCCGTCATACTTGGCCTCCTCGGCCGCGATGGCAGACGCCACCCGCCAGAACAGCTCCTTGACCGTCTCGTAGACAATGCCCTCGGCGTCCTTTTTCTGGTAGCGCCGGGCCAGGACTATCTTGGCGTTTTCGTTGATGATCGGATCGGGCAGGCTGGCGGGCATCTTCGTTTTGGACATGGACGGACCTCGTCTGAAAAGCTGAAATGTTTAACTTTTATATGAAAAGCCTGAAAAAAAGGCGGCACAATTAGAGATTGTCTAGACTACAGAAGGAACGACTAAAAGACCAGTTGAAAGTGCGGGTGGAGGGCAAAAAGGCGGCCAGCCCGCGCCGTTCCTGGGCTGGCGGGCGCGGCCAAGCTAGGAATCACTCTTAAATCAGCGGGGCAGCCGGACGGTCATGGTGGTGCCAGCCAGATGGGCTAATGAGGGGCCTTCATCCGAAAAAGCCGTCTGCGATCATAAAGTTGACACTGCCTCCGAACAATCCAACGGATTAATAAATCTGTGGCACTCGAATGCCATTTGACACTCACGGCTTGCAATAGCGGCGTTCTTGTATTGAAGAAAATGCGCCCCTATAACGGCTACCTATAATTTATATCTGGTCAATCATTTTCTGTATAATATCTTCTGTCATTTTCCCATCTACTAGGCTCCACGACGCCAAAATAGTATACAGAAATGCTGAGAGTTTTTTTACGTGATCATAATGGCAGTCAGCATAATTTATTGCTTTGAAAACATTTTCTTGCAATGTAACAAACAGCGAGTGTGAGCCTTCCTCTGAAAAATCTATGTTATTAAGAACATACTCGATATCCTTGTACAGCAACTTAAGATCTATGTGGATATCGCGGATGTACCTGCCGTTTTCATCTAATCCATTTAAAGCGTCATACCATCTTTGAATATTTTCACCGCTGAAGTACTCTTTAAATTGGTTGTGATCACATAGCTCGTTCACTAAATTAGAGTCTGTTGAATGACTATCTGCTGCATAGAGCAAGTTGCAGATCGTGTTTTCTTTAAATGACTTATACCGCTGGCTGATATTTTCCCTTATGATTTTTCTTTTTTTAACTTCTGGCAAATATACAAGTATATACCACAAAAAAATTGAAACTACATACCCACAAGACAGGTTGAACACGATTGAGTTTCCATTGTTCAATGAATAGAACAATGGTTCTACCCAGGTGCCCTGTAGAAAAGGTAGAATTGGGTCATCACTTCCAATAAATATGCCTAGAATTGAAATTGGAAGAGAGAATAGGATTAGCTTTTTCATGAAGATCTTATCCTAGTGTACAGGCAGCCGGAGGGTCATGGTGGTGCCTTGGCTCTCGGAGGTGGTGAAGCTGATGGAGCCGCCCAGGGTGGTGGCGATGAGCTTGGCCGTGTAGGTGCCGAGCCCGGTGCCCTGGCGCTTGCCCGCGGTGACGTATTTTTCGAAGAAGGTGCTGCGGATGGCCTCGGGGATGGCTCCCGCGTTGTGCACGGTAATGACGTGCTCGTCAGCGGCGCGCATGTTCAAGGTCACGGTGGAGCCTTGGGGCGAGGCCTCGACCGCGTTCTTGATCAGGTTGGAGAGGAGTGCGTAGCAGAGCAGCTCCTCGGAGCGGACCATGAAGACGTTGTCCGGCCCGGCTGGTTCGCCGGAAAGGTTCACGGCCATGGATACGCTTGATGCGCGCAGCACGGGCCGCAGGTCGTCGAGCACAGATTCGGCCACGGCCAGCAGGTCCACAGGCACCGGGTAGAGGGTGTAGGTGCCTGCCTCCATCTTGTAGAGGGCGCGGGACATGTCGATGATGTTGAGCATCCTCCGGCTGGCCTGCTTGACGCTTTCGAGCAGTTCGCGCTG
Source organism: Pseudodesulfovibrio aespoeensis Aspo-2 (assembly GCF_000176915.2). Lineage (NCBI taxonomy): Bacteria > Pseudomonadati > Thermodesulfobacteriota > Desulfovibrionia > Desulfovibrionales > Desulfovibrionaceae > Pseudodesulfovibrio > Pseudodesulfovibrio aespoeensis. The sequence continues at coordinate 3,352,908 of NC_014844.1, forward strand.
GTCGCTGGTCAGGTTGTCGGCCCGGTCAAAGAGGGTGAAGAGGGTCTGCACGGCCAGGGTGGGCGAGCGCAGGTCGTGGCGCACCAGCCGCTCCACATCCTCACGCAGGGTCTCGACCCGCTTGCGCTCCGAGATGTCGAAGACAAAGGCGATGGCCACCTCGGTTCCCTTGAAGAGCAGGTGATAGGCCGAGACCTCCACGGCGAGGCTGGTCTCGTCCTTGCCGCGCACCACGGACTCAAGGGTGACCACCTGATCCTCCTTGAGCCTGGCCCACAGGTCGGGCCAGGTTTCCCTGGTCACGGCAGAGGTCACGTCGGCCACCACCATGCGCCGCAGCTCGCTGCGGGTGTAGCCGAGCATCCTGGCTCCGGTCAGGTTGGCGTAGACGATGCGCCCGGAGGGCCTTACCCGAAACACGCCCATGGCCGCATTGTCCACGGCGAACTGGGTCAGCCGCAGCTCTTCCTCGGCGTGCAGCCGGTTGGTGATGTCCGTGCCGTAGGAGATGGTGGCCAGCTCCTCATCGTCGCCGGTTACGGAGTTGCGCCACAGGATGTGCCGCGTCTCCCCGCTCTTGGTCAGAATGGGGCTTTCAAAAGTGTCGGCCACGCCGCGCGGCCCCTCGTTGACCAGCCGCGAGAACTCGTCCCAGACAAAGGGAAACCGCTCCTTGGGCACCACCAGCTCGAACCAGTTGCGCCCCAGGATCTCGTCGCGGGCATAGCCGGTGACGGTCTCACCCGCCCGGTTGAAGAGCCGCACATGGCCCGCGTAGTCCAGGCCGACGATGATGATGTCTGCGGATTCGATGATCCGCTGGGTGGCCTCGTGGGCGCGCCGGTACTCGGCCTCGGCCAGCTTGCGCTGCGCGATCTCCCTGGTCAGGCGGCGGTTCCACAGGAAAAACAGCGACAGCAGCAGCATCGCGCCCGCCAACACCAGCCCCACCATGCGCCAGACCTGCGGGCGCCCGACCCACTGGCTGTCATGGAGCACGGTCCAGTAGTCGCGGATGCCGGTGCGCTCCTCCTTGGTGATGGAGGCCAGGGCGCGGTTGACCAGGGTCAGCAGCACGGGCCAATCCTTGCGCACGCCGATGGACAGGCGCGAGGAATACTCGGTGATGGCCGCGATGCGGATGTTGGAAATGCCCCGCTCCCTGGCGAGATAGGCGATGGCGGCCTCGGGCGCCACAAGGGCCGAGGCCCGGCCCGAGACCAGGGCGCGCAGCCCCTCCTCGGAGGAGGCGACAGGCATCAGCTGGATGGCTGGATGGTCCCTGGGAATGCGCATGGCCGGAACGTGTCCGGCAGCCACGGCCACCACCTTGCCCGACAAGTCCTTGAGCCCGGAGATGAACGGATAGTCGGCCCGAGTGGCGACGACGATGGGCAGGAGCAGGTACGGCTCGGACACGAGCATGTCGCTCTCGTGCTCCGGCGCGCCCGGCAGCGCGCCCACCATGTCCACCTCGCCCGCCTTGGCCAGCTCCCACAAGGCCGGGAAGCTCGACGCACGCACCCGTGTGGGCGTGAGCCCCAGCTTGCGTATGACGATATCCACATAGGCCGGGGACATGCCCTGGATGGACCCGTCCGACCCCCGGAACACGACAGGCGGAGAGCCGAGCCAGACGCCCAGGCGCAGGTCCTTGTGGGCATCGAGCCAGGCCTGCTCCGCCTCGGTGACGTAGAAGGATCCGACCCGGTTCACCGCGCGGCGGTCCTGCCCGCCAGCGGGCAGGCTCCACGCCAGCGCGGCCAGCAGGGCCAGGACCAGGGCCCACGGCAGGGCCAGACCAAGGCGGCGGTTCGACATGCGCAATCCCGGATCAGCGACTTCAGGGCATGACTCGACAACAGGGCCAACGACGCTCGGCAAACCAGTCGAAATTACACCATATCGCATTTTTCGACCCACGACAAACAGGAGTCTGCCAGCCAGCGAAAAAATAAACAGGATGCGCGCAGTGTGTGCAACCCCTGCTGCAGGCGGATGGATGCTGCCCGGGTCTATCACCTCCTGAAGCAGAGGAACTCGTATCCGTACACGCCGGGATGCGCCCGGTAGAGGCTGATCTCGCGCCGACTGCCGTCGATGACGGCCCGACCGTCCGGGTCATCGCCATAAAGCGTTTCCACCTTGTCCAGATGTCGCTCCAGATCATCGTAAAAGGCATCCCAGCACTCGCGGTCCACAGAAAAGTGGCCGACGGATTCATATCCCAGCGCCTGTCCGGCGCTAACGATGTCCGCGGGCGTGCGCATGGCAGGGTACTCTTCGGCCCAGTAGGCACGCACCTCGTCAGGGACGGAAGTGGCAAGCCAGACCGCGTCGCTGAACACCAGAAAACCGCCGGGCCGCAGGAACCGTTTCCATTCCTCCATGGCCTGGTCCACACCCATGATATAGGCCGCGCCCTCGCACCAGATCAGGTCAAAGCTCTCCGGCTCGAAATCCAGGGCAGCCATGTCGGCCTTCGCGGTCGCGATCCGGTGGGCCAGACCAGCGGCGGCAGCCCGTCCGGCCAGGGTGTCCAGAAACGGCTGATGCACGTCCACGGCCACCAGGCTGCCGCCGGTCAGCCCGGCCAGGGCCAGGGTCGCCCCGCCTGAACCGCACCCAAGTTCCAGCACCCGCGGGCTTTCCGGCAACCCGGCGCACAGGGCCAGGGCGCGCTGGGTCATGGCCCGGCTGCCCGGCCCCTCTCTGTCCAGTCCTTCATATATCTTGAAAAGTATCTCCATGAATCCTCCCTGCCCGCTGCTGCGGCTGCATGTACTCCGGGGCGCGGCTGGCAACCCAACTCCCCCCTTCGCAAAAGAATCGGCCCTGAAGACACACCCCGCCCGTGCGCACCGGACACGGAATGCAGCCTCTCGCATTTCCGGTCATCAATCCAGTCGTATTCCCGCACCGGCAACGACAACGGTCACGGTTTCCACAGGCAAAACAGGCGTTCCTTTCCCCTTGGCGACTCAGGGCAGACACCGGCGCAGCCCCATGAACCCGCCGACAGGGCAACACTCCGGACAACTTTTTTCCCCTGGTGGGGAAAAGCGGATTTACCTCTGTTTTTTTTTGGTCTATTGGGGCTTGGGAACTGCCCGTCTTACCCCTTTCAATCAAGAGAGCGTTGCATGCGTATTTCCGACCGTCTGGAGAGGATCAAGCCATCGGCCACCCTGGCTGTGAACGCCAAGGCGCAGGCGCTGAAGGCCCAGGGCCGGGAGATCATCAGCCTGGCCGTGGGCCAGCCCGATTTCGGCACCCCGACGCACGTCTGCGAGGCGGCCAAGGCGGCCCTGGACGAGGGTTTCACCCGCTACACTCCGGTGCCGGGCATTCCCGAGCTGCGCGAGGCCGTGGCCGCCTACTATGGCCGGTTCTACGGAGCCAGGGCCACGGGCGACAACACCATCATCAGCAACGGCGGCAAGCAGGTGCTCTACAACCTGTTCATGGCCCTGCTCAATCCGGGTGACGAAGTGCTCATCCCGGCCCCCTACTGGGTCAGCTACCCGGCCATGGTCCAGCTGGCGGACGGGGTGTCCGTGTTCGTGCCCACCACCGCGGACCAGAACTTCCTCGTCACCCTGGACGCCCTGGAGGCGGCGCGCACGGACAAGACCCGGCTGCTCCTCCTCAACTCGCCCTCCAACCCCACGGGCTGCTGCTACACCCAGGTCCAGCTCGAAGCCATCGCGGCCTGGGCGCGCGAAAAAAAAGTCTTCATCGTCTCCGACGAGGTGTACGACCGGCTGGTCTACGCCCCGGCAGAGCCCGCCTCCCTGGCCAAGACCTGGGAGGCTTATCCCGAGACCATCGCCATCGTGGGCGCGCTCTCCAAGTCCTTCTGCATGACCGGCTGGCGCGTGGGCTACGCCCTGGCCCACGAAACGCTGATCAAGGCCCTGTCCAAGATCCAGGGCCAGTCCACCTCCAACATCAACTCCATCGCCCAGAAGGCGGCCCTGACCGCCCTGAACGGCTCATGGGACATCGTGGACGAGATGAAGCGCGCCTTTGTCCGCCGCCGCGACATCGCCTACGGGATCATCACCGGCTGGGGCGCGCAGTGTCCGAAGCCGGACGGCGCATTCTACCTCTTCCCGGTGCTCGGCCAATTCTACACCGCCGACGCGCCCGACTCGGCCACCATGTGCGCCAAGCTGCTTGATGAAGCAGGCGTGGCCCTGGTGCCCGGCTCCGCCTTTGGCGATGACACGTGCATCCGCTTCTCCTACGCCGTGGACGACGATACCCTGCGCACCGCCCTGGAGCGCGTGGGCACGGTACTGACCGGCAAATAACCGGACCGCGATCCAGACAAAAAAAGCGGGCCTGCCGGAACAACTCCGGCAGGCCCGCCCTGTGTGCGCTCTTGGCAGCAGTCAGAGCCGGCTCAACCCCGGGTGACGAGGCCGTAGTGCTTCTTGCCCTTGCGGATGATCAGCAGCTCGCCGCCGATGAAGTCGGCCTCGGCCACGCCCTGATCGGCCTCGACCCGCTCGCCGTTGATGTAGACGCCGCCGCTCGCGATGTCCTTGCGGGCCTGCCCCTTGGAGGCAGCCAGTTGGAGGTCCAGCAGCATCTGCGGCAGGTCGGGCACGTTGGAGGGCGCGTAGTGGCAGTGGGGCGCGGTTTCCAGCGCGGCGCGCAGGGTGGCCGGGTCCACGCCCTTGAGCGAGCCTTCGCCGAACAGAGCCTCTGTGGCGGCCATGACGCGGTCCAGCTCGGGCTGGCCGTGGACCATGCGCGTGACCTCCTCGGCCAGCCGCTTCTGGGCCGAGCGCAGGTGTGGTGCCTCGGCCAGTTCCCTTTCCAGGGCATTGATCTCGTCCTGGTCCAGAAAGGTAAAGAGCTTGAGGAACTTGATCACGTCGCGGTCATCGGTGTTGATGAAGAACTGATAAAAGGCGTAGGGCGGCGTGATGTCCGGGTTGAGGAAGATGGCGCCCTTCTCGCTCTTGCCGAACTTCTTGCCCGAGGCCGTGGTGATCAGCGGGAAGGTCAGGGCAAAGACCTCTTCCTGCTCGCCGTCCTCCTGGGCGCACTTCTTGCGCACCAGCTCACAGCCAGCAGTGATGTTGCCCCACTGGTCGCCGCCACCGAGCTGCAACCGGCACCCCTTGGTCTTGAACAGGTGGTAGTAGTCGTACCCCTGGAGGATCATGTAGCTGAACTCGGTGTAGGAGATGCCCACATCGTCGCGGTCGATGCGACCCTTGACCGACTCCTTCTGGAGCATCCAGTTGACCGTGAAATACTTGCCCACATCGCGCAGCAGCTCGATGGCGGTCAGGTCCTTGGTCCAAATATAGTTGTTGGTGATCTCCGGGCGATCACCGGTGTTGCGCTCAAAGAAACGGCGCACCTGCCCCTTGATCTTTTCGGAGCGGACATCAAGGTCTTCCCGGCGCGAAAGCTCGCGCTCCTTGTCCTTGCCCGAGGGGTCGCCGATGAGGCCGGTGGCGCCGCCCAGGAGAAAGATGGGATTGTGTCCGGCGCGCTTCATGCGGGCAAGACACAAGAGCGGGACGAGGTTGCCGACGTGCAGGCTTTCGGCGGTGGGGTCAAACCCGCAATACATGACTGCGCCCTGGTTGGACAGGTAGGTGCGCACCTTCTCCTCGTCAGAGACCTGGTTGATCAGCCCACGCCATTTCAATTCGTCGTAAATGTTCATCGATTCCTCATTGTTTCCGTGCGAATATCACTATCTGGCCCGCATCCGCGCAGCTTATTCCTGCCGGAACGGAACTATGGAAACCGCCGTGCCGGTCGTATCATCTATGTCAAAAACCGCGCCGTGTAAAACCCCTTTGCCCGGTGCCACTTCGAGCACGCCGGGCAGGCCGGTGCGGTAGCGGTCGATGATGATTTCAGGCCGCATGCCGATGCACGATCCCATTGGGCCGCACATGCCCAGGTCCGTTATATAGGCTGTCCCGCCGGGCAGCACAACAGCATCGTTGGTCTGGGTATGGGTATGGGTGCCAAGCACTGCGCTGACCCGGCCATCCAGGAACCAGGCCAGGGCCTGCTTCTCGCCCGACGCCTCGGCGTGAAAATCCACGATGCGGATGACCACGTCGTCAAGCTCGGCCAGGGCCGCCTCGGCTGCGGCAAAGGGGCAGTCCACCGGCGGCATGAAGGTGCGCCCCTGGAGGTTGATGACAGCCACCGGCGCACGCCCCTCGCGCCGAAAGACGCGTACCCCGGAGCCGGGCGCGCCGACTGGATAATTGTGGGGCCGCAGCAGCCGCTCGTCCGTGTCCAGGAGATTCCAGAGGTTCCTGAACTTCCAGGTGTGGTTGCCGCCGGTCATGCCGTCGATGCCCGCGCCAAACAGCTCCGAGGCGTTGCGGGCCGAGAGGCCGAAGCCGCCGCTGGCGTTCTCGCCATTGGCAAAGACCAGATCAATGCCCGCCTGCTCGCGCACCCGCCTGACTTGCTCGCGCACCACCGCGCGACCGGGCCTGCCCACGATGTCGCCAAGAAACAGAATCCGCATGCTCCTCCTCCCCCGCAGGGTAAGGCGTGGTAGCAGATTCGCGCCCAAAAGACGAGTCCCGGAATGTGACAATCGCGGCGCGCCAAGGGAATGTGGTGAGTGGGAAACGGTGATCGGGCCTGGCCCTGGGGCGGAATCAGCCGATCTTCTGGAACACGGTGGGCGCGATCTGCCGGATGGGCAACCGCATGCCGGAGAGGCTCTCGGAATGGCCGATGAAGAGATAGCCGCCCGGCTTGATGTGATTGCAGAACTTGTTGAAGAGCACCACCTGGGTGTCACGGTCGAAGTAGATGACCACGTTGCGGCAGAAGATGATGTCCTGCGGCTCCTGGATGCGGAAATCCTCCATGAAGTTGAGCTGCTGGAAGCTGACCTTGGCGCGCAACCCGCCGTCGATCTTGATGAGCGGCTTGGTCTTGCTTTTGAGCAGGTATTTCTTCTTCATGTTCTGAGGGATCTCGTCGGCCTTCTCAATGGAGTAGACGGCGCGCATGGCCTTTTGGAGGATCTCGCGCGAGATATCCGTGGCCAGGATGGCGAAATCAAAGCCCTGGGAGCGGACCGCGAACTCGGACAGGACCATGGCCAGGGTGTACGGCTCCTCGCCGCTGGAGCAGCCCGCGCTCCAGAGCCGCAGGGGTTTCACCCGGCCAACGCCGCGCTGCCACAACTCGGGCAGGACCATGGTGTTCATGATCTCCCAGTGCTTGGGCTCGCGAAAGAAATGGGTGGTGTTGGTGGTGACCACGTCCACAAGGTGCGAGCGCTCCTGCTCCCGCCCCTGCTCGGAAAAAACGTAGTCGCAATATTCCTTGTAGGAGTGCATGCCCAGGGCACGCAGCCTTTTTTGGAAGCGCGACTGGAGCAGCACTTTCTTGGTGGGCGGCATCTTGATGCCGAACTCGCTCTGGATGAGTTCGCTGAAGCGCTTGAACTCGCCGTCGCCCATCTCGGCGCGGAACAGACTCATGGTCTTTTCCATGGACTTGTTCAGCGCCTCCTTGTCGAGGTGCGGCGCACCGCCTGCGGCGACTCTGTTTTCCTTGCTCATGGGCTGGCTCCAAGGGGCGTGGCGTTCATGCCCCGACCCTCCATCCTTGCTGATCACAAAATCCGTTCCCGCGCCATGATAAATCGGGCCGGACGCAAAGTTCAGGCCGCCCCCCCCAGGGCCACGAAACACGGCCCGGACCTCTGGCGAAGTCCGGGCCGCTCATTGCGCTATTTGGCGTAGCCGACGGCTCGTTTTTCCCTGATGACCGTGACCCGGATCTGGCCGGGATAGGTCATGTTGTTCTCAATCTTCTCGGCGATATCCTTGCACAAGACATAGGTGCTCTCGTCGCCGACCCGCTCGGAATCGACCATGACGCGGATCTCACGGCCCGCCTGGATGGCGTAGGCCTTGGACACGCCGTCAAAGCTGGTGGCCAGCCCTTCCAGCTCCTCAAGCCGCTTGACATAGTTCTCAAGCAGCTCCTTGCGTGCGCCGGGGCGCGCGCCCGAGAGGGAGTCCGCGGCCTGGACCAGATTGGCCAGGATGGACATGGGCGGGGTGTCCTCGTGGTGGGCGGCGATGGCATGGACGATCTCCTTGGACTCGCCGTGCTTCTTGGCCAGGTCCGCGCCGATGATGGCGTGGGGGCCTTCGACCTCGTGGTCCACGGCCTTGCCCAGGTCGTGCAGCAGCCCGGCGCGCTTGGCCTCCTTCTCGTTGAGGCCCAGCTCGGCGGCCATGACGCCGCACAGGAAGGCGACCTCCATGGAGTGCTGGAGCACGTTCTGCGAGAAGCTGGTGCGGTAGTGCAGCCGCCCGAGCAGGTTGACCAGCTCCGGGTGGATGCCGTGCACGCCCACGTCAAAGGTGGCCTGTTCGCCGATCTCCTTGAGTTTGGTGTCCATCTCGCTCTCGACCTTCTTGACCACTTCCTCGATGCGGGCCGGGTGGATGCGCCCGTCGTGGATGAGCCGCTCCAGCGCCTGCTTGGCCACCTCGCGCTTGAGCGGGCTGAAGGCGGAGAGGACCACGGTCTCTGGCGTGTCGTCGATGATCAGGTCCACGCCCGTGGCCGCCTCGATGGCGCGGATGTTGCGCCCTTCGCGGCCTATGATGCGGCCCTTCATGTCTTCGGAGGGCAGGGTCACGGCAGTGACCGTCTGCTCGCCCGCGTAGTCGCCCGCGTAGCGTTGCAGGGCCAGGGAGAGGATTTCGCGCGCCTTCTTGCTGGCGTTTTCCTTGGCCTCCATCTCGATGGTGCGGACCATCCTGGCGGCCTCGTGCCGGGTGCGCGACTCGATCTCGGCCAGGAGTTTTTCCCTGGCCTCCTCCACCGTCAGGCCGGATATTTCCTGGAGCCTGCGCTCGTGCTCGCCAGCCTTCTGCTCAAGGTCCTCCTCAAGCTCGGCCAGCTGTTTTTCCTGCTTGATGAGCTGTTTTTCCAGCTCCACCACCTGGGCTTCCTTGTCTGCGACCTTCTCGCGCTTGGCGTCGAGCCGCTCCTCCTTGCCCTGGAGGCGTTTCTCTTCGTTCTTGAGCTGGTTTTCGCGGTCCTTGAACTCGCGCTCCAGCTCTTTCTTCTGGCTGAAAATCTCGTCCTGCGCCTGGAGCCTGGACTCCTTTTTCAGGGCCTCGCTCTCCTTTCTCGCCTCTTCGACGATCCGGTCGGCCAGCCCGCGCGCGTCGGACACCTGTTTCTCGGATATGTATCGTTGCAGCAGGAACCCGGCCCCAAGGCCTAGGCCAGCCCCTGCGCCGATCATGGCGATTTCTATGAACATGGGGATTTCTCCTTGTGTTATGTTGACAGACTTTGGGCGGTCTGTTGACGCCAACAACGCGCTTGAGGCCTGGGATGCAAGGGCACAAAGAGAGTGTGCATACGCACATGTCGGGAGGGATGAGGAAAGGCTTGGTCACCGTGCCGGTCCGCCGTGCAGCGGACCGCGAAAGCCCCGGGAGGCCGTGTCGCCAGTTGGTTTTGAACCTGGCTATTCCAGGTGGGCATGGCTCGCGCGCCTTCAGGCTTCCCGGCTGACCGGGCATGCACACCAGCACGCTGGAGCCTTCGCCCGTATTACGAGCATTGGCTCAAAAACGCTCCTGGCAATCACTAACGTCCCAGGGTATTTCTCTGCCTGCCTCGGACCCGGTCCGCTCATCGGCCCGGATCATTCGAGGTTTTTTTCCAAAATCTCTCCGATCTTCTCTTCCAGCCGCGCCAGTTTGGCCTCGCCGACCAGATAGTCGTCCGCAAGGCTCAAAAGCAGGAACGTCAACATCTTTTCCTTGCTGAGGTCCCCGGCCCCGGTGGTCAGATCCTTGAACCGTTTTTCCAACAGAGCCTGTGCAGCTTCAATGCGGGTGCTTTCCGCATCCGTCTTGAAGGAGATATCCAGGCCGAACAGGTTCAACGTGTAGCGTGGCATCGTCTATCGCTGTTATTCCAGCTCGCTCTTGATCTTCTCCAAAAGCGTATCGATGCGAGATTCAATGTCGCGCCGCGTTTGCCGCTCGGCCTCGACTTCCTCCCTCAAGCGCTGGTTTTCTTCCCTTAACTCGTTAATCTTGTTGAGCAACCCATTAAACCGCTCTTCAAGTTGGACAATAAGTTCCATACAACCTCTCTATCCTCTTACCCAATACAAATCAAGACTTCTTCAGCCGCCGATGGATATTGACCTGTCTGCCCCTGGCTATGGCCCCGCCCTCGTCAGGCACATCCTTGGTGATGGTGGAACCGGCCCCGACCAACGCATCGCGGCCAACGGTCACCGGAGCGACCAGGGCCGTGTTGCTTCCGATGAAGGCGCCGGGACCGATGGTGGTCGTGAATTTGTTTTTGCCGTCATAGTTACAAGTGATGGTTCCCGCGCCGATATTGGCCCCTGCCCCGACCTCGGCATCGCCCAGGTAGGAAAGATGGCTGGCCTTGGCCCCCTCGCCGAGCACGGCTTTTTTCATCTCCACGAAATTGCCCACCCTGGCCCCGGTGTGCAGGACCGTGCCGGGCCTGAGCCGGGCATAGGGGCCGACCACGGCCTGCGGCCCGACCTCGGCCCCCTCGATGTGGCAGAACTCGCGCACCACGCAGCCGGGCGCAAAGGTGGAATCGGTGATGTGGGTATAGGACCCGAGCCGCGACCCGGCGGCCACGGACGACGCGCCGTAAATCTCGCAATGGCCGAAAATTTCCGCACCCGGCTCCACGGCCACGCGCGGACCGATGATGACTGTCTCCGGGTTGTGGATGAGCACTCCGCGGTCGATATGCGCCTCGACGATCCGGCGGCGCAGCTCGGACTCGGCCCGGATCAGCTCGCGCGGGCTGTTGATGCCCATGAGGCTGATGTCGTCGCCGCACTGGACGCTCTCTACGGCCATGGCGCTGGCCACGGCCAGCCCGATCAGGTCGGTGACGTAGTATTCTCCGCTCTTGTTCTCGTTGCGCAACTGTCCAAGGAGCGTGTCCACGCTCGACACCCGGAGCAGGTAGATGCCTGCGTTGACCTCGCCGGTGACCGGGCCGTGAACGGCCATGCAGTAATCCTTGGCTTCGACAATGGCGCTGATGCGCTGGTTCTCGTCACGCACCACGCGGCCAAACTGCGCCGTGTCGCGCGGGGTGATGGTCATGAAGGCGAGATCGCAGCAGCCTGCCTGACCGGCCAGCCGACCCAGCCCCTCAGCCGTGATGAGCGGCGTGTCGCCGTTGATGACCAGGCAGTAGTCGGTGCCATCGGCCTTGACCGCGTCCCAGGCCACCTGGAGGGCATGGCCTGTGCCGAGCTGCTGCGCCTGGAGCACGAATTGACCTGCCATCTCCGGAAAAGCCTGCTCCACCAGCCCGCTACCGTGGCCCACCACCGTGATGGCGGCCTGACCAAAGAGAGGTTTGATGGCATCGTAGACATAGCGCAGCATGGGCTCGCCCAGCAGGGTCTGCAGCACCTTGGGCCGGGACGAGTGCATGCGGGTGCCCTTGCCCGCGGCAAGAACCAGGGCGGTGATCTTCGGTTTGGTCATAGGCTCTCCGAAAGCGGATTGGTCGGCAAAAGTTTGAACGGTTTTTCCGGCTCATTACCCGCTTGGCCGGGAAAGAACAACCGTGAAATGCAGCAGGCGACTCGCGGCGGCTTGCGCCTGCGCCTGTGCATCAGGGCACTGTCGCCTATCGGTGGGCAAACGAAAAGGGCAGGCTCGAAGGCCTGCCCTTTGGTGTATCAGGGTGTAGGGTCGGATCAGACTAGCAGGTGCCTGCGCTCTTGCCGGAGCGCTGGCAGGACATCCGGGCGATGGCCCTGCGCAGGGCGGCCTGGTTGCGGGCAGCGTCGATCTTCTCCTTGGCCTGTGCGTTGCGCTCTTCAGCGCGTTCGCGGGCCTTCTGGGCGCGGTCAATGTCGATCTCGGTGGCCTTTTCCGCAACTTCTGCAAGGATGGTCACCTTGTTGTTGCTGACCTCGGCGAATCCGCCCGAGACGAAGACATAGTGCGCCTTGCCTTCCTGTTTGTAGTGCAGATTGCCTATCCCGAGCGCGGAAAGGAAGGGGACGTGGCTCGGCAGTACGCCGAACTCACCGAGGATGCCGGGGGCACCCACGTATTCCACGTCCTCGGAAAGCACCTTCCGGTCGGGAGTGACAATCTCAAGCTTCAGAGTATTGGCCATGAAGTACCTCGCTTACTGCTTGGCTTTTTCGATGGCTTCCTCGATTCCGCCGCACATGTAGAAGGCCTGCTCGGGCAGGTCATCGTACTTGCCGTCGAGAATGTCACGGAAGGCCTTAACAGTGTCTTCGGTCTTGACGTACTTGCCGGCAACACCGGTGAAGACCTCGGCAACGTGGAACGGCTGGGACAGGAAACGCTGAATCCGGCGTGCGCGGGCAACGGTCGACTTGTCTTCGTCCGAGAGCTCGTCCATACCAAGAATGGCGATGATGTCCTGGAGTTCCTTGTACTTCTGCAACACGGACTGGACCTCGCGGGCGGTGGCGTAGTGCACCTCACCGATAACGTGGGGGTCCAGGATGCGGGAGGTGGAGTCGAGCGGATCAACAGCAGGGTAGATGCCGAGCTCGGAGATCGCGCGGGACAGAACCAGGGTACCGTCCAGGTGCGAGAAGGTCGTGGCCGGGGCCGGGTCGGTCAAGTCGTCGGCAGGCACGTACACGGCCTGGACCGAGGTGATGGAACCCTTGTTGGTGGAGGTGATGCGCTCCTGCAGGCCACCGAGGTCGGTGCCCAGGGTCGGCTGGTAGCCAACCGCGGAAGGCATGCGGCCCAGCAGTGCGGAAACCTCGGCACCCGCCTGGGTGAAGCGGAAGATGTTGTCAACGAAGAGCAGCACGTCCTGGCCTTCCTCATCGCGGAAGTACTCGGCGCAGGTCAGGGCGGTCAGGGCGACACGGGCGCGGGCTCCCGGAGGCTCGTTCATCTGGCCGTAGACCAACGCGGCTTTCTCCAGAACGCCGGCGTCCTTCATTTCGTGGTAGAGGTCGTTGCCCTCACGGGTGCGCTCGCCAACACCGGCGAACACGGAGATGCCGCCGTGCTGCTTGGCGATGTTGTTGATCATCTCCATGAGAATAACGGTCTTGCCGACGCCTGCGCCGCCGAAGAGGCCCATCTTGCCACCCTTGGGGAACGGGATGAGCAGGTCAACGACCTTGATGCCGGTCTCGAGCAGCTCGACCTTGGTGGACTGCTCGGTGAAGGACGGCGCGAGACGGTGGATCGGCATGCGCTTCTCGCACGGAATCGGACCCATTTCATCGGCAGGCTCACCCACAACGTTCATGATGCGGCCCAGCGAACCGGAACCGACCGGAACAGAGATCGGCTGACCAAGGTCAAGGGCGGCCATGCCGCGGACGAGACCTTCGGTGGCGTCCATGGCAATGGTGCGGACAACGTTGTTACCCAGGTGCTGCGCGACTTCGCAGATCAATACGGGAGCATCCGTATTGTTCGGGTTCTTAATCTCCAACGCGGACAGAATGTTGGGAAGAGTCCCATCGGCAAATTCGACGTCGACAACGGCGCCGATTACCTGTGCAATTTTACCAGTATTAGCCATTTCAATAGCCCCCTTTATCCTTTCAGCGCTTCAGCGCCGCCGACAATGTCCATGAGATCGGCAGTGATGGCTGCCTGTCTGGTCTTGTTGTACAACAACGTCAGAGACTTCGTCAGGTCATCGCAGGCGCGGGTGGCGTTATCCATCGCGGCCATGCGTGCGGCGTGCTCGGACGCGGACGTGTCGAGCAGACCACGGTAAACCTGCACCTTGATGAACCGAGGCAGAAGCTCGGCCAGCAAGCCCTCCACAGACGGCTCATACAAGTAGTCCCCGGAACCGCCTGAGGCGGCTTCGCCAGCTTCCGTCGTAGCCATGGGCAGGACGGTGAGGTCGACAGGAATCTGCTTGGCAATGCTCTTGAATTCACCGAAGACAACATGCACTTCATCAAGCTCGCCAGCGACGTAACCAGCGATGAGCTCGTTGCCGACGCTTGCGGCCAGGGTGAAATCAAAGCTGCCCATCGCATCGGCTTGCGCCCGTACGATTTCGAATTCCGTTTTTCTGAAGGCGTCGCGGGCTTTCTTCCCGATGCAGTACATCTTGACTGCCTTGCCTTCTTTGGCCTTCGATTGAGCCAGCTTCATAGCCTTTGTTATGATATTCACGTTGAATGCGCCGCAGAGGCCACGATCAGAAGTGGTCACCATGATCGCCACGGTTTTCACTTCGTCCCGGACTTCCAGCAGCGGATGTACCGATGCATCCGCACCGGCTGCCAAGTCACCGAGCATCTCGTAAAACTTGTCCGCATACGGACGGAATCGTTCAATACGATCCTGTGCGTTGCGCAGTTTTGCCGAGGCCACCATGTTCATGGCCTTGGTGATCTGCTTGGTTTTCTTGACGCCAACAATCTTGTTTTGGACGTCTTTTAACGATGCCATTGGCTACCCCTTAGTTAAGCGCTGAAGCCTTTCTTGAACTCATCGATAGCAGCCCTGAGGCCCGCTTCGACATCGGCATCAATCTGCTGTTTCTCAACAATGGAGTCGAGCACTGCGGATTTGGCGTTGGCCATGAATTCATGAAACTCGGCCTCAAACTTCTGCACGGAAGCGACAGGAACGTCGTCCAGGTAGCCACGCGTTGCGGCAAACAGAATGGAAACCTGCTGCTGAACGGTCTGCGGCTTGTACTGGGGCTGCTTCAGAACTTCGACCATGCGGGCGCCACGGTTCAGTTTCTGCTGGGTGGCCTTGTCAAGGTCGGAACCGAAGCTGGCGAAGGCGGCAAGCTCGCGGTACTGAGCGAGGTCGAGCCGGAGGGTACCGGCAACCTGCTTCATGGCCTTGATCTGTGCGGAGCCGCCAACGCGGGAGACAGACAGACCGACGTTGATGGCGGGACGGACACCGGCCAGGAACAGGTTCGGCTCCAGGTATATCTGACCATCGGTGATGGAGATAACGTTGGTCGGGATGTACGCGGAAACGTCACCGGCCTGGGTTTCGATGACCGGCAGGGCCGTCAGGGAACCGGCACCAAGGCTGTCGTTGACCTTGCAGGAGCGCTCCAGCAGCCGGGAGTGCAGGTAGAAAACGTCACCGGGGTAGGCTTCACGTCCCGGAGGGCGGCGAAGCAGCAGGGACATCTGGCGGTAGGCAGTGGCCTGCTTGGAAAGGTCGTCGTAGCAGATAAGGGCGTGCTCGCCTTTATCGCGGTAGTACTCCGCCATGGTGGCACCGGTGTACGCGGCGATGAACTGGAGCGGCGCCGGCTCGGAAGCGGTGGCGGAAATGATGGTGGTGTATTCCATCGCGCCATGCTGACGAAGAATCTCGGCAACCAGGGCGACAGAGGCTTTTTTCTGACCGATGGCGACATAGAAGCAATGCACGTCCGTGGTCTTCTGAGCCAGGATGGCGTCCACGCACACCGCGGTCTTGCCGGTCTGGCGGTCACCGATGACGAGCTCGCGCTGGCCGCGGCCAACAGGGGTCATTGCATCGATGGCCTTGAGGCCGGTGTAGCACGGCTCGTGAACGGACTTACGGGCGATGATGCCCGGAGCCTTCATCTCGACCGGACGCGTCTCGGTGGTGTCGATGGGTCCGAGTCCGTCGATGGGCTCGCCCAGGGGGTTGACCACGCGGCCTGCCAGGGCGGGGCCGACGGGAACGGAATAGATCTTTCCGGTACGCTTGACCGGGTCGCCTTCCTTGACACCCCGGTCTTCGCCCAGAAGCGCGACACCGACGTTGTCTTCTTCCAGGTTGAGCACCATGCCCATCAGGCCGCCGGGAAACTCCAGCAGCTCCATGGCCATAACGTTCTGGACACCGTGTACACGAGCGATACCGTCGCCGACATAGAGGACGGTGCCGGTCTCGCTCATTTCAACACGAGACTCATAGTCCTGAATCTGGTCCTGAATGATTTTGCTGATTTCTTCTGCTTTGATCTGCATTGCCCTACTCACCCCTTTTAATATTTTCCTTCAAAATCTGCAGTTGAGCCTTGAGGCTTGCGTCCATGACCTTGTCCCCGATCTTGAGGACGATGCCGCCGAGGATGGCCTTGTCAGCCGAGAAGGTCAGCTCGAGCTTCTTGCCGCACTGCCCTTCGAGGCGCGCCTTGACCTGCGCCCTTCTCTCCTCGCTGATATCGCTCACGGTGACGAGCTCACCTGTGAGGATGCCGGACACGACGTCCATCATCACCTTGTAATCGGAAGCGATGGCGGGAAGCATCTCGGCCCGGCCCTTGTCGGCCAGCAGGTCGCAGAAGTTTCTGACCATCGGATCCACCGATGCCTTTTCAACTATCTTGTTGAGAACAGCCTTCTTCTCTTCCGCGCTGAAGGAAGGGTTCTTGAAGAAAGCCAGAGCCTCCGGAGCTTTGCCCAGGGACTCGGCCAGTTCCAACAACTGGTCGCCGTACGCTTTCTGCTCTGCCTCGCCCTTGGCGGCGCCGATGGCGAAAAGGGCCTTGGCGTAGCGGCGGGATACTACGTTACCGGTCAATTGAGCACCACCTTTGTTAAGTAGTCATCCACGAGTTTCTCGTGATCCTGCGCGCTGAGCTTCTCGGCGACGATCTTCTCGGCGGCGGCAACGACCATGTCCGCCATCTCGGCGCGGATGGAGTCGATGGCGGCCTGGACCTCGTTGGCAGCCGTGCGCTTGGCCTGCGCCTTCAGCGCCTCGGCGTCGTTGTGGGCCTTTTCGATGATGGCGGCCTTGATGGCCTCGCCCTGCACCCTGGCCTGGTCAAGAATTGCCTTCTTCTCCTGCGCCATGTTGGCGATGCCGGTCTCGACCTCCTTGAGCTTCTTCTCGGCAGCGGCCTGACGGGCCTGAAGGTCGTCCAGCTCCTGCTTGATCTGGTCGCGACGACCAACGAAGAAGGCCTTGATCTTGGCTCCGCCAAACTTATAGAGCAGGAACGCAAAAATGATGAAGTTGACGACGCGCAACGCGTAGTCCTTCAGATTTTGCGCCGTGAACAGCGCACCGTCGGCAGAGGCAAAGGCGAAGGAAGCCATCGCCAGAGCGGCCACGAGGACCGCAAAAAACACATACACCCGTTTCAAGATGAAACCCTCCTTGCCTTGACTAAGCCTGACCAAGGATCTTGCCCGTGGCTTGCTCGGCGAATTTGTTCACGTCCCTGGTCAACTGGTCCATGGCGCCCTGCACCTGGACCTTGATCTCGGCGCGCGCGGACTGGATGGTGCCAGCCGCCTCGGTGCCAGCCGCAGACACGAGCGCCTGCTCTTCGGCAGTGGCGGCCTGCTTCATGGAGGTGCGGATCTCATTGGCCTCTTTGCGCGCGCTGGCAAGCTGCGCCTCGTAGTCCTCAACCTTCTTGGCCGCATTGGCGTTGAAGGCGTCGATCTTCTCCATCTGGTCAGCCATCAAGCCCTTGCGTTTGCTGATTATTTCCCGGATGGGCTTGATCAGCAGAACATTCAGCACGAAGACCGTGACAAGGAAGTTCACACCTTGGATAATAATTGTTTTGTCAGGTAAAACCATACCGCATGCCCCCCGAGAGGTTGTGAATTTTAGCGCAAAGTCACTGCGAATTACCCAATTTCGGCGGCTGTGTCAAAGGCTTTTTGCCTTTTGAAACATCCGCCGCCGACCCATCGCAGCGGCCTTGCGCTCGCTAGCTGGAAATGTCTTCCGACGCCCCTGCGGCACCCGGTTCGAGGCTGCCCATCACGAGCTGCCCCTCAAGCACCGCACCCTCCTCGACAACCAACACCGGCGTCCTGATGTTTCCCTGCAGGTTCGCCGTCTTGTGCAGCACCACCTTGTCCCGGGCCTCAACCTCGCCCAGAATCTTGCCCGAAAGCACGAGCTGGCCGACCTGGATCAGCCCTTCCACCACAGCCTCCTGCCCCACGACAAGCGTGCCGTCCGAGACCACCTCGCCGTGGAAATTGCCGTCTATCCGGACAGCCCCTTGAAAGTTCAGCTTTCCCTGATAGTTGGTCCCGGCACCCAGAAAGGCATTGATTTCGTCTCTCGCCATGAAAACGCGCTCCTCGGAAAAGATCAGTTATGAAACGAGGCATGCGCCACTGCTCAACGCGTCAGCTCTGCTTGAACAGAAACCGGCGCATTGACACATTGAGCACAAGCCCGACGAGACAAAAATTTACCAGCGTGGCGCTGCCCCCGTAGCTGATGAAGGGAAGGGGGATGCCTACAACTGGCATTAGCCCGAGAACCATACCCGTGTTTATGAGGATTTGCCAGAAGAAATAGAAGTACACGCCCGCCGTCAGGTAGCTGCCGAATAATCCACGCGCGTCGCGCGCTATGTTCACCATCTGGTAGAGGAACAGACAGAAAAATGTCAGCAGCAGCATGGCTCCGGCAAAGCCCCACTCCTCGCCGAACACGGCCACGGCAAAGTCCGTGTGCCGCTCGGGCAGAAACCGCAGCTGCGACTGCGTGCCTTCCATGAACCCCTTGCCCCAGAAGCCGCCCGAGCCAATGGCTATTTCCGACTGAATGATGTGATACCCCGCGCCCAGCGGGTCGGTGGTGGGATCGAGAAAGGTCATGATCCGCCGCTTTTGGTAGTCGTGCAGGAACAGCCACGCCAGGGGCAGCATTGAGGGGATTGCCACCAGCGCGGTCTTGAACACGGCAGGCGTCACCCCGTGGTAGAGGATCATCCCGCCCAGGATGAGGAGGATGGAGAGGCCCGTCCCCAGATCGGGCTGGCGGATGACCAGCCCGGCCAGCACCAGACCGATGCCGAGCACGTAGCCCAGCCGGACGAATCCCAGAGGTTCGCGCTCCCTGGAGAGGATGCGCGCACCCACGATGAGCACCGCGATCTTGGCCAGCTCGCTCGGCTGGAAGTTCATGAAGCCGAGATCAAGCCAGCGGCGCGCGCCGTAAATGGTCTTGCCCACGAAGAACACGGCCAGCAGCAGGATCACCGTAGCCCAGAACAGGGGCCAGGCTATGGTCTTGAGGTGGCGGTAGTCGAAGAGCATGAACATGACCATGCCGAACATGCCCATGAGCCCCCACAACAGCTGGCGTTGAAAGTACGGCGCCACGCTCATGCCCTCTTCCAGCCGGTAGCCGCTGGCTGAGTACAGGTTGAGCGCGCCCAGCAGGAACAGGATCAGGGCCAGCCCGAGCAGGGGCCAGTTGATGTAGAAGAGCAGCCTGCGATCAATGGGCACGCGAGCCTCCGGTGGCGTTGACCGAGAGCAGTCGGGCCGCTCTGGATTTGGCCTTCTGGGCTTCCGGCTTGGGCGTCACCTTGCCGAAGAAAATATAGTCGATCATGGCCTTGACCACCGGGCCGGCCCCGGAGCTGCCGTGCAGCCCATGCTCGATCATGGCCACGATGGCGTACCGCCTGCCGTCCTTTTCCGCCGTGGCCGCCATCCAGGCGTGATCGCGGAAACGGTAGGGGATGTCGTCGTCCTTGAGCTCCTTGAGTTTGTCCGTCAGCCGCACCACCTGGGCCGTGCCGGTCTTGCCGCCCACGACCACGTCCTTGGTGCGCAGCCTGCGGCAGGTGCCCCGGTCGCCCTCCACGGTGTTCACCAGGGCGCGGTAGAGCAGGGCGAGCTGGCCAGGGTCCAGAGGCACCTGGCCCTGGACCACCGGCTTTTCATCCTTGAGCAGGCTGGGCTTGAGCAGCTTGCCGCCATTCATGGCCGCGGCAAAGAACCTCGCCACCTGAAGAGGCGTGACCAGGGTGTACCCCTGGCCAATGGCCATGTTCAGATTGTCGCCGCCCTGCCACCCCTCTCCGAAACGCTTGCGCTTCCAGTCGCGGGTCGGGATGATGCCCGCCTTTTCGTGAGGCAGGTCAATGCCCGTCTCCTGACCAAAGCCGCAGGCAAAAGCGAACTCGCTCATGCGGTCCACGGTCAGCTTCTTGCCCTGCTTGTAGAAATACACGTCGCAGGACTCGACCAGGGCGCGCTCAAGGTTGACGTTGCCGTGCCCGCCCTTGCGCCAGCAGCGGAAAACATGGCTTCCGAGCTTGGTCTGGCCGGTGCAGTTGACGACCTCCTTGGGGTCGAGCAGACCATAGTGCAACCCGGCTCCGGCCACGACATGTTTGAACACCGAGCCCGGCGGGTACACGGACTGGATGACCCGGTTCTGCATCGGATGCAGGGGATCGTCCCTGAGCTTGGCCCACTGCTCCGAGGTCAGACCCGAAGAAAAATCATTGGAGTTGTATGAGGGTGCCGTGGCCAGCGCCCAGAGCTGCCCGGTGTCGGCATCCATGACCACCACGCCGCCCGCCTCCTCGGCAAGCCAGTCCATGGCCAGCTCCTGCAGTCCGAGATCAATGGACAGGGAAATCTCATGCCCGGCGCGCGGGTGCTTGAGCACGCGCTCCTTGAGCCGCCGACCGTTGACATCCACCTCGAACTGGACCCTCCCCTTGGCCCCGCGCATGCGGTCCTCAAACACCAGCTCAATGCCCTGCCTGCCTACATAGTCGCCCAGGGCCAGCTCGGGCCGCCGCTCCATCTCCTCCTCGCTGGCCTCGGCCACATAGCCGAGGACGTGGGCCAGAAGCTCGCCGTGGCGATACTGCCGGCGCGGCCTGATCTGTATGGCCAGGCCGGGCCAGCGCAGCCTGTTGGCGTCGATCAGGGCCACCTGGTCAAAGGTCAGGTCCGGGACAATGATGAGCGGCTCAAACGTCTTCACCCGCTTCTGGTTCTTTGTGTAGAGCGCCTTGTATTCCTCGAAACTGGCACCGGTCCACTCGGCCACCTGACGCAGAGTGGCGTCGATATCCTCGCAGTCCTCGCGCACCAGCCCCAGGGCGTAGGCGGGCTCGTTGACGGCCAGCAGGTCTCCGTAGCGGTCGCGGATCAGCCCGCGCGGGGAGAAGATCGACTCCTGGCGCATCTGGTTCTCCCTGGCCTTGCGGGCGAACACCTCGCCACGATGGATCTGGAGATACCACAGGCGCACGGCAAAGAGGCAGAACACCGCCAGAATGAGCACCTGGAGCAGGAGCAGACCCGCGCGCGGCGGCTGCAGGTTGGTGTTGTCATAGAGATTTGGCATCCTGCCTCAGCATTCTGGGAAAGAGTATGTCCGCCGCCATCCAGACGAGAGGAAAGGCCACTGCCTGCAACACGCCCTCCACGGCCAGCCGGCGCGTGTCCACGGTCAGATCGCCCAGGGAGGCCAGCCCATATGTGAGCAGCGGGTGCAGGGTGCCGAGGGCCGCGCCCAGCAGGCACATGAAGGCGAAGGAGCGCGCCTCGAAAAGCCAGCGGCCCATCAGATAGAGGGCGGCGAGCGTCCCGTACCATGCCAGTCCGTAGCCAAAGGGCAGGTTGCCCGTGCCCTCAAGGAGCAGCATCCAGACCAAGGCCAGCCACAACGTCCGATGCCCGGCCTGCACCTGCAGGGCAAGCACGATGCCGGGCGCGAGAAAATCCACTCCGGGAACGGTCCGCTGGGCCCACACGCCCGCCACGGTAAAGACGCCCCACCACAACAGGGCGACACTGTTACTGCGCGGCGGCACCGGGTGCAGCCTCCTGTTCGGCGGGCCCCTGCCCGCCCTCATCGGCCAGCTCGCGCCGGAGCAGCAGGACTTCCTCCAGCCCGGCCACGTCCGCCAGCGGCTCGGCCTCGACCGTGAGGAACAGGGAGATGTCCGACCGGCGCACCCGGACCACGCGGGCCACGGGCAACCCCTTGGGATAGATGCCCGACAGCCCGGACGAGAGCAGCAGTTCGCCCGGGTCGATGACCGCGTTGAGATTCATGTAGTGGACCACCAGCGGTTCGCCATAGCCCTGGCCCGAAAGCATGCCCGCAGAGCGATTGTGCTCGCCAATCACCGCGACCCGACTGTTGGCGTCGGTCAGCAGCAATACGGTCGACGAAACGGCCCCGGAGCGGAGAATGCGGCCCACCACGCCGTCCAGGCTGACCACCGGCATGTCCTCTTCCACGCCAGAAGTGGTGCCCCGGTCCACAGCCAGGGTGGCCAGCGCCCCGGCCGGACCCATGCGATGGGCGATGACGCGCGCACCGCTGAAATTCCACTGCGCCGGAGGCGTAAAGCCCAGGAGCTGTTCCAGCCGGTCGGCAGAGCGGGCCTCGGAGCCGAGAATCATGTTCTGCCGAATGAGACGCGCATTCCGCTGGACCAGTTCATCGTTCTGCCGCTTGAGATCGACAAGATAGATGTACCGCTCCCAGAACTCGACAGCCTTTTCCCCCGCCCACTGTCCGGGGCGGAGAATCAGGCTGGAGAGGTCAAGGCCGGTATGGCTTGAAAGGGCGTCCAAATGCCCGGTGCGCAGGTTCCACGTATACAAGCTCAGGTACACGAAGAGCCCCGCCACGATCACGACGGCGATCTTCTTGGGCTTATTCACGCTGCTGGCTACCTAATCCGTGGTAATATCCTTGTACAGGTCGATGTTGTCCAGCGCCTTGCCGGATCCGAGCACAACCGCAGTCAAAGGATCATCGACGACCGTGATGGGCAATTGCGTCTCGTGCTGCAGGAGCATATCCAGCCCCTTGAGCAGCGCGCCGCCGCCGGTCAGGACGATGCCGCGGTCCACGATGTCCGCAGCCAACTCCGGCGGGGTCTGCTCCAGCGCGATGCGCACGCCCTGGACAATGCCCTCCACCTGCTCGCTGATGGCCTCGCGCACCTCTTCGGCGGTGATGGGCCGGTTCTGGGGGATGCCGGTGACCAGATCGCGCCCCTTGACCTCCATGACCGGCTCCTCGTCACCCATCGGGTAGGCCGAACCGATGTTGATCTTGATCTGCTCCGCCGTGGATTCGCCGATGAGCATGTTGTACTTGCGCTTGACGTGCTGCATGATCGCCTCGTCCATCTTGTCGCCGCCAATGCGCACGCTGCGCGCATAGACGATGCCTGACAGGGAGATGACGGCGATCTCGGTGGTGCCGCCCCCGATGTCCACGATCATGTTGGAGGTCGGCTCGGTAATGGGCAGGTTGGCGCCTATGGCCGCGGCCATGGGCTCCTCGATCAGATAGACCTCGCGAGCGCCGGCAGACTGTGCCGACTCCCGGACCGCGCGTTTTTCCACCTGGGTGATGCCGGTTGGCACGCAGATCATGATCCGGGGCCGCACCAGACGGCGGCTGTTGTGAACCTTGGAGATGAAATGCCTGAGCATGGCCTCGGTCACCTCGAAGTCGGCGATGACGCCGTCCTTCATGGGCCGGATGGCCACGATGTTTCCGGGCGTGCGACCGAGCATTTTCTTGGCCTCTGCCCCAACCGCGAGCACTGTCTTGCCTCCGCGCGAGTCCTTCTTGACCGCGACAACCGAAGGCTCGGAGAGCATCACACCCTTGCCCTTGACATAGACCAGCGTGTTCGCTGTGCCCAGATCAATGGCGAGATCGTTGGAGAAAGAGCCGATAATTCTATTGAGCAGGCTTCCCATGTAACCCCCGTTCCCTACGAAACACATTCATGAAGTATATGCTCGGATGACACTTTCCAATGACCGGGAAGTGCGCTAGCGTCTAAATTCAGCTGAGGATTCGTACCAAATGTAACCAGCCCAGGCAATACGCTGAACCGGCTTTGAACCTTTTTTCTCAACTTTTTCTAAAAAAGCATGCACAGAATCTACTCGCTTTCAGCCCACTTGCGCCAGCGTTATTTGGGGCGGGTTCAAAAAATCCCCCTGGACGCCGGATTCTCCTGCCCCAACAGGGACGGAACCATCTCGACCAGCGGCTGTCTCTTCTGCAACCCAGCCGGGTCAGGCTCGGGCATGAAAGACCGGGGGCTCGACATCCCCGCCCAGTGGCGGTTCTGGCGCGACATCCACCGCAAGAAGCACCGCCTTGAGCGCTTCACCGCCTACCTGCAATCTTTTTCCAACACTTACGGTCCCATTGACAAGCTCGCCCGCACCCTTGACCAGCTTGCCGGACTGCCCGGCCTCACGGCCTTAAGCATCGGCACCCGGCCCGACTGCCTCGACCCGGACAAGCTCGACCTTCTCGCCGCCCGGCGCGATGCCCTGGGCCTGACCGACATCACCCTTGAAATGGGCCTGCAATCGGCCAGCGACACCACCCTCAAGCACATCAACCGGGGCCACGACGCCCGCGCCTTTGCCGATGCCGCTTGCGCCGCACACCAGCGGGGCATCACCGTCGTCGCCCACGTCATCGCCGGGCTGCCCACCCCTGACGGGCGCGAGGACCAGTCCGACCTCGGTTCCACCATTGATTTCATCAACGACCTGCCTGTGAGGGGCATCAAATTCCACAACCTCTACGTGGCCCGCCGCACCCCCCTCGCCCAGCTGCACGCACAGGGAGGCTACACGCCGCTGACCCTGGACGAGTACCTCGACCATCTCAGCCATGCCCTCATGCGCCTCTCGCCCACAACCGTTGTCCACCGACTCAACGGCAACCCCTCCTCGGGCGAACTCGTCGCACCCGACTGGGCCGCAAACATGCGCGCCCTGCACAATACTGTGCGCAATCACCTCGACGCCCGTGACATCTGGCAAGGCAAGCTCAATACGGCACCAACCGGGCCGCCCGCCTGGTTTTCCCCGGAATACAAAGGAGACACGCCATGAAAGAATGCATCGTCGCAGACCCCATCGCCCTGTCCCTGACTTGGGAAAACGGACAACTCGTCCGGCTCAACATCCACTGGGCCACGGCTGTGGCCGAATCGCCCGTCCTCTCCGATGAGGCGAAACTGCTCAAAAAAGCGCTCATCCGCTACATTTCCAAGCTCACCCCCGAGTGGCCCAACCTGCCCCTGGACTTCTCCAGGCTGACCCAGTTCCACCAGGCCGTCCTCCAAGCCCTGTCCCGCGTTCCCCAAGGCAAGATGTGCACCTACGGCGAACTCGCCTCCGCAGTCGGCAACCCCAACGCCGCACGCGCCATCGGACGGGCCATGGCCACCAACCCCTTCCCGCTCATCTACCCCTGCCACCGCGTCATCGGCGCGTCCGGCAAACTCACCGGCTTCTCCGGGGAAGGCGGCATCAAGCTCAAGGAATACCTGCTCAAACACGAAGGCGCACTCTGAGAGGAATGCCTCCGGCGGCCAGGGCTCTGCCCTGGACCCGCCAGGGGCAAGCCCCTGGACCCCAGGCGAGCCTCCGGCGGTAGGAGCCGCGCGCAATGGAAACGGCCCGCCCACCCTTCGGGATGGACGAGCCGTTTCCATTGCACGCGGCAAATTGATTACAAGAATCTTCGGCAGCCGCTCCCTTCTGCCCAACCGCGACCGCAACCCTTTCTTCCGTCGAACGCCCCGGCCATTAAGCCTCCTAAGGCCTAGAAGCTGAGCGATCGAGCGGAACAGCTCTTTCGAACCACGGACGGAGGGAAGGCGGCTCCCCCTGGTCTCTCCCATCTTGGGAAACAGACGCAACGGGCGCAGACGAATCAGGGCAATGTCGGGACTAGTCGCTGCCCAGGGTGATCTGGAAGGCGATGGAATAGAGATGGTCGAAAAAGTCCACGTACTCCACCGGAATATGCGGCGGCACGTTGATCCTGGCCGGGGCAAAATTGATGATGCCCCGAATATTGGCGTCCACCAGATGATTGGCCGCGCGCTGGGCGCGATCCGGCGGCGTGGTGATGATGCCGATCTCAAGGCCCAGCTCCGGGGCCTGCTCCACCAAATGGGTGGGGCAGACGATCTCCAGGTCCTCGAACTCGCGCCCGATCTTGTCCGGGTCGCAATCAAAGGCGGCGGCGATGTGAAATCCGCGCCGCTCGAAATCGTGGTGCCGCAAGAGCGCGGTACCCATGTTGCCCACCCCGATCAGGGCGCATTTCCAGACCCGGTCGATACCGAGCGACTGCTTGATGGAGGTGATCAGCTCCTGGACGTAATACCCAACCCCTCGCACGCCAAACTCGCCGAAATAAGCGAGGTCCTTGCGTATTTGCGAGGAGTTCACGGAACACGCCCGGGCCAGCTTCTCCGAGGAGATGACATCGTTGCCGTCTCGCAACAGGTTCTCGAGCACCTGTATGTAAACGGCAAGACGCCCAATGGTCGCCTTAGGGATGTGTTCGCTTTTCATGTACTGTGGTCTCTTTTCGGGTCAAAATACGTACCGGCATGTGAATTTTGGAACATGGCAGATGCTTAAAAAAGGGAGGCCGGAGCCTCCCTTGGAGTCGCTGTCGCTGGTCTGGAACTAGACGACGAAGAGCAGGATCAGGTTGACGACCAGGGCGTAAATGGCCAGGGACTCGATGAAGGCCAGGCCCAGGATCAGGGTGGTGGACAGCTGGCCAGCAGCCTCGGGGTTGCGGGCGATGCCTTCGCAGGCACCCTTGACGCCCATGCCCTGGGCGATGCCGCACAGGCCGGCAGCAAGGCCCATGCCCAGCGCGGTGGCGTAAGCCTTGGCAGACATGACGCCAGCGTCGCCCTCGGCGGCAAAGGCAACGGAAGCAACCAGGAGCATGGCCAGGGTCGTGAACAGAATCTTCGTGATTTTCATTGTCAATCCTCCAAGTGGAATCGTGTAATATAGTTTTGGTCCGAGGACCATTTCCCCAAAGTACGGCTCGCCTGGGCTAGTGCGCGTGTTCGACGGCACCCTGCAGGTAGAGCATGGTCAGCATGAAGAAGATGAAGGCCTGGATGGTCTTTGCCAGAATGAACAGGAAGTACATGGGCAGAGAGCCCAGGATGGGCGCCAGGAAGAACATCAGGATCAGGACGATTTCCTCGCCGCGGATGTTGCCAAAAAGACGAAGAGACAGGCTGAGCGGACGGGCGATATGGGAGATGGGCTCAAGGATCAGCATGAGGGGGGCCAGAAAGCTGACCGGACCCATGAAGTGCTTGATGTAGCCGAAACCCCATTTCTTGATGCCCACGGCCTGATAGAACACGAACACGATGATCGCCATGGCGGCGGGGGTGTTGATGTTGGCGGTGGGAGCGTCGCAGCCGGGAATCAGGCCGATCCAGTTCATCACCAGAATGAACATGAAGATCGTGCACAACAGCGGCATGAACTGACGGCCCTTCTGGCCGAGGTTGGAAACCACGAAGTCCTCAAGGCCGCCGATGACGGTCTCGAAAACGTTCTGCAGGCCGCCGGGAACAAGCTGAAGCTTGCCACGCACGACCAGGCCGAGGGAGAAAAGAATGGCCATGGCCAACCACATGTAGAGCACGTGGTTGATACTCTCGACACCGAGCGCATGCTCCACATTGGCACCCCAGTGTCCAATGCTCTTGAGCATGTCCATGTACAACAGAGGATGCGGCAAGCCGCCTGCGAAACCCATATCCAAGCCTCCTTAAAAAAAACAGCCTAGGCTTTTTTTCGCCCCACCTGCATCAGGCCCGTCACCGTGGTGTTGACCACCACGGTACCCAGCCCCGATATCAACCCCCAATGGGGTACACGCTCGACTCCGATCAGCCAATAGAGGGCCAGCCCGCTCAGAGTCATCTTCACCATGAATATGACAAACAGTTTGAATGGTCCGCCCTTGTGCGACCGCACCAAAACCTGGGCGATGCGGGCCAGCGCCCAGAAATTGACGAGGGCGAGCACCGCCCCGGCCGCAAAAGCGAGAGACCACCGGGATGCAAGTGTTACCAGCACGATCACTAGAGAGGTCCCCAGCGACACGTAAATCTGATTGCGGACGAGGATCCTGACATCGGGCCTCGCAAAGCCGCTCCTGATGAGCAGCTGCTCAACCCTCTGATTGATCATCTCCAGCACTTCCATCTCCATCCTGTTTCAAAGAACCCTGTTTTCTGGCTTCTTCGCGTCTCTGGAGTTTCCTGAAATCCTCGATCACCATCTTGAACCCGGCCATGACCCCCAAAAGGAAAAAGATCATGATCAGCCAGGGCTTGGTGCCGAAATAGTCATCCAGAAAATACCCGAAGGCAAGCCCGACGACGGTTGCGGACACGATATGCAGACCCATCGTGCTGGCGGTACCCCCGACCTGCACGACATTCGTCCATCGACCGTCTTTTGAAAAGACCATGTGTGCACCCTTTGAACCGTCTGCCCATCGCCCCCAAGGGACGCCTGACGGAACAGGCCATTCGTGCAATCCTTCACAAGTTGTGGAGAAGTAGCACACGCGGTCAATTCACGTCAATGCGTTTTTCCGGGAAACGGCTCCTTTTTTCGGAAGTGCTGAGGGCCGCGTCGTTGCCTGCAAACCCCTGTGCAGAGCGGGTCGGGCCCATATCCAGACCGAGCCGTGGCCGACCGCGCCGCCAAAAAATGGCGGGGAGGCGCTACCGCGCCGTCCCCGCGATGATTCAACTGTCGCCCTAGCTGGGGTCGCCCACGTCCACGACCTTGACCAGGAACTCCTTGACCGTGGGCGGCGGCTGGAAAAAAACCGCCATGAAGGGCGTGGACGAACCGGGCCGGATGAAGGTGTTGTTGGAGAGGATGCCCACCTCGCTGGACAGGCCGTCCTCGATCTCCTTTTGGGTCTGCACCTGGAGCTGGAACTGGGAGAGGACATTGCCACACAGCAGCGCCTGGGAAGTGAGCACCGTGCCAGCGGCATCGTAGAGGACCACCTCGATCCGGACGCGCTCCTTGGGCGTGGCAAAGGCGTTGACCGCCTTGCCCTCGACCACGAAGAGGTTGCCCGTCTTTTCATTGGCCACATAGTACTGCTTGACGTTCCGCAACTCGATCTTGCGCACGCGGTCTGCCGGGGACTCGCCCGGTGCCGCGGCGGTGTCCGCGCCGCCGTCCATGAACAGCCTGCCCACGTAGGGCACGTTCTGGAAGTAGGAGGCCAGATCGATGCCGAGCAGGGTCCAGACCTTGAAATACACGCCCGCGCCGATGCCCAGGGCCAGGATCAGGATGACAATGAGACAGCCGAAGGACCGGCGGCTCTTGCGCGCGGGCCGATCGTCGAGGCCGAAGCCGGAGGCGTCGTCTTCTTCCTCCTCGTCTTCCTCGTACTCCTCGCCATCCTCTTCCTCCTCGTCGCCTTGTGCGGCGTCTTCGCCATCGTCGGCAAAAAGGTCGTCATCCGAGCCGGTCGGGGCGTCGTCGTCGAACAGACCTGCGTCCTCGTCGCTTTCCCCACCACTGTCGCTGTCGTCGTCGCTGTCGTCGAAAAGCGCGTCTTCATCCGCCACGCCGGCGCTGTCCGGGCCGTCGTCAGAATCGGCCCCGCCAGCTTCGTCGAACAGGTCGTCCATGTCCGCCGCGTCGCCGAACCCAGCCTCTTCCTCTCCAGCGTCCGTCTCGGGAAATTCATCTGGCTGCGCAACCGTCCTGGCCTTGGCTGCGGCTTTGGCGGGCGCGGCTTTGGGGGGTGCCGCTTTTTTCGCGCCACGGGTGGCCGACGCCACCTCGTCAAAGGTCTCGTCGAACTCGTCTCCGGCCCTGGCCTTGGTCCCTGAGGCCACGGCCTCCTCTTCAAACAGGCCTTCCACCTCTTCTTCGGGCGAAGCCTTGGGCGCAGGCGTCTTGAACACGTGGGTGCACTTGGAGCACTTGACCTTGGCGCCTTTGGCAGGAACCTTCGCATCCGGAAGGTTGTACCGTGTCTGGCAGTTCGGGCAGGTGACGATCATATTTCTGTCTCCAGTAGGGCCGTGTTATCTATCCGTTATCGGTGGACAATTCATAAATTCCGCCCAGTTCCCTGTAGCGCTCGGCATAGTCGAGGCCATAGCCGACAATGAACCCCTCGCGCAGCTTGAATCCGGCGAAATCGACGGTCACTTTGCGCTCGCGTCGTTCATGCTTATCAATAAGCGCGCAGATTTTCAAACTCTTCGGATTTCGCCTGCGCAGAACGTGCAGCAGGAAGTCCATGGAGTGGCCCGTATCCACGATGTCCTCGATGACGAGCACGTCCTTGCCCTCGATGGATATCTCCAGATCCTTGGAGAAAACAATGTCCTCGCCCCTGGAGACAGCCGTGCCGTAGCTGGCCAGCCGGACAAAGTCCACCTCGATCTCCCGGTCTATCCTGCGGATCAGGTCGGCGAAGAAGAGGAACGCGCCCTTGAGCACGCAGATGCAGACCAGCGGCCCGTCGCCCTGGTAGCTCGCGGCCACCTCCTGGCCCAGCGCTTCCACGCGGTCGGATATCTGGCCTTCGGTGATGAACGGTGTGAGTTTATGTCCCATGTTTCTTTATTGCAGAAAGGTTAGAGGACCATGACCATGGCCACTTCGTTGCAGTGGTCCGGAAAGCGCGGGCAGTTGAGGCAGTCGGCAAACACCTTCTGGTTGAGGGCGTCCATCTCCTCCTGCACGAACTCCAGGTGGGCGAAGAAGCCGGTCTGCTCGGTCAGGGTATACACCTTGAAGATGCCCAGTGTCACGGCCTCGCTCAGGCACGCCTCCACCAGCTTGCGGCCCAGCCGCTTGCCCCGGTGTTTGGAGACGACCACCAGCGAGCGGATCTCGGCCAGGTTCTCCCAGATGATGTTCAGGGCGCAGCAGCCGATGACCGCGCCGTCGTCGTCCACGGCCACAAAAAAATCGCGCAGGTGCGAATAGAGCTGGCTGAAGGAGCGGGGAAGCACCAGCCCGTCATGCTCCTCGCGATGCATGAGCAGGCTGTGAATGGCCTTGACGTCCTGGATGCGGGCCTTGCGGATCATGCGCGACACGGCGTTACCGGGCCACCAGCTTGTCGGTCAGGGCCTGAAGCATCGGCAGCGGGAAGACGCCGGGCCGGGACATGACCAGCTTACCCTGGGCGTCGAAGACCACCAGGGTGGGGATGGCCTCCACGTCGAACCGGGCGGCCAGGACCTGATCGCCGAAAAAGACCGGCAGGGTCCGCTCCCTGCCCTTGAAAAAAGCGTCCAGGGCCTCGACCTTCTCGTCGAGGGAGACGCTGAACACGGTCACCTCGTCGCCCCGGGCCGCACGCAGCTGCTCCATCTCGGGAATCTGCTGCTTGCAGGAGGGGCACCATGTGGTCCAGAAAAACAGGATGGCGGGCTTGCCCGTGTGCTCGGCCAGATAGGCGTCCAGCCCGGCGGAATCCATGGGCGGATAGCCCTGCGCGGCGACTGCGGAGGATTCGTCGGAAGCGCCGCCTGAGCAGGCCAGAAGCAGAAGGGCCATGGCAAGGATGGCGGCATGCCGCCCAAACGTTTTCATCATGCATCACCTCGTGATCGTGTGCGGACACCCTAGCAGAGTCGTGCCGCAAATAAAAGCGCGGACGGGGAACAATCCCCGTCCGCGAAATCCCTGGTCAGCGCGCTAGGCGACGAGGCTCTGAGCCAGCTTGACCGCCCTGACCGCATCGGTGGACCAGCCGTCTGCGCCGATGGCGGTGCAGAACTTCTCGGTGACCACGGCCCCGCCGATGATCACCTTGGTCTTCAGTCCGCGCTCGCGCACCAGCCTGACCGTGTCCTCCATGCGCACCATGGTGGTGGTCATCAGGGCGGACAGGCCGATGATGGCCGCGCCCCTTTCCTGGGCCGCGTCCACGATCCTCTCGGCGGCCACATCCTTGCCCAGGTCCACCACGTCGAAGCCGTAATTCTTGAGCATCAGGCAGACGATGTTCTTGCCGATGTCGTGGATGTCGCCCTCCACGGTGGCCATGACCACCACGGGCCTGTCGGCGCTCCCGCCGTCCGCCTCCAGCAGCGGCTTGAGCCGGGCAAAGGCCACCTGCATGGTCTCGGCGGACTGGAGGAGCTGGGGCAGGAAGTATTCCTTGCGCTCGTACTTCTCGCCCACCACCAGGATGCCAGGAATGAGCAGGTCGTTGACAATGCTCATGGCCGTCATGCCCCGGTCCAGTTCGGCCTCCACCAGGGGCACCACGCCGCCCTTGTCGCCCTTGATCACGGCGGCCTGCACGGGCGGCAGGTCCGGGGTGTCGGTGGCTGCGCGCGCAGTGGGCGCGGCCTGAGAGCCGCCCCCGCCGGTCCAGTCCGAGAACCGTCCGATGTAGCGGGCGGCCTGGGGGTCGCGGTTCAGGAGCGCTTCGGCGGCGTGCAGGGTCTCCTGGATGCGGGCCGAGTTGGGGTTGGCAATGAACGAGCACAGTCCAGAGGCCATGGACAGGGCCAGGAAGGTCGAGTTGAGCAGCTCGCGCGCGGGCAGGCCAAAGGAGATGTTGGACAGCCCTATAGTGGTGGGCAGCCCCCAGTCGTCACGGCAGCGGCGCATGACCTCCATGGAGTGGCGCGCGGCCTCGGGCTTGGACGACACGGTCAGGGCCAGGGCATCGACCATGATCAGCCGCCGGGGGATGCCCAGCCCCTCGGCCTCGACCAGCAGGTCCTCGATGACCGCCAGCCGCTCCGTGGCCGTGACCGGGAGCTTGCGCCCGACAATGGGCAGCAGGATGAAGGGTGCGCCAAAGAGCTTGCACAGGGGGCCGAGCGCCTCCATCTTGCCCGGCTCCCCGGAGATGGAGTTGACCAGCGGCGAGCCGGGATAGACCCACAGCCCGGCCTCGACAGCCCCGGAATCGTTGGAGTCGATGGAAAGCGGGGTGGTGAAGCGGCCCGACAGTGCCTTGATCAGTCCGGGCAGCAGGATTTTCTCGTCGGCCATGGGCGCGCCCACGTTGACATCGAGCACTGGCGCGCCAAGGTCTATCTGCTCGGCGGCAAAGCGCAGGGCCTCGGCGAAGACGCCGTCCTGCAGCTCGCTGGTGAGCAGCGGCTTGCCCGTGGGGTTGATGCGCTCGCCGATGATCACGCCGGGGTGGGAAAAGCCCACGGGCACGGACACGGACCGCGAGGTGAGGACCATCTGGGCGTCGTCCGTGGGCGCGGGCCTGCGCCAGGGGGTGTCGCCCACCTTACCGCGCACGGCCCGGATGTGCTCGGGCGTGGTGCCGCAGCAGCCGCCAATGAATTTCGCGCCCAGGTCCACAAACCGGACCGCCTGCTCGGCAAAGGGCTCTGGGCCCAGGCGAAAGGCGGTGTTGCCCTCGGCGTCCAGCTCGGGCAGCCCCGCGTTGGCCTCGGCAAAGCAGGGCACGGTCAGGCGCGGCGCCCAGGCGGCCAGGGTGTCGCGCATCTGCTCCGGCCCGGCGGAACAGTTGGTGCCGATCAGCTCCACGCCCATGTTCTGCATGGTGTCCACAAAGGTCAGCGGCGTGGTGCCGGTCAGGCTGGCCGGACCCTCAAAGGTCATGGACATGGCCACGGGCAGGGAGCAGACCAGCCGGGCGGCCACTACCACGGCCCTGGCCTCGGCCAGGTCAAAGTGGGTCTCGCCCAGGATCAGGTCGGCCCCGCCGTCCACGCAGCCCCGGATCTGCTCCTTGAATATCTCCACCAGCTCGCGGAAGGTCAGGTCGCCCAGCGGCTCGACAAAATGGCCGGTGGGGCCGATGGACGCGGCCACGAAGGCGCGGTCCCCGGCCACCTGCCGGGCGATGCGGGTCATGGCCCGGTTCAGCTCGTAGGGGTCGGCGTCCAGCCCCAGCTTGGGCCTTGAACCGCCAAAGGTGTTGGTGGTCAGGATGTCTGCGCCAGCCTCCAGGTATTCCTGGTGCACGCCGCGAATGACCTCCGGGGCCTTGAGTCCCCACAATTCGGGCGACAGCCCGGGGGGCAGACCCCGCCCCTGGAGCAGGGTGCCGTAACCGCCGTCGAAGAAATATATCCTGTCGTCGCGCAGGATGGATCTGAAATCGGGCACGCATACCTCCCGGGCATGTTGACTGGCGCGCGGCCATCGGCCATCATCGCCCCTGTTCTCTGGCTGGCCGCATGGACGCCACCCCGTGCTCCGGGAGGGCCGCAGGCCGTGTATTCATATATCAAGATATTTCAATATACACGCCGCCCAGCCGGGAATCAAGACTTTTTCCGCGCGGGGCCACAGCCGGAAACCGTGAGCCAGCATGGCTCCACATGGCTCCGAGGTATCGAAAATCATTGAAAAGGACAAACAAAAACTATACTGTCCTTTTTTTCACTCTTTATATAAGTATTGAACCGGGCTTTTGACGCCCGCCGCATAAAGCATGACACCCGCAAGCAAGACCTCCGCACCTGAGCCCGACATCGTTGATTCCGACTTTGACGAAACGGGCGCAACCGGGCCGAATCCTTACGATCCGTCCAGGAAGCCCCTGGACGACGACCCGGATGTTGAAGACCTGGACGACCAGGACGACGTGAACGTTGACGACCCGGACGAGACAGACCTAGAGGAACCGGGGTTTGACGACCCCGGCTTTGACGTTGCCCTGGACGACAGCCTGGGCGACCCTCTGTCCGGCACCGCCCTCCCGGCCCGGCTCGACCCTCCGGAAAGTCGGCTGCCCGCCTTTGTGGTCGCCTCGTCCAAGGAGGTCAGGGTCCGCGACCCGCTCCAGCTCTATCTCAAGGAGATCGCGCGCTTTCCCCTGCTCGACCCCGAGGAGGAATACGCCCTGGCCAAGCGCGTGCAGGACGAGAACGACCAGGACGCGGCCTTCAAGCTGGTCTCCTCCCACCTGCGGCTGGTGGTCAGAATCGCCATGGATTTTCAGCGCAGATGGATGCAGAATGCCCTGGACCTGATCCAGGAGGGCAACGTGGGGCTGCTCAAGGCCGTGACCAAGTTCGACCCGGAGAAGGGCATCAAGTTTTCCTATTACGCGGCCTTCTGGGTCAAGGCGTACATCCTCAAGTACATCATGGACAACTGGCGCATGGTCAAGGTGGGCACCACCCAGACCCAGCGAAAGCTCTTCTACAATCTGAACAAGGAGCGGCAGCGGCTCCAGGCCATGGGCTTCGACCCCACCACCGAGGCGCTGAGCAAGAGCCTTGGGGTCAGCGAGGCCGAAATCGACGAGATGGACCAGCGGCTGTCCAGGAACGACATGTCGCTCAACGCCCCGCTGGGCGAGGATTCCGATGCCACCAGGATGGACTTCCTGCCCTCGCTCGGCCCCGGCATCGAGGAGTCGCTGGCCAGCGACCAGATCGTGGAGCTGCTTCTGGAAAACCTCAAGGCCATCCGGCCCACGCTCAACGACAAGGAGCTGGCCATCCTCGACCACCGGCTGCTTTCGGACGACCCGATGACCCTGCGCGAAATCGGCGAGCGGTTCGAGGTCACCAGGGAGCGCGTCCGCCAGATCGAGGCCCGGCTCATCGCCAAGATACGCGAGCACATGACCGAGAAGATCAAGGGTTTTTCCAAAGACTGGGTGATTGAACACGACTAACAATGGGAAATCGCATGACACGCACATATCGCCCCGCCGTTCTGGCCGCGCTTTCGGCCCTTCTGCTCATCCTCCCGCTGGCCGGACTTTCCGGCTGTGCCGTCGTGAGCGCCCCAAAGCCGGTTGCGCAGGAGCGATCCCTGTCGGACGAGGCCCGGCTCAACTACGACTTTCTCGTCTACCAGGACCAATTGCAGCGGCTCCAGCGGCATGCGGCCGAGGGCGAGCGCAGCCCGCTCACCGAGCAGGAAATCAGCGAGATCAGCGCGCGCGCCGAGGCCGCCCTGGACAGACTGCTGGCCGTTTCCCCCACCCCCCAGCTCTACCTCGAAAAGGCCGGGCTGACCTGGAACGATCCGGCAGGCGCGGCCAAGTCGCGCGAGGCGCTCAAGACAGGGCTCAAGGCGTTCCCCGACAACCAGCTGCTGACCATCTACCTTGCCAATTCCTATGTCATGGACAACCGCGTGGACGCGGCCATCGGGGTCATGGACGACTACCTGGCCAAGCAGCCCGAAGACTACCAGGCCCGCGAGCGGCTGGGCCAGATGCTCATGGACGCGGGACGCGACGCCCAGGCTCTGGACGCCCTCAAGAAGATTCCGGCGGACCAACGCTCGCCCGACGCGCTCTACGCCATGGGCCGCGCCCAGGGCAACCTGGGCATGCGCAAGGCGGCCATCGCCACCCTGAAGAAGGCCGTGGCCATGGACGAGACCTTTACCGAGGCCATGGTCGAGCTGGCCTACCAGTATGAGCTGTCCAAAGACCTCGTGGCCGCGGAAAAAACCTACGCGCGCATCATGGACCAGGGCGACCAGTTCCCGGAGGCGCGGCTGCGGGTGATCAACCTCAACCTCAAGCTCAACAATCCGGGCCGCGCCCTCGACGTGGCCCTGAACGGGCCGCAGTCCAAGAGCTTCGTCCTCGACGCCGTGCTCATGTTCATCAACGACGGATTCTACGCCCAGGGCTCCACGGTCCTGGACATGCTGACCTCGGACGGGGAAGTCCCGGCGGAGTATTTTTTCTACAAGGCCGTCATTGCCAACGAGGGGGAGAACGACCCGAAAAAGGCCCTGACCTTCCTGGACAAGGTGAACGAGGACGACCGCCTCTACCCGCACGCCCTGCGCTTCAAGGCCCAGCTCTACAACGCGCTGGGCAAGGGCGACGAGGCCCTGGCCATCACCCGCAAGGGCAAGGAATTGTTCCCGGACGCCACCACCTTCTATATTCTCGAATCCGCCCTGCTTCGGGACAAGGACGACAAAGCCGGGGCCGAGCGGGCGCTCAGAGAGGGGCTGGCCCGACTCAAGGACGACCCGGAACTGGCCTATGAACTGGCCATGCTCTACGAGGCCTCGGATCGGCGCGCAGAAGGGCTCGCCCTGATGGAGAACGTGCTGCGCACCCACCCGGATCACAGCAACGGCCTCAACTACGTGGGATACACCCTGGCCGAGGAGGACCGCGAACTCGACCGCGCCCTGGTCCTGGTCCAGAAGGCGTCCCTGCTCGATCCCGAAAACGGCTACATCCTCGACTCCGTGGCCTGGGTCCATTACAAGCTCAAGGACTACCCCCAGGCCTGGGAAAACATCGGCTACGCCGTGGGCATCGTGGACAGCGACCCCACCATCTGGGAGCATTACGGCGACATCGCCAAGGCCATGGGCAAGAAGTCCGAAGCGCGCAAGGGCTACCGCAACTCCCTCAAATTCAAGACCGCACACCCTGAAACCATCCGGAAAAAACTGCAGGAACTATGACCACGCGGCTTCGCTTCCCATTTGTTTCCGCGACCCTGGCGGCAGCCCTCTTGCTTGGCGCAACCCTGGCCGCCACAGGATGCGCGCCGCGCGCCGTCCGCCTGCCCGAACAGGCCGACCCGGAGGCCGCATGGCAGGTGTTCCGGCACAGTTCTTGCGCCCCGCCCGCACAGCCCGCCGCCCTGATCAAGGGCTCCCTCTACTACTCGCGGGTCACGCCCACCCGGCGCACCAACCGGACCCTGTACTCCATGTGGGGAGATTTCAACGGTCCCATGCGCCTTGACGTGTCCGCAGGCATCGGCAAGCTGCTCGCCCACATCCGCGAGGACCGCAACGGGCTCCTCGTCTACTACCCGGAGCAGAAGACCGCCTATGCCCACACCGACCCGGTGCTGGGGGCCACCCGGCTGGGCATGCCCTTTCCTTTTTCCCTGGGCCAGCTGGCCAGGGTGTGCGCGGGCGATTTCCAGGGGCTGGCCCCGGAGCGCTTCGAGACGGGCGGGCGCGAAAACGGCGGATTCGCCTATGCCGTCAATCACCGGCTCGCCTCGCACAACGGCAACGGACCCGGCACCACGGTGGTCACCGCCATCAGCCTGGACAAGGTCGGCAGGCCTGTCCTGATGCGCGGGACCGTGGCCCGAAGCCCGGTCCAAGGCGAGGCTGGGGAGGCGATCGGGGCCGGACTGCGCACCTGGCGGCTGGAGATCAATACCTATGAAGAAGACGGCGCTCAGCCGCCCATGCCCGGTCGGCTGACCCTGTCCATGGACGACGGCGAGAAAGGCGTCTTGCGAATCACGGCGCGAGAGTTTAAGGTTGCACCCTGGCCCGCCAGGGCCACCGACCTTGAACTGCCGGAGGACACCCGGCTCCACCGCCTGGACAGGGGTCCCAGGCCGCAGGACACGGAAACGCCCGTGGCACATGAGGACAAATGATGCGCGATGTGAAATCGAACGAATCGGTCCTGGATGTCTTTTTGCTCGGCCTCAAGACCTGGCTCGCCGAAATGGGCTGGCTCTCCCGGTCCGTGCTCGCCCGCTTCGAGATAGGCAGGCTTGAAAAAGAGCTTGAACAGGAATATGCCACCCTTGGCCGCATTGCAGAGCAGCCCAGGGGCCGCAAGGAAGACAAGGACCTGTGCCTTGGGCAGATCAGCTTCCTCAAGGAGGAGATCGAGACCCTCAAGGCCGAGCTGGTCCAGGACCGCGAGGCGCGCATGAGCAGGCTGCGCCCGGACAGCGACCCGCCGGACAAACGCGACCCGGACACCAAGGGGGATTTGCCGTGAGCAGAACCATCGTCATCGGCTCCGACCACGGGGGCTACACGCTCAAGCAGGCGCTTATCAAGGCCCTGGCCGACTGGGGCTGCCTGGTCGAGGACCAGGGACCGGACTGCCTCGATTCCTGCGACTACCCGATCTATGCCGCCAAGGTGGTCGAGCGGGTCAGGAACGACAACGGCGTGCTCGGCGTGCTCATCTGCGGCACGGGCCAGGGCATGACCATGACGGCCAACCGCATGGGCGTGCGCGCGGCCCTGTGCACCAACGAATTTCTCGCCCGCATGGCGCGCGAGCACAACGACGCGCGCATCCTCTGCCTG
Source organism: Pseudodesulfovibrio aespoeensis Aspo-2 (assembly GCF_000176915.2). Lineage (NCBI taxonomy): Bacteria > Pseudomonadati > Thermodesulfobacteriota > Desulfovibrionia > Desulfovibrionales > Desulfovibrionaceae > Pseudodesulfovibrio > Pseudodesulfovibrio aespoeensis. The sequence continues at coordinate 3,391,543 of NC_014844.1, forward strand.
GGCGAGCGCGTCACCGGCCAGGGACTGGCCCTGGCCATACTCAAGACATTTCTGGAAACCGGGTTCGGGGGCGAGCGGCATCAGCGGCGCATCGACCTCATGGACACCGTCTCCAAATAACACCATCCAGGAAGGGTTTCACCATGACAAATATGACGGACAAGACCGTGGCCGTGGTCAAGGGATTGATCATGGACGGCGTGGCCAAGGCCAACTCCGGCCACCCCGGCGGGGCCATGTCCTCGGCAGACTACGCCACCATCCTGTTCTCCGAGTTTCTCGACTTCAACCCGGACGACGCCTCATGGTTCAACCGCGACCGGTTCATCCTCTCCGCCGGGCACGAGTCCATGCTCCTTTACAGCCTGCTGCACTTGAACGGCTTCATCTCCATGGACGACATCAAGAACTTCCGCCAGCTCGGCTCCCTGACGCCCGGCCACCCCGAGGTCCATCTGACTCCGGGCGTGGAGGCCACCACCGGGCCGCTGGGCCAGGGCTTTGCCATGTCCGTGGGCTTTGCCGCGGCAGAGGCGCACCTGCGCGCCCGTCTGGGCGAGGACGCCCTGAGCCATTACACCTATGTCCTGTCCTCTGACGGCGATCTGCAGGAGCCCATTGCGCTCGGCGCGGCCTCCCTGGCCGGGCTGTGGAAGCTGGGCAAACTCATCGCCTATTACGACTCCAACAAGATCCAGCTGGCAGGCCCCACCTGCAAGGCGGACTGCACCGACCACAAAAAGGTCTTCGAAGGGCTGTGCTGGCAGGTCATCGAGGTGGACGGCCACAACCACGACGAAATCCGCGCGGCCATCAGGGCGGGGCAGATGGAAACCGGCAAGCCCACCCTGATCATCGGCCACACGGTCATGGCCAAGGGCTGCGCCACCATGGAAGGCAGCCACAAGACCCACGGCGAGCCGCTCAAGGCAGACGAGATCGCGGCCACCAAGAAAAAGCTCGGCCTGCCCGCCACGGACTTCCACGTCCCGGCGGACGTGCTCGCCGCTTACTGCGCCCGCTTCGACGGCCTGCGCGCCAAGGCTGCCGCCTGGCAGACCCGCGTGGACGCCAAGCTGGCCAAGGACGCCCCCTTTGCCGCCCTGTGGGCCCACGTCACCACGCCCCGGCCCGAGCTCGCCATCGACTGGCCCTCCTTCACCCCGGGCGAGAGCGTGGCCACCCGTCAGGCCTGGGGCAAGTGTCTCGACGCGGTCACCAACGCCCTGCCCACCCTGGTGGGCGGCAGCGCCGACCTCGACCCGTCCAACCAGACCATGAACTTCCGCACCCTGTGCGGCGACTTTGCCGTGGACGGCTACGCCGCCCGCAACCTCGCCTTTGGCGTGCGCGAATTCCCCATGGCCGCCATCATGAACGGCATGCAGCTGCACGGCGGGCTGCTCCCCTTCGGCGCCACCTTTCTGACCTTTTCCGACTACTGCCGCAACGCCATCCGCATGTCCGCCCTGCAAGACCTGCCGGTGCTCTACGTCTTCACCCACGATTCCTTCTGGGTGGGCGAGGACGGGCCGACCCACCAGCCCATCGAGCACGTCAGCTCGCTGCGGCTCATCCCCGACCTCATCGACCTGCGCCCGGCAGACGCCAACGAGACCGCGACCTGCCTGGACATCGCGCTCAAGCAGCCGCGCCATCCCTCCTGCCTCTTCCTGACCCGCCAGGGGCTGCCGGTCCTTGACCCGGCAGAGTACCCGGCCATCATCGACGGCCCAAGGCGCGGCGCATACGTGCTCAAGGAGTGCGACGGCACCCCGGACCTGATCCTGATTGCGTCCGGGTCCGAGGTCTCCCTGGCCCTGGCCACGGCCAGGCTCTTCAAGCGCAAGGTGCGCGTGGTCAGCATGCCCTCGGCCAAACTGTTTGACGACCAGCCCGAATCGTATAAACATGCAGTATTGCCCCCCGCGGTCACGGCCCGCGCCGCCGCCGAAGCCGGACGCACGGGCCTGTGGTACAAATATGTGGGCCTTGACGGCGTGGTGCTCGGTCTGGACCACTTCGGAGCCTCGGCTCCGGGCAAGGTGCTGTCGGACCGATACGGCTTCACCCCAGAGAACTTTGCCCGCATGATCAGAGAGAAATACTAGGAGTCACCATGATGGAAGCCCCCCAGAAAAACCTTGCCCTGGACCTCGTCCGCGTGACCGAGGCCGCTGCCCTGGCCTGCGCCCGCTGGCTCGGCAAGGGCGACAAGATAGCCGCCGACCAAGCCGCCGTGGACGCCATGCGGCTGTGCTTCAACACCCTGGAGATCGATGGCCGGGTCATGATCGGCGAAGGAGCCAAGGACGACGCGCCAATGCTCTACAACGGCGAGAAGCTCGGCATCGGTCAGGGGGCGAAGGTGGACATCGCCGTTGACCCGCTTGAGGGCACCAACCTGCTCGCCTATGGCCGCCCCAACGCCATCTCGGTTGTGGGCGTGGCCCCGGCGGGCGCCATGTTCGATCCGGGTCCGAGCTACTACATGCAAAAGCTCGTGGTTCCGGCCCAAGCCAAGGATGTGGTGGATATCGAGGCCCCCACCGGCCACAATCTCAAGCTCATCGCCCGCGCCCTGAACAAGGACGTGGACGACCTGGTGGTCTTTGTCCTGGACAAGCCGCGCCACAAGAAGCTCATCAGCGAGATCCGCGAGGCGGGCGCGCGCATCCAGCTGCACACCGACGGCGACATCACCGGCTCGCTCATGGCCATCGACCCGCGCTGCGAGGTGGATGTCATGATGGGCACCGGCGGCACCCCCGAGGGCGTGCTCTCGGCCATCGCCATCCGCATCATGGGCGGCGAGATGTTCGCCAAGCTTGACCCGCAGAAGCAGGACGAGAAAAACGCCCTGGCCGAATTCGGCATGGACGTGCGCCGCGTGCTCACGGTCAAGGATCTGGTCAAGAGCGACGACCTCTTCTTCGCGGCCACAGGCATCTCCGGCGGCACCTTCCTCAAGGGCGTGTCCTACCACGGCCACGGCGCCGAGACCTCGTCCCTGGTCATGCGCGGCAAGACCGGCACCATCCGCTACGTCGAGGCCCTGCACAACTGGGACTCCCTGATGCGCTTCAGCGCCGTGGACTACGACTAGACCTGAAGATGTCGGAAAAACGCGTCATGGCGCAAAGCGATACGCGGAAGCAAACACTCCGGCCAGAGAGCGGCACGCGTGCCGCTTCGACAGCAGGAACCCGTGTAACGCACCATAATTATTACCGGCCACGAGGATATGATGAAATACTTTTGCACAAAAACGGCCCCAGGCCTGACGCTGGCATCGGTCACGCTTTTTACCCTCTTTCCTGAGGAAGCACTGGCTTACGTTGACCCCGGATTTCTGTCCTCGGTTTATCAGTTTGCCTATATTGCCATCTTCGGGGTCTTGGCGGGCCTGGTCTTTCGCCCATGGACATACCTCAAGCAAAAGTTCTTCAAAAAAGGCGACAAAGGTTCATCCAAAAGCGAACAGGCCGAAGAATAGCGATGGGTGCAGAGGTTCTATTGGCGGGCGAAGTGCATAGGCACCCCTCCTCTTATGTTGATCCCCATGGCTTTGTCTTTTCGCATGAAGGGAATATCTACCGTGCGATCAAAGACGCGAGCGGCGATTTCTATGCCAAGCTCTTTTCCGATGGAACCATAGAGCGTTTCATGGACAACGGGCTGGTTGCAAGCAGCCTCTCCGAGGTTGTCCTGGAACTCCCGGATGTCGCCTTTATCATTCAGCACGAGAGGATTGAACCAGAAACATACTGCGTCGAATGGTGCCCTGCCATGCTGCTGGACGCTGCACGACTCACCGTATCCATGTTGAAGACGGCTTTTTCCGTCAACGCCACGCTTCAGGACGCCTACCCGTGGAACATACTTTTCAACGGAGCAACCCCTGTCTTCCTGGATCTGACCTCTATCGCTCCAAGAAAACCCGGACTTGTCTGGCCAGCCCTGGAGCAATTTCACGCTTTTTTCCTGCGCCCCCTGGCCCTAGCCACGCAAGGCAAGGGAAATGTGGCAAGGGACTTCTTGTATAACAACATTGGCGGTATCTCTTTCGAAAGTTTCTGGAACAATACCTCGACAGGCTACAAGGCGTCCCATCCGGGACAAGCGCTCGGATTTTTTATTTCGAGTCGAGTCAAGAACCGCCAGTCTCTTCAGCGCAAGTTAAAGCACAGGGCACTTTCCGAAAGACCTATCCCAGAGGCGCTTTTCTCGCGCTTTTGCAGGGGGCTTGAAAAACGGCTCGACGCCTTCGACTTTTCAACAAAGGAAGACATCTGGTCCCAATATTACAGAGAAATCGACCCCCTCTTCGACACAGGAAAGAAACTCTCCCTCGTGGGCGAAGTCCTGGATCGCCTTGCCCCGGCAAGCGTGCTTGATGCCGGATGCAACACAGGAGCGTTTTCCGTGCTGGCTGCCCAAAAGGGAGCCAGGGTCATGTCCGTCGATTCGAGCGAGGCGAGCATCAACAAGCTTTACCATTACGCAAGGCAAAACAACCTTGAGATAACCCCTGTCGTCGCCGATCTACTCTGCCCAACGCCTTCCTTCGGATTCATGGGGAGCCAATACCCTCCACTCTTCAAGCGCGCACAATCAGAAATGGTGTTTGCCCTCGCCCTGATGCACCATCTTCACATCCCTGGGCGTCAGTCGTTTGAACGCATCAGCCGCATGTTTTCACAGTTATCCACCAAGCATCTTCTTTTCGAATTCGTGGATATGGACGATCAGAATAACGATCTCATCGGTGCAGGGCGAGACATACGGTACTCGTTTGAGGATGTCATGTGCGCCCTGAAAAAGCATTTCCCCACGATCTCCGTGATGGACTCGGACAGGCCAACCAGGAAGCTGCTTTTATGCACAAAAAATGGTTAGCAGTCGTCTCGCTTCTCTTCTCAATCTCCCTGGCCCTTTCCTTTTCTTTTTTTGCTCTCTCCGGAGATATTCTCTTCTTCATGAGCGACGCCCGCAGTATAACGACCATCATACTCACCCTGACCCCAGTCTTTCTGGTTGTCCTGGCAGCAGTGGGGTTGGCACTGCGTATTGTCGTCAAAAGCACTGAGGGAACCATATCCGCACTGCAAACACTGCTGGCGGCCCTGCTGGCAGCAACGCCGATTTTTCTCGGTCTAGCCCTCATCGATTCAGCCTTCCTGCTCACCGTCAGAGGCAAATACCTCCTCTTCAAGTTCACTTCATTCGCATACCCGGAATTCCTCTGGGTCATCTTCTGGCCGCTTCTCCTTGCCTTTTTCTGGATGTGCATCACCAGATCAAGGACAAGGGACGATATATTGAAACGGACCCAAACAGCCGCCAACTGGGTCATGCCCTTCACTCTGGCCCTGGCGGCCTTGGCCCTTGCCATGCCGCCAACTGGTCATAGCGGGCAACCGAAGCGCCTCGTACTCATCATCCTCGACGGGTGGCCGACCTCCCTATCCCCCACTTTCGCCACTGGAGCCCCATCACTTCCCAGCAGTCTGCCAAAGGCACGGGTATTCACCAATGTCCGGTCGAACGCGGTCTGGACCAATGGGTACTTCGGCATCCTCTACAGAGGAAAGCAATCGGACACTTTTTCCTACCTTGATCCGTACAAAATGGTAATTGAAGACGCCATGGACGCCGATCCCAATCTCATCAATGAACTCCAAAAGCGTGACGTCGCGGTTCGTGGCATCTTCTACCACCGCAACGGAATGCCGGAGAATTCTTCGGGGAGGGTCACCGCATACTCGGGCTTCCGCAGCCTGTTCGCACTCCCGCACCACTCAGGACTTCTGGACAAGCTCGGCCTCGACTACTTCATTGTCACCCGCGGCCCGACCCTGGAGGCCAATCTTGGCAACGACATCCGGCCATGGCTCATATCGCGCACCGTTCCAGGGCTTGCCCCCCGAAAAGTTAGAGGAAGTGTGTTCAACAGCCTGCTCATTCCAGAGATGGAAAAACTCGCGCGCAAGTCGGCAAGAAGCGCGCTTATCTTCCACTATTCGTGGGCAACAGGAAGTGCAGACCTGCCCGTAGCATGGGACTCTGACGAGCTGGAGGTGAAAGGCTCCATTGGCCGGGCGCGGAATAACGGATACCGCTATCCCCCGGAAGACGAGACTCTTGTAACCTCGATTCGCGAACACTCCCGACAAGTTGCTGCCTCGCTTGAGGACAATCTCGCTCGCTTTCTGGATGAGGCGCGGGAAAAGGGTCTCCTTGACGACACCCTTGTCCTGATCACGGCAGATCACGGCACCAGCTATGCGGACGGGCGGCTCTGGTACGGGTATCATCCCCAGGAAACCGTAGCCAAAACCCCTGTGCTGTTCTTTGGGGATGTGATGCCAGGAATTGACGACAGGCCAGCCGAGACGATTGATGTGACCCAAACCATCCTGAACTACTTCGCTCCCGGAGCCACTATCAACCCCCTGGCATCAGACCTCCTTGCCGCGCCTGTGAAGCAAACCACATTCACCTTCACGCAACCCTCGGACATCGCCAGGGAGTGGTTTGTCACCGTCTACCGCAATCAGACAAAAACCACTTGCAACATTCACCCCAAAGGTGATGGCAAATGCGTTGAATTCGAACTGGACAACTACAGGGAAACACCCACAAAAGAACGACTGGGCCCTGACGACTTCCTTAAAGAGGAGCTCGCACTGTGTTTTGGTGAATTCGGCATCAACCGACTCGGAAAGGACAAGGTGCATGCCGCTTTTCGGGATCTGCTCGGTCAAGGTTCCGGCAGCCGATGACAAAACGCTTGTTCGGAGTTCTTTTCCTCTGCGGGGCATTGCTTTTCGCCACCAACCTTTTCGGGTCATTCCATGGTCTGCGCTCCGAAGCCCTGAAAACACCCATCTCCCTGGAGACCTTTCACCAGGAAATGCAGCGCAGGACAAACGAATCAGATACTGAGTATGCCAAACGCATGACGAGCCTTGTCCACCTCGGCATCCTTCATTCATGGGACTTGCCCAAGGCCGAAGCTTATCACGTCTCTCTTCCAATCTGGGAAAACTGGATCATTTACGCCCTCAAACATTTCATCCCTTCGTTCGAGCAATGGGAGTTTGTCGATGCCGACAAGGCCATTGAACGCGGGGTTGGACTGTGCTCACAACAATCGATCATCCTGAGCGAACTGCTCCACAAGAACGGCCTGGATGCAAACATTCTCGTCATGGACGGGCATGTCATGGTGGCGCTTACGCAGGGGCGGCACATGATCCTGGACCCGGATTACGGCGTTGTCATCGAAGGAACTCTGGATGACGCTCGAAACAACCTCGACTTGGTAAGGAGCAAATACCCTTCGAATGCTGTTGAAGGGATTGTGTCGATATACGCCAAACCGCATGTCGCCATGGTGTCCGGGGTCGAACAATACCACCCTCGCCGATTCTGGTTGGAGCCACTCCTGTATGCCATGAAATGGTTGCTGCCCCTTCTTCTCATGGTTCCTCGTGTATTGTTGCGCGACCAACGGGTCATCCGCGGCCAGGGCGGCATCTCCTGATCCCTGCCTGCAGACTTCCGGGCGAATAGGTATGTCGGTCTATCCTTATTCTGTCGCATCCCTTGGGTTACCACTACTTCCCTTTGAATCCGCCCCAATCTTTGCTATGCATGCAGCATGGAGGAGCAAGCCATGTCACGAGACAAGCGTCGGAACACACGGGTGGATGCAGGATTCGAGGCCTATGTGACCGTGGGCGAAGTGGTCATGCCGGTCAGGACCAGGAACATCAGCCTCAAGGGCGCGCTCCTGGCCGGGTGCGGCGACTGCGACGAGGGCACCCAGTGCGAGCTGCACCTGCCCCTGTCCGCGGGCGTGCGCATCGTGGTGAACGGTGTCATCAGGCGGTGCAAGGGCGACGAGGCGGCCATGGCCTTCACCGAGATGGACGACCTGAGTTTCACCTTCCTGCACCGCCTCGTGCAGCTCAATGCCCCGGACCCGGAGAGCATCGACGACGAACTGCTCGACGTGTTTGAAAACTTTTGACCGGCCCTGAGGGCATGGTCCTGTTTCGTTTCTTGCGCGCCGGGGCCGCAGAGCGTATGACAGGGCATGAATCAGCATACACCCAAACCGCTCCCCCCGGCCAGACGCATCGCCCTTGAGGCGCTCTCGCACTGCCTCTTCTCCGGACACGACATCCAGGCCACCCTTGATACGGCCCTGTCCGCCAAACCGACCGATCCGCGCGACACTGGGCTGGCCACCGAGATCGCCTACGGATATCTGCGCCACAAGGGGCGGGTGGAATACGTCCTGTCGCGCTTTCTCCAGGACCCCGGCAAACTGCCGCCCAAGATGCGGCTGGCCATGGGCGTGGCCGCCTACGAGATGATCTTTCTCGACAAGGTTCCGGCCTACGCCAGCGTGGACTGGGCCGTGGAGTTCTCCAAGACCAAGCCTGGGACGCGCCTCTCCGGCCTGTTCAACGCGGTCCTGCGCCGCGTGGCCGAGCTGGGCGAGACAGCCCACGATCCCGATTTCTACCGCAAGGACGCCTCTGGCCCGGAGTTCCTGACCCGCTGGTATTCCTGCCCCCAGTGGCTGGCCGACATGTGGCGGCACGCCTACGGCGAAGCCGACACCCTGGCCTATCTCAAGGCCCAGCTCAACCCGCCCGCCCTGGGCATCAACCTCTTCGGCCATCCCGAGGCGGACGAATTGTACGCCGATCTGGCCGCCCTGCCCGAAGTCCTGGACATCGAGGGCATGAGCTTTGCCCTGCCGCCCGGCACTTCCTTCGAGGATGAGCCGCGTCCGCCCCTGGCCCGGCAATCCTTTGCCGCCCGGCAGGTCATCGAGCGGCTCTCCCCCGCAGCCTGGCCAGAGCCGGTCTGGGACGCCTGTGCCGGGCGCGGCGGCAAGACCCGCATCCTGCGCGAAAAGAACATCGACACCTTTGCCTCGGACATCCACCGGGGACGGCTGGCCGCCTTGAGCCGCGAGCTGCCCGAAGTGACCACCTTCGAGGCCGACGCGGCCACGGCCACGCCGCCGCGCCAGCCCGGCACCGTGCTCCTGGACCTGCCCTGCTCCGGCCTTGGCGTGCTCTCGCGCAGGCCGGACACCAAGTGGAAGCGCACCGCGCGCGACCTCGACGACCTGGTCAGGCTCCAGACCGAGATCCTGGACAACGCCGCCATCCAGGCCCGCCCCGGCGGCACCCTGGCCGTGGTCACCTGCACCCTCAACCCGGACGAGAACCAGGGACTTGTGCGCACCTTCCTGGCCGCGCACCCCGGCGCGGCCCTCCAAACCGAATGGACCACCCCGCCCGATTCCCCGCTCAACGAATTCTTCTACGGCGCCCTGATCACCCTCGCCCCATAGCTGTAAAAAAATCAGGGCCGACAGATGCAATCGCACCCGTCGGCCCTGGATTCTTTCGCGGAACCAGTCCCGGTCAGCCCTTGAAGAAGCGCAGCCGCAGGGCGTTGCTGACCACCGTGACCGAGCTCATGGCCATGGCCGTGCCCGCGATCATGGGATTGAGGGTCGGCCCGCCGAAAATGTGCAGCAGTCCTGCGGCCACGGGCAGGCCGATGACGTTGAAGGCAAAGGCCCAGAACAGGTTCTGCTTGATATTGGTCATGGTGGCCCGCGACAGATTCAGGGCCGTGAGCAGGGCGCGCAGGTCGCTCTTGATGAGCACCACATCGCCGGACTCGACAGCCACGTCGATGCCAGAGCCCATGGCCACGCCGATGTCGGCCAGGGCCAGGGCCGGGGCGTCGTTGATGCCGTCGCCGACCATGGCTACCGTGCGCCCCTCGGCCTGGAGCCGCTCGATCTCGGCGGCCTTGCGGTCGGGCAGCACCCCGGCGATGACCGTGTCGATGCCCGCCCGCGCAGCCACCACCCGGGCCGTGGCCTCGTTGTCGCCGGTGAGCATGATCGGGTTCAGCCCGGATTGCTTCAGGCTGGCGATCACCTCCGGCGTCTCATCGCGCATGGCATCGGCAATGGCGAAGAGGGCGTTGAACTTGTTCTCGCTGGCAAAGTAGACCACGGTCGCGCCCTGGTCCGCGTAGTGCTTGATGGCGTCCACCGCGAACTGGTCGTCGTCCAGGGCGATCCTGTTGTCCTCCATGAACTCCCGGTTGCCGATGAGCACGGTCCGGTAGCCGATGACCGCCCGAATGCCCTTGCCCGGCACGGCCTCGAACCCGTCGGGCGCGGGCGGCTCAAGCTTGAGCTCGCGGGCGTGGCGCATGATGGCCTGGGCCAGGGGATGCTCGCTGCTGCTCTCGGCGGCGGCGGCCAGGTACACGGCCTCGGTCCGGGCCATGGTGCCCCGGACCATGGTCACGGCCGCCAGTTCGGGACGGCCATGGGTCAGGGTGCCGGTCTTGTCAAAGACCACGGTGTCGAGTTTGCCCGCTTCCTGCAGGGCGCGGCCCGACTTGATGAGCACGCCGAGCTGCGCGCCCCGGCCCGTGCCGACCATGATCGACACCGGCGTGGCCAACCCCATGGCGCAGGGGCAGGCAATGACCAGCACGGCCACGAAGATGCGCAAGGAAAACGGAAAGCCCGCCCCGCCGACAAAATACCACGCCAGCCCGGAGGCCACGGCCAGCAGCATGACTGCGGGCACGAAATAAAAACTGATGCGGTCGGCCAGATTGGCGATGGGGGCCTTGGACCCCTGGGCCTCCTGGACCATGCGGATAATGCGCGCCAGCATGGTGTCCTGGCCCACGCGACGGGCCGTGACCGTCAGCGCGCCAAAGGTGTTCAGGGTGCCCCCGGCCACCGGGTCGCCCATTGCCTTGCCCACGGGCATGGACTCGCCCGTGAGCATGGACTCGTCCACGCTGGAGCGGCCATCGGCCACCTCGCCGTCCACCGGGATGCGTTCGCCCGGCTTGACCAGCAGGGTGTCGCCCGGCTCCACCTCGTCCACCGGGATGGTCACCTGCTGCCCGTCGCGGATCAGGGTGGCCGTGTCCGGGGCGAGCTGCATCAGGGCGCGGATGGCGTCCGAGGTCTTGAGCCGGGAGCGGGTCTCGAAATACTTGCCCAGCGAGATCATGGCGATGAGCACGGCTGCGGACTCGTAGTAAAGGTCCATGGCCAGATGCACCATGGCCTCCTGCTGCGCGACGAACATGGCCGCCGTGTTCCACAGCGAATAGAGAAAGGCCGAGCCTGTGCCAATGGCCACCAGCGAGTCCATGTTCGGCCCGCCGCGCAGCAGGGCCGGGATGCCCTGGAGGTAAAAGTTGCGGCCCGACCAGACAACGGGCAGGGTCAGCCCCAGCTGAACCAGGGCAAAGGTCAGGGGCGCGCGCATGGGGTCGAGCCAGCCGGGCAGGGGCATGCCCCACATGTGGCCCATGGAGAGGACGAGCAGGGGCAGGGCAAAGAGAAAAGCCGGGATCAATTCGCGCTTTTGCGCGGCCAGCCGCTCCTGCGCCTCCCGGCGCCGGGTCTGGAACAGGGTGAAGGTCTCGGAGCGTGCCTGGGTGGTGAACCCGGCGTCGGCAATGGCCTGGCGGATGTCGCGGCGCGAGATCCGGGCCGGGTCAAAGACAAAGGAACCCGCGCCCGACGCCAGATTGACCGAGGCCGAACTGACGCCCGGCAGCTTGCCGGTCACGCGCTCGATGCGGGCCGAGCAGGCCGCGCAGTGCATGCCCCCGATGTCGAGCTTCAGCTCATCAAGGCCCGGTGATGCCGTGGTCGCAACCGGGAAATCCGCCTCAAAGCCGAGCTCCCTGACGCGCCCGGCCACGGCCTCCAGGGTCGTGCCTTCTGGATCGTAGGTCAGGTCCATGGTTTCCGAGGCCAGGTTGACGGAGACCGCGTCCACGCCGTCCATGGCCCCCACGGCGCGCTCAATGCGCCCGGAGCATGCCGCGCAGTGCATGCCCTTGATCTGTGCCTGTACTGATTTCATGGTGGTGTTTCCTCGCTTGCGTAGCCGGGGTCCATAGTGCGCACTGCGGCGCGCTTTGGCAAGCAAGGAAGGGAGAACCGGGCAGACGCCGGGCAGACGAGAATAACAGGCGCGACCAGGATGACCCTACAAGGCCGAGGTCTTCAGGATGTAGGCCACCACCGCCTCGACACTGTCCCGGATGCTCATTTTTTCCGTTTCCAGCAGCAGTTCCGGGTCAAGCGGGGCGTCGTAGGGGGCGGACACGCCGGTGTAGTTCTTGATCTTGCCCTCGCGGGCCAGCCGGTAGTAGCCCTTGGTGTCGCGCCGCTCGCACTCGCCCACCGGGCAGGAGACAAAGGCCTCGTGGAAATCCCCGGCCCCGACGATCTCCCGCACCCGCAGCCGGTCGGCGCGCAACGGCGAGATGAAGGCGCACAGGCAGATGGTGCCGTTCTCCAGGAAGAGCTTGACCATTTCCGCGATGCGGCGCGTGTTTTCGGCCCTGGCCTCCAGGGAGAAGCTCAGGTCGCCGCACAGCCCGTGGCGGACGTTGTCGCCGTCAAAGACCTTGACGCGCATGCCCCTGTCGAACAGCGTTTTTTCCACCTCGTGGGCAATGGTGGACTTGCCCGCGCCCGAAAGGCCGGTGAACCAGATGGCGAGTGCCTTGTGGCCGTTGAGCCGCTCCCACATGCCGCGGTCCACGGCCCCTTGATACCGGCGTATATTCTTCATGCTATCCATGGGGTCTGCCTTGCTTTTCCGTTTGCCACTGGAGAGCATATTTTCCTGGGCATGTCCACCCCGTCGTCATCCCCCGGCTGATGGGGGGATGTCAGACCACTGCGGCGAGCATGGTGCCGGGCGGCAGGAGGGGCTCCTGGGCGCAGCGGGCATAGGCGGCCAGGGCGGATTTGACGCGGGCCAAAGAAGGGGTGCCAACCGATGCCTCAGCCGTGACAGGCAGAGTGCGATAGTCAGCCCCCTCCACGCCCACCTGGGCGCGCAGGGAGGTGACCTCGGCCTGGGCCGAGAAGGCGGCGGCCTGCTGGCGGGAGCGGCGCGCCTCAAACGAAAGGGAGGGATTGAGCACCGTGCTGGACGACTCGTAGTCCAGCCCGAACCCGCCCAGGCGAAAGCCAAAGGCGGTGGTGGTCACCGTGGCCAGGGTCTGGGCCTGGGCCTGGACCGGGGTGACTGCCTCCTCGCCCCGGCTTGTGGCCGCTGCGGCGTTGGTTCGGTATTGCTCCGAGGCGTGGGATGTGATCCGCACGGCTCCCCCTGCATCGGCCCGGCCTTTTCCCATGAAAAAAGGCCGCGGCGCGTTGTTTCGCAGCCCGGCCATCCCTGCGGCTCGGAGCACGATCCGCTCAAGCCTGTGGCTCTCGCTTCTCCTGCCGCGCCGCGCTCTCTCCAGAGGGACCCGTGGTTTTCCGCTTCCCGTCCGTGGGAATTGGCAAAGTACACTTCTGATCAGTTACCCGAAGTTTACCCTGTTCAAACGGATTTGACAAGCTCTCCCTGACACCCGACAGCTAACTACCAGTCCACCGGCAGCCTGACCTTCTGGCCCGCCTTGTTGGTGAAGAAGATATGGCCGTGCTCGCGGCCATGGAGGTAGAGGTCGCGGGTCACCGCCACGTCCTTGCGGCAGTATTCGGTGATCAGGTCGAGCCGACCCTCCTTCCACCACTTGAGCGCCATCAGGCCGTCGGCGGATTTGCCCACATTCAGGGTGGCCTGGGCCGTGTTGTCGAGGCTGACCCGGTAGCCGAGCCGGGTGTTGATCTCCGCCAGCAGATCGAGATTGGGCAGGCTGCGGAACTTGAAAGGGTGCAGGCCGCCAAGCACGGCGTAGTCGAACTTGACGTGGTTGAAGCCGATGACCAGGTCGAACTGCTGCAACCGGGCCACCAGCGCGTCGAGGTCGTCCTGGCCGAAGTCGAACATGGCGCACTCACCCGCGTCCCAGACACAGGCCACGGACACGCCCATGCGGTCGGCCCGGCCCCAGCCGCCCACCTCGTCGGCAGAGAAGCGGGTCTCGATGTCGATGACCCCGTAGCGCCTGGGCGCGGGCCGGGTGACTCCGTGGTCGAAAAGAGGTCCAGACAGAGGCATGTCGATCTCCTTGATGGCGGTGGTCAGCGGGTCGCCGGTGCGGATGGACTGAAGCACGAACCGGGCGGCGCGCTTGTCGATGGGCCGGTTGCCCGAGCCGCACTTGGGCGAGTGGACGCAGGACGGACAGCCCAGCTCGCACGGGCATTCGTCGATGGTGCGCAGGGTGGTCAGCAACAGCTCGTCGGCCTGCTCAAAGGCCTGGCGGGTCAGCCCCGCGCCGCCGGGCATGCCGTCGTAGATGAAGACCGCCGGGCCTTCCACCTGGGGGTGCATGGGGGTGGAGATGCCGCCCAGGTCGTTGCGGTCGGTCATGACCAAAAGTGGCAGCATGCCGATGGCCGCATGCTCAAAGGCGTGGATGCCGCCCATGAAGTGCAGGTATTCCTCCTCGCACCGGGTGCGCACCGCGTGGGGAATCTCGAACCAGAGCCCCTCGGTCTCAAAACGCAGCGGCGGTAGGTCGAGCGGGGTGATGCCCAGCAGCTTGCCGCCGCGCACGGCCCGTTTCTCATAGCCCGTGACCTGCTCGGTGACCTTGAGGCGGCCAAAGTGGACGCGGGTGCCAAAGCACGCCCTGGTGCCGAGCACTTCGAGGATCTCCGTGTCCTTGCTGCCGCGCGGGCGGGTGTAGTAGCCCACCCTGGCGCGCCGGGCGCGCACGGCCATGGTGCCCATGTCCATGTCGTCGATGACATAGGTCTGGCCCCGGTGCAGATAGACCGCGCCCGGATGCGCCTCGCGAAAGGCGCGGTGGGCGTCGAGGGTTCCGATGACCGGCCTTTTGCCCCCTTCGCCGCCTTCGGAATCCAAGCCCGTGATGTCCTCGATGTGCATGGACCGCCCGGCCCCGCGCAGGTCCACGTCGCGATGGGGGTGCTTGTGGCTGGTGATGATCTCGCCCGACGGCTCGGACCCAGGCCCGGTTCTGGGCCTGGTCGTGGGCCCGGTCGTGGTTCCGGCCACCTCAAACAGATGGCCCGCGGCCACCAGCTGATCCACCCTTGTGCCCACAGGCTCCTCGCGCAGGAAGGTCTCGCCCCGGCGCAGGGTCAGCTCTGCCGCGGCGCAGATCAGGTGGCGGTCCATGATCACCGGGTTGTAGGGGTTGAGCATGGCCGATTCAGGCGGGCGGGCGAAGAAATCCTCGGGATGACGCATGAAATACTGGTCCAGGGCGTCCTCCTGGGCCACCAGGGCGACCACGCTGTCGCGCGCAGTGCGGCCCACCCGGCCCCCGCGCTGCTGGGTGGCCATGATGGAGCCGGGGTAGCCGACCATGATGCACAGGTCGAGCCCGCCGATGTCGATGCCAAGCTCCAGAGCCGAGGTGGAGATGACGGCCAGAAGCTCGCCCGAGGCCATCCGGGCCTCGATCTCGCGCCGCTCCTCGGGCAGGAACCCGGCCCGGTAGGCCGAGATGCGCTCCCGGTACTGCCCGCTGCGCTCGGCGGCCCACAGGGCGATCAGCTCGGTCAGCTTGCGCGACTGGCAGTAGACAATGGTGCGCATATCGCGGGCCAGGGCCGAGCGGAGTAGCTGGATGGCCGCCTGGGCGGGCGAGCCCTCGGGGTTGATGAAGAGCATGTGCCGCAACCCCCTGGCCGCGCCGGATTCAAGGACCGGATGCACCTCAAGGCCGGTCAGCATCCGGCACAGGGCCACCGGGTTGCCGATGGTGGCCGAGCAGAAGATGAAGGTGGGCCGCGCCCCGTAGTATTCGCACAAACGCAACAGCCGGCGAAAGACCATGGCCATGTGCGAGCCCATGACCCCGCGGTAGGTGTGAACCTCGTCCACCACCACATAACTCAGACCCGACAGGAACTCGGCCCAGGCCGCGTGGTGGGGGAGCATGGACAAATGGACCATCTCCGGGTTGCTCATGATCACGCTGGGCGGCGCGTTGCGGATCTTCTTGCGAAAATGGGGCGAGGTGTCGCCATCGTAGATGGCCGCCGTGGGCCTGCGCCCGCCCTGGTCCGGCCCAACGGGGAGCAGCCCGGCCAGCTCGTTGAACCCCTTGAGCTGGTCCTGGGCCAGGGCCTTGAGAGGGAAGAGATACAGGGCCTTGGCCTCGGGATCGGCCAGGCAGTGGTCCAGGACCGGCAGGTTGTAGCACAGGGACTTGCCGCTGGCCGTGGGCGTGGCCACCACCACATGGTGCCCGGCACGGGCGTGGTCCACGGCCTGGGCCTGATGCGCGTAGAGAATCTCGATGCCGTGGAGCGACAGGGCGCTCCCCATGGCGGCGGACCAGGGATGGCGCGGGGTTGCGTGGCGCGCCTCGGCGCCCTCCACAATCCGGTGATGGGCGACTTGGCGGGCCATGTCCCCGGATTCGAGCAGGGCCGCGATATAACGTGCAATTGGGTTGTCCACGACGAAGAAGGGTAGTATGACGATGATGTCGAAGCAATATAATTGTATGCGGCGGACCTACCGGGTATCGCGCCAAGCGGAGGACAGCGCTCGATGAACACCACCCTAGCAGACAAGGGCGACACCGAAGGACAGCAGCGGATTCTCGTGGTCGATGACTCGGTTTCTGTCCGCTATGCCATGGAAAAACACCTGACCGCCGCCGGGTTTGCCGTAACCCTGGCCGTGGACGGCGAGGACGGGCTGGGCAAGGCCGTCGAGGGCGACTTCGACCTGATCATCACCGACGTGGACATGCCCAGAATGGACGGCTTTGAGCTGTGCAAGCGACTCAAGGGCGAGTTCAAGACCTCGTCAATCCCCATCATCATCCTTTCCTCCCGCGACACGGACGAGTTCGTGGAGCAGGGATTTCGCGTGGGGGCCGACGCCTACCTGGCCAAGGGCGGCGACATCATGGAGGGCATCGAGCGCATCAAGGACATCGTCCGCGCCCGCAACTTCCTGACCGGCAGCAAGGTGCTGGTGGTGGACGATTCCTCAAGCATCCGCCTCTTCCTGCGCGTGGGCCTGACCGAGAACGGATTTGCGGTCCGAACTGCGGTCAACGGGCGCGAGGCCCTGGAGATGCTGGCCGATTTCCGGCCCGACCTGATCATTACCGACCTGATGATGCCCGAGATGGACGGTTTCGAGCTGTGCCGCGCCCTGAAGGGCTCCCAATTCTCCACCATCCCGGTCATCGTCATGTCCACCATGGGCGACAAGGCGATCATGCGCCGCCTCCTGCGCGGCGGCGCGGCCTCGTTCCTGATCAAGCCCTTTTCCGTGACCCAACTCTCGACGGTCATCGAGGAAATCTTCTCGTCCAACTTCCGGCTGCTGCTGGAGGAAAAGGAGCGGCTCCAGATGGAGCACCGGCTGACCCTCTCGGCCATCGCCAGTCTGGTCCAGGCCCTGGAGGCGCGCGACAGCCTGACTCGCGGCCACTCCGAGCGGGTGGCGCTCATTGCCGTGGGCATCGGCAGGGAGCTCGGCTTTACCCCGGCGGAGCTGGACCGACTGCTGCTCGTGGGCAGGCTCCACGACCTGGGCAAGATCGGCGTGCGCGACGACGTGCTGCTCAAGAAGGACTCCCTGAGCGACACGGAGTACGACCATGTCAAGGCCCACTCCAATGTGGTGGCCGACATCCTGCGCCCCATCGAGAGCCTGCACGACATCCTTGAGGTGACCACCTCCCACCACGAGCGGTGGGACGGCAATGGGTATCCCGACGGGCTGGCTGGCGAGGCCATCCCCCTCAAGGCGCGCATCATCTCGGTGGCCGATGTTTTTGAAGCCGTGACTGCGGAACGGCCCTACCGCGACTCCATGCCCAGGCCCGTGGCCGTGGACATCATCCGCGAGGAGCGCGGCAGACAGCTCTGCCCCACCTGCGTGGACGCCTTCATGCGCTGGTACGAGCAGACCGGCGGCGTCATCGATCTGCCCGAAGACTACCGCCAGCACTAGACGGTCCGCGCCCGCTCAGACCGCTATGCCGTGGTGATCAGCGGCGTGAAGTCCGCCCCGGTCATGGCGGCCAGCCTGTCCATGCGGTCCGAGGCCGCCTTGGCAAAGACAAAGGCAAAGACCGGGTAGGCCGTGTAGTCCATGCGCCGCAGCTCCAGCACGGTGTCGAACAGGGCCGCGAACCCGTCATAATCCACCCGCGTGATCGTTGCGCCGTCCATGGCGGACGGCAGATCGCCGATGACCATGGCGTGGACCGCGTCGCCCTCTCCGGCGGCGCTTTTGGCATCCAGAATGGCCGGCCAGTCGGGCCGGGTGTCGGCAAGGTAGCACTCGTAGGGGTTGAATCCCCAGGCATGAGCCGTGATGTCGGCCACGCACCAGCCCGCAAAGCGCAGGGGGTTGGCCTCAATGGGCAGGATCGCCCCGTCCGCGCCCACCCGCACCTCCAGATGCATGGGAAAATCATGAAACCCGCAGGCCAGGCCGATACGGCGGGCGGCCTCGGTGAACGGGCCGAGCCACGTCCGGACGATCTGCGGCGAGGTGTAGTAGAGCCGGTCCGACACGTCATCTTCCGAGGCGAAGCGGTGATGCAGGATGTTGGTAACCACAGGCTCGCCCTTGGCGTCGAAATACACGTCAATGGCGTATTCCTCGCCCTGGATGGCCGCCTCGACGATGAACTCGCCCGCGTCCACCACGCTTTCGGGATACTGGGCGTTCATGGTCGCCCGTTCGCGCTCAAGGGCCGCCGCCGTGGCGGGCCACTGGCTGTCCAAACAGACCACATGCACGCCGAGGCTGAAGAATCCGCGCGAGGGCTTGATCACGAACGGCTTGGGAAACCCTGCCGGGTCGAACGCTCCCAGCCCTTCCGCCGTCACCCGCGCAAAGCGATAGTCCGGGTACAGGCAGGCCGTGACCTCCCGAAAACGCGCCTTGTCCTTGCACACCTCGATCTGCCGGGCCAGATCGCTGCCCTCGGCAGCCGCCAGGACCAGATCAAGCGAGTTCTCGGAATTGGCCAGCACCCGCTCGCCCGCGACAATCCGCCGGGCCAGCTCCGCCTGATCGACGAAAAGCAGCCGGTCCCGCGCCGCCCTGTCGCAGACCACGGCCCGCGCTCGGTCCGTATCCAGCACAGGCTGGCCCAGCCGCGCGGCGGTCTCGCACAAATACTCCGACACATAAGGGGCGTCGAGGAGCAGCATGCTATCCTTGGGCTATGCGCCTGATTCCAGAAATGAAAGCCTGAAAGCTCCTGGACATATTGGCATTCGGCTCAAGGGATAGTTCTTGCCCGATGAGAGAAGATCCGCTCTTCTTCATGTAGTTTGGGACAAGTTTCTTCAACTCTGTGGCCGGAGACCCAAGCTTGTCCGGCTCTGAGAATTTTGCCTTGCTTTGGTTCTTGACCAATTTGGGCTTATGGAACGCAGCAGCAACAGCAGCGAGGTCCCCAATGTACCATGACTCCAATTCCCGGCAGACTATACGGATCAACGAGGCTTGCCTGCCTGACTGTTCACACAGATTGACCAGGTGCTGTTTGATCGTTTTGCAGTCGCCGCTGTCCTGGTCCCGCAGTATAACAAAAAGGTCATCTGGATAATTCCAGCTTCTGAGTTTTCTCGGAAGAGATTTTTCCAGGTGCTGCTTTCCGTCGTGGGAGATGAAAAGGTAGTCTCGTCCCTCCAGGGAGCCCGGCAAAAGGCGAGGAAGTAATCCTTTCAGACAGCGGACCATGGACTCTTCTTCGAGCATGAATATGAGCCGGGCCATCAGATATCCGTCCTGAATAAGCCTTCTTTCCAAAGATAACCGGGGAGATCTCCTTCTTCAACGAGCTTCACCAACTGCTCGATTTCCCCGGCTTTGAAAACCGTGGTGACTCCCTCGTTCTTCTCAAGCCAGAAGATGCTGGCAAGCGGGACCGCGTTGAGAAAATCCGGAGAGTGGGTTGTCACGAACACTTGCCCACCTCTCCGGGCATATTCTTCAAACTCCTCGGCAAGTTCACCAAGAAGCATCGGGTAGAGCTGGTTCTCCGGTTCTTCCACACACAGGAGCGGGTGCGGCTTTGGATCATAGAGCAACACGAGGTACGCAAACATCTTGATGGTGCCGTCGGAAACGTAGCGATCCACAAAAGGGTCGGCGAATGAGCCATCTTGAAATTTGAGGACAATTCTTCCGTCAGGCGTATCCGTCGCTTCAACATTTTTGATTCCGGGGACACGTTCGCGCATTTTGCCAAGTATGCGCGAGAATACATCAGGATGATTGTCGTAAATATGCTGTGCAACCAGCTGAAGGTTGTCGCCGGTTGTGGAAAGATGTTCGGCAACGCCTGCATCCTTGCTGCCGCGAGCATCATTTATGTGAAAATTCGAAACATGCCAGCTTTCGATCAATTGCCGGAAGGCGCTTGCGGCTTTGAACCTCTGGAACTGACCTACGCCTTTGATGGCTAAAATATCCGGGGCTTCAAGTTGCTCCCACTCGCGCTCCAGAGCTTCCTCCTCTTTGTCGAAGTCCTCCTCGTTTGTGACCGCGTAGCCTGACCCTTTGGCAAATTCCAGAAAATGGTACGGCTTGCCGTTTCTGCCTCTCTTGTATCTCAAAATTTCTCTGGTCACTTCGGGCCGGTTGAGTTCACTGTCATACCCGATCTGCAAATGATAGGTTACGAGCCTTTCCTTGCCACCAATGGGCATTCTGAATTTGATTTCGATAAGGATGGCTTCACCGCCGTGCCCTCTGGTTACGACTTCTTTAAAGCCTCCCCTTTTTTGTAAGGCTTGTCGCACATTATGTTGCAACGAGTCTTTGAGAAAGCCGATGACATCGAAAAACGTGGATTTTCCCGACCCATTCGGCCCGAGAAGAACGCAAAAGGATGGCAGGTCCTTAAAGGTGACCTTCCGAAATGCTCTGAAATTCCGGATGTGAATCTGTTCAATTTTCACTTTTGCTTCCCCTTATTTCGCCTTGCCCATCAGGTCGTATTTCTTCAATTTATATTGCAGGTTGCTCTTGGAGAGGCCGAGCATCTCGGCAGCCTTGACCTGGATGAAGTCCGCCCTGGCCAGGGCGCGCTTGACCAGAGCGCCCTCGATCTTGTCCATGGTCTCGGCCAGGTTCAGCTCGGATGGCAGCAGGTCCACCGCGCTCTTGAACTGGGCCTCCTCGTCCTTGATCTCGGGCGGCAGGTCGTCGGCGTCGATGGTGTCAGACCGGGCCAGCACCGTGCACCGCTCCACCACGTTCTCCAACTGGCGGACATTGCCCGGCCATTCGTAGGCGGTCAGGTAGTCCATGGCCGCGCCGGTGAACCCGGCGATCTCCACCTGGTTCTCCTTGGTGTACTTGTCGAGAAAGTGGGCGGCCAGCAGCGGGATGTCCTCGCGCCGCTCGCGCAGGGGGGGCAGAAAGATGGAGACCACGTTGAGCCGGTAAAAAAGATCCTCGCGGAACTCGCCGCGCGACACCGCCTCCTGGAGATTCTTGTTGGTGGCGGCCACGATGCGGATGTCCACGTCGAATGTCTCGGTGCCGCCCACGCGCTCGATCTGGTGCTCCTGAAGCACGCGCAGCAGCTTGACCTGGAGCTCGGGCGTCAGTTCGCCGATCTCGTCGAGGAACAGGGTGCCCTTGTTGGCCTGCTCGAACCGCCCCTTGCGCATGGCCATGGCCCCGGTGAACGAGCCCTTCTCGTGGCCGAACAGCTCGCTTTCGAGCACGCCGGGGCTGAGCGCCATGCAGTTGACCGTGATGAACGGCTCGTCGCGGCGCGGGGACGAGGTGTGGATGGCGCGGGCCACCAGCTCCTTGCCCGTGCCTGATTCGCCGAGGATGAGCACCGTGGAGCGGCTGGGCGCGGCCCGGTCCACCATGTCCATGACCTGCTGCATGCCCTTGCCCCGGGCAATGATGTTGCCCTTGCCGAATCGGTCGCGGATCTCGCGCTTGAGGCGGATGTTCTCCTGCTGGGTGGCGGCGAACTGCACTGCCTTGGAGATGGAGAGGAGCAGCTCCTCGTTGGCAAACGGCTTGGTGATGTAGTCAAAGGCCCCGATGCGCATGGCCTCCACCGCGGCCTCGATGGAGCCGTAGGCGGTCATGATCAGCACCGGGATGTGCGGGTAGTTCTTCTTGCAGTGTTCGAGCACGTCCTGTCCCGAGAGCTTGGGCATCTTCATGTCCGTCAGGATGATGTCCACCTCGGATTCCTCGAGGTAGGCCAGGCCCATCTCCGGATCGGGCAGGGTGGTCACGCTGTACCCCTCGTCCTCCAGGATGGATTCGAGGATGAGCAGGTAGTTCTTTTCGTCGTCAAGGACCAGGATATGGGCGGGCATGTACTCTCCGGCTTTTTTTCAAGGGATGTGGATCAGGATAAAGCAAGACGGCCCGAAAACCAAGCGGGCATTTGGACCGCCTGTCGCGGGCGCATCACGAAAAGATGTCGAGAAAGCCACATTCTTGATTCGCCGCTGGATTGTGCCCCTGGCCCGTGGTATAATGCGCGCATGAGTGACATTGACAAGAAACGGTTGCGCGGCGAGATGCTGGCCCGCCGGAGCACGCTGACCGCCGGACAGACGCGCGAGGCGGGCGAGGACGTGGCGGCCCTGATCCGCTCCCTGCCGGAGTGGCGGCAGGCGCGCGAGGTGCTGGTCTACTGGCCCATGCGCGGCGAGGTGGACGTGCGCCCCCTGGTGGAAGAGCTGTGGCAGCGCGGCTGCCGGGTGCTCCTGCCCCGCTGTCGGCCCGACGCCTACGGCGAGATGGACCTGGCCTGCGCGGCCTGCGAGGATGAGCTGTCGCCCGGTCCCTTCACCCTGATGGAGCCTGACGCAGCCAGATGCCCGGCCATCAAGTCGTGCAGCCCGGACCTGGCCCTGATCCCCGGCGTCTGCTTTGACCGGCGCGGCTACCGGCTGGGCTACGGCGGCGGCTACTACGACCGGCTGCTGGACTCCGGGACCATGGGCCGCCCCCTGCTCATCGGCATCGGCCACGCCTTCCAGCTGGTGGACGAGCTGCCGGTCCAGCCCTGGGACATGCCCGTGGACGTGGTCTGCACCGAAGAGGAATTATGGCGCCCATAGCCTTTTTTCCGTTCCCGTTCGCGGCCATCCCGAGCGTTGGCTGCGCCTTTACCTCGCGCCGCGGCGGGGTGAGCGAGCCGCCCCACGACACGGCCAATCTCTCCTTTGAGGTCGGCGACGAGCCGGACGCGGTGCGCCAGAACCGCAGGCTGCTCCACGACCGCCTGGGCCTGACCGGCTGGTGCGAATGCCGCCAGGTGCACGGCGACGTGATCCACTTCGACCCCGCCCCCGCCGCGCCCGAGGCCGAGCCGGTCCTTGAGGGCGACGGCCTGGCCACGGCCACCCCCGGCATCGGGCTGGTCATCAAGACCGCCGACTGCCAGCCCCTGCTCCTGGCCCACAACTCGGGCCGCTACGTGGCCGCCCTGCACGTGGGCTGGCGCGGCAACCGGATCAACTTCCCGGGCACGGGCGTGGCCCGCTTCTGCGCCCACTATGGCCTCTCGCCCGTTGACATCCACGCCTCGCGCGGCCCCAGCCTCGGCCCTGCCGCCGCCCAGTTCGTCAACTTCGACACCGACTTCGGCCCCGGCTTCGAGCCCTATCACGACCCGGCCAGCCGCACCGTGGACCTCTGGCGCCTGACCCGCGACCAGCTCCTGGCCGCCGGAATCCCGGCCCATCAGATATTCGGCATGAACCAGTGCACCGTGAGCCACGAGGACACCTTCTTCTCCTACCGCAAGGCCTGCGCCTCCCCCATCAAGGCCACAGGCCGACAAGCCGGAGTGATCTGGATCAAGGGGTGAGGGGAAAACCCTTCCTTGAGTCCCACCGATGAGACACAAACCCCGTTGTGTCTCATAAATCGTGATATGCGAGACACAAGCCGGGCTCTCACAGAGACAGACGGCAACCAACAACCCCATAAGCGGTTCCTGGCAAACCGCCTCCCCCCCAAGACATTCCTCCCCAAATCTGGTATGCGGCGGAAAGGTCTGCTTTTTACGGTCGCCAGCCTGGGGTTGGCGTTTGCCGTCGCGGGGTTGTTCACCAGGGGCAGGGCGGGGCGCGCCCTGAACAAAGGAGTTGGCATGCACGGGAAGCGGGTTGGATGGATGGCATTGGCTCTTGTGCTCGGGATGGCCCTCTCTCTGGTCCGGGCCGGGTACGCCACGGCGGAGGACATGCCGCCCAAGCCTGCCACGGAGCAGACGAAGCGGGTCAACGACTCCTTTTTCAAGGCATACGATTTTGCCGACATGCAAGATTTCGAGGATGCCCGACGCGGCTTCGTCGCTCCCCTGGAAAACCAGGGGGTGATCCTGAACGAGGCCGGGCAGCCTGTCTGGGACATGACCAGATATCAATTCATCCTCAATGCCGAGGCCGCCCCGGCCACGGTCAATCCCGGCCTGTGGCGGCAGATGCGCCTCGTGCTCACAGGCGGGTTGTTCAAGGTCTGCGACGGGCTGTATCAGGTCAGGAACGCGGACCTCTCGAACCTGACCGTGTTCGAGGGCGCAACCGGCATCATCGTGGCTGATCCGCTCGTGTCGGTGGAGACGGCGAGGGCCGCGCTGGAACTCTACTACAAGCACCGGGGCCGCAGGCCCGTGGTCGCGGTCATCTATTCGCACAGCCATGTGGACCACTACGGCGGCGTGAAGGGCGTTGTCTCGGAGGAGGATGTCAAGTCCGGCAAGGTGCAGATCATCGCCCCGGAAGGGTTCCTTGAGGCGGCGGTGGCCGAAAACGTGTTCGCCGGAACCGTCATGGCGCGCCGGGCCTCTTACATGTACGGAAACCTGCTGCCCCCCTCCGCCACCGGACAGGTGGGCGCGGGGCTGGGGACCACGACCTCCTCGGGAAGAATCTCGCTCATCGCGCCCACCGTGACTGTGACCAAAACCGGGCAGAAGATGCACATCGACGGGCTGGACTTTGAATTCATGCTCGCCCCCGGCTCCGAGGCGCCATCGGAGATGCACTGGTATGTCGAGCAGTTCAAGGCCGTCACTGCGGCGGAAAACTGCGTCCACACCCTGCACAACACCTATTCGCTGCGCGGGGCCAAGGTCCGCGATCCCCTGCTGTGGTCCAAGTACCTCGACGAGACCATCGCCATGTGGGGGGACAGGGCGCAGATCATGTACGGCATGCACCACTGGCCGGTGTGGGGCAATGACATCGTCGTCGCCAACCTGAAGATGGGACGGGACGGCTACCGATTCATCAACGACCAGACCCTGCGCCTCGCCAACCACGGGTTGACCCCGGAAGAGATCGCGGAACAGATCGCATTCACGGGAGAACTCGGCAAGCATTGGGCCATGCGCGGCTACTATGGCTCCATGTACCACAATGTCAGGGCTACCTATGTCCTGCATCTGGGATGGTTTGACGGCAATCCCTCCCGGCTGCACCCGCTGCCCCCGGTGGACGCCGCCAAGAAGTACGTGGAATTCATGGGCGGGGCCGACGCGGTCATGGACAAGGCCCGGAAGTCGTTTGCAGCAGGCGAGTACCGCTGGGTGGCACAGGTCATGAACCACGTCGTGTTCGCCGAGCCGGACAACGTCGAGGCGCGCCAGTTGACGGCGGACGCGCTTGAGCAGTTGGGCTACCAGTCGGAGTCCGGCCCATGGAGAAACTTCTATCT
Organism: Pseudodesulfovibrio aespoeensis Aspo-2; assembly: GCF_000176915.2. NCBI lineage: Bacteria > Pseudomonadati > Thermodesulfobacteriota > Desulfovibrionia > Desulfovibrionales > Desulfovibrionaceae > Pseudodesulfovibrio > Pseudodesulfovibrio aespoeensis. The sequence goes on from NC_014844.1 coordinate 3,417,219, forward strand.
GACCGGTGCCCAGGAGCTGCGCTACGGGGTGCAAAAGCTGCCCATCCCGGTGGGCAGCAGCGACACCGCACAGGCCATGGCCCTGGACATGTTCCTGGACTACCTCGGCACCCGCATCGACAGCGCCAAGGCGGGCAACAGGCACATCGTGCTCAACATGACCTTCACGGACAAGGGCCAGACGTGCCTCCTGGAGCTTGAAAACGGGGCGCTCAGCCACAGGATGAACGCGAGCGCCACCAACGCCGACGCCACGGTCACCATCTCCCGCGCTGTCCTCGGCAAGATCGCCCTGGGCAAGACGACCCTGCCCCAGGAGACCGCGTCCGGCGAGGTTAAGATCACCGGCGACCAGACCGCGCTCGCCGACCTGTTGGCCATGCTGGACACCTACGAGTTCTGGTTCAACCTGGTCACGCCCTGAGTCGGCAAGCCGCTCGGGCAAGAAGCGGCACAAGGCTGACGGCTTTTTCGAGGCCGCCCGTGCGGATGCGATCTTTGGCCGCTATTCGATTTCCAACTCGGCCTGGGTCGGCAGTGTCAGTTGCACCATCGTGCTGCATCCCGCATGTTCGGAAACCGGCGAACGGATGGCGAGCCCTCCATGGAATATTTGCACAACCCGTTTGGCCTTGGCCAGACCGAGCCCTGTCCCGTGCGGTTTGGTGGAGAAAAAAGGATCCATCACATGGGGGAAAATTTCGGTGGAGATACCTTTCCCCGAGTCGCAGACGGTGAGTACATAGCATTTCCCGTTTGGGGCCAGGATATCCTCGGCACAAAGACGGGGCGTTTCCCATTTGCCGGAGATTGCTATGGTTATGGTGTCTTCCTCCCGGGCTTCGAGCGCATTTGTCAGGATTTCATGCAGGGCCTTTCCTACCAGGATTTCATCCAAAGGCAGTTCGGCCGCTTCAAGGGCGATGTGCCAAATGACGGCTTGCTCCGGCGGATTCACCCCGGCCATGGCGGTTGACAAGGATTTGGCGACCATGGATTCCACATTGAACGGCACCCTTGCGGCAGGGACGATGTGGATATAATCCCTGACTGAGGCAACCACCTGTTCCAATTCCATGCAGCAGCGGATAATGGTTCCAAGGTGTGCTTTTATGCTTTCGTCCTCGGGCAGCTTTCGTTTCAGCAGGTTGGCATTGCCCCCGATTCCCAGGAGCGGATTGCGGATCTGGTGGGCGATGGAGTCCGCCAGCTGCCTGAGGGACTCCTCCCGTTCCCTGTCTATCCGTCGTGCCCGCCTGGACGACTCGACTCTGAGCTCCATGCGGGCCTTCATCCGTTGCGCCTTGACGAGCAGCAATGCTGCCAACGTCACCATGCTTGCAAGGCCAGCGGCGAGCGCCTTGATCAGACTGTTGTCCGTCATGTCCGACCACGGGACAAGGGCAAGCAATTCCCATCCCGTACCCTGAATCCGATGCTCGTTGAGTAAATACCGCAAACCGCCTATTTCAATCCACCGGGCCTCCATGCTCACCCCTTGAACAACCTCAAGCCGGGCAGGGAAAGCGCCAATGTCCAGGCCCTCGCTACGGGGCACCTCTGGTCGGCTTTCTGACAGCGGAACAAAGGTGCCGTAGAGCCAATCCCTATTGCTTGAAAAAGCGATGACGCCGTTGGGATCTATTGCGATCATGACGCTTTTGGCAGCCTTCCAGGCATCCTGCAGTTCGGACATGCCGATCTTGATTGCCGCCACGCCGATGATCTTCGAGTCCAGGGTGATGGGGTACGAAAGGTGGTAGCCGGGACTGTTGGCCGCGTTTCCCATGACAAACGTGGAACCTTCCCGGCCGCTCATGGCCCATTCAAAGAAGGAGTGGCGATCAAAGCTCGTGCCGATGAGGCTGTCCGGCTGGTCGTAGTCGCTCGATGCAATGACTTGGCCCTTCCCGTTCATTGCATAGACTGCGGATGCGCCGGAGCGAACCTGAATAGCCTTGAGCAGGATGTTCACCTCAAGCCTGTCAGCGCGTTTCTCGAAGAGTCTCAGGACCGTTCTTTCCCGTGAAATGGCGAATGGCAGGTGCCGGGAGTTGTCGATGCTCGACAGAAAGATGTTTTGATAGGCCTCAAGTTGAGCCCTGGATCCGTTCTGGGCAATATCGATCTGACGCTTCATGGAGATGGAATAGGTTGTCAAAACCACCGCCGCCACCGCCATGAAGCTGAGCATACTGAATAGGACGACACGTTTCATGATTGTTCCCCGGCAACGTTGCAGCCCCGGCGGGGCAGTCGAGAGGCGCAAATAATACAGACACCTTTCATGGTACAGGATATTCATGGGAGCGCAATGATTTGGCCTCGGTTTTCGACGAGGGTCCGCAACCAGCCAAGACCAACTCTTCGGCAACGAAGCCTGTCCGGGGCCAATCCCGCTGAATTGATGCAGCCGCCCCCTCTCCCCAAGACATTCCTCTTCAAATCCGGTACACACTGCGCATGGGCATACTTTTCAAGATCATCGTCATCCTGGGGTTGGTGTTTCTCATCGCCGGGCTGTTCACCAGGGGCAAGGCAGAGCGGGCGGCGCGGCGCAACCGGACCACCAACGTGCTGCTGGGGGTGCTCATCACCATGCTGGCCCTCTCCATCGTCATAGGACTCGTCAACCGGTAGTGCGGTGACAGGAGCAGCGAGCGGACAATGACCCGGCCCGCATATCCAAATCTGGCATGGTCCGGGGGCGAACCGGGCGCGGTGCGCGTCCTGGGCATCAATCCGTGGATCACGGATTTCGCGGCCTTCAACCTGTGGTCCAGGCCCGTGGGACTGCTCGCCTGCCTGTCCATGGTCCGCGACGCGGGCGCGTCCATAGCCCTCATGGATTGCCTGGACCCCACCTGGGAGGGCGTGCGCTGGCCCAGGCCGGGCCGGTACGGCACCGGCCACTATCCCAAGCAGGAGTTGGAACCGCCCAAGGCCCTGGCCTTCACGGGCCGCCGCTACAGCCGCTACGGCCTGGACCGCGACATGGTACGCGAGGCCCTGGCCCAGCTCGATCCCGCGCCCGACGCGGTCATGGTCTCGTCGGTCATGACCTACTGGTATCCCGGCGCCATCAACGCCCTGGACCTGGCCCGCGAGCTGTGGCCCGACGCGGTGCGCATCCTGGGCGGTCCCTACGCCACCCTGTGCGCGGACCACGCCCAACGCCACGCCCGGCCCGACCTGCTCGTGCGCGGCTCGCTGGAAACGCCGGAGAACTGGGCGCAATTGTGGGCGGCTCTGGGCCGCATCGCGCCGCCCCTGCCGGAACGCGCCGGGCTGAACCTCGCCCTTGATCTCTACAATGATCCCGGCTACGCCCCGGTCCTCGGCTCCCGCGGCTGTCCCTTTTCCTGCGACTATTGCGCCAGCCGCGCCCTGTATCCGGGATTCACCCAGTCCGGACCCGGCCCCATTCTGGCTTTGATGGAGGCGGAGCAGGCGCGCGGGGTGCGCGACTTCGCCTTCTACGACGACGCCCTGCTGGTGGCCCCGGACCGCTGGCTGTGGCCGGTGCTCGACGCGGTGAGCGACCGCTGGCCCCAGGTGCGGCTGCACACGCCCAACGCCATGCATGTGCGCAGGCTGACGCCCGACGCCTGTGGCCGCCTGAAACGCGGCGGCCTGACCACCGTGCGCCTGGGTCTGGAAACCACGGATTTCGACCTTCGCCACGATGTCAAGCTGACCCGGCGCGAGTGGGAGGACGGGGCCAGAAACCTCGTGGACGCGGGCTTTGATCTGGCCGACATCGGCGTCTATATCCTCTTCGGCCTGCCCGGCCAGGACCTGGCCCGCGTGGAGGAGGCGGTGCGCCATGTGCGCGGATTCGGCTTCAGGCCGCATCTGGCCCACTACACGCCCATCCCAGGCAGCCCCATGTTCGAGGCCGCGCGCCAGGCCAGCCCCTATCCCATCGCCGAGGAGCCGCTCTTCCAGAACAACTCCATCTGGCCGTGCGTGCCCGGCGGATTCGACTGGGATCAGGCCGCCCGCTGGAAGGCGCTGCTCCAGGGGCTGCCCGCACCCGGCCACGGCACTGCCGCTGATTGACGCCAGCCCCGGCCACGCCCGCTCCCGACCGACACCAGCCCCGCGCCGACACCAGCCCCGCGCCGACACGATCCAGCCAGCAAGGTCAGGCCGAGACCTCGCCTGGAACGCCTTGCCAACCCGCACCAGCCGGGACATTTTAGATTTATTCTAGACTTTACGCCACACCGTGTGCTACTTGCAGAAGCACGAAAAGACCAACGCAAGGGGGCGAAGCATATGAAAATTCACGGAAAATCAGGGCTGCTAATCGCGGCGGCCTACCTGATCGCAACTTTGGCACTCGGCGGCTGCGCCCGCCAGCACATTGTCTCGTCGCCGCCCGCCCAGCGCCCGGCAGACCGCGCCATGCCCACGCCCGCGCCAGGACCGGCGGAAACGGCGGAAACGGCAGGCGCAACCGCCAGCAGGTCCGCCGATGAACAATGGCAGGGCAGCGAGGGGGTCTCTGTGGTGGACGCCCCGGCGACCGGGGAATCCAAGGCCGTGTTTGAGGATGACCTGGACGAGGAACCGGGCTGGGTCAAGGCCACCTCGCCCGCGACCACGGCACCGCCAGAAGCGGCGCAGCCCGCTGCGGCAGCATCGGCCAGCACGGAACCAGCCCAGTCAGCGGCAATTGCCCCGGACGCGGCCACAGTGGCCATGACCCAAGGCGGGAAATATTACGTGCAGGTGGGGGCGTTCTCTGATCTGGAAAACGCGAACCGAGCCCTCGCACGCCTCATTAAAGAGGGGTACAAGGGCTCGAAACTGGACGCGACCGCTGACGGGATCTACCGCGTTCAGGCCGGCGCATTTGCCGACCCTGTCGAGGCAGGGGCGGCTCTGGACCAGCTGCGGGCGGAATACCCCAAGGGCTTCGTGCTTAAGACGGATTGAGCTCGGAGCGAAACTTGCGGGACAGCCGGAACACGACCACCTTGCGCGGGGGCAGGGTGATGGTCTGGCTGGTCTGGGGGTTGCGCCCCTTGCGCGCCCGCTTGTCGTAAGCCTCGAACTTGCCGAACCCGCTGACGAGCAGGGCATGGTCCTTCTTGATCGAGGTCTTCATGATTTCGAGGATCGTCTCGACCAGATCCTTGATCTCGGCGCGGTTGCTCTCGGTGCGCTCGTAGATGTAGTCAACGATGCCGGCTTTGGTGAGGGTGCTCATTGATCGCCTCCAAAAATGGGTTTCAAAGCTTATTTCAGCAGGCCGGCGATGATTTTCGCCAACCCGCTCATCTCGTCGGAACTCTCGTAACCCGACTGGGGCCACAGGGTCAGCCCGTCGCCCGCGTGTCTCGGAATGAGATGAAAATGCGCATGGTGGACCACCTGGCCCGCCGCCTCGAAATTGTTCTGCATCAGGTTGAGGCCGTCGGCTGCCGTGGCCTCCATCACCGCCTTCCCGACCCTGGACAGGGTGGCGGTCAGGTCCGCGCCCAGCTCGGCTGGGATATCCATGAGCGTGGCATAATGGCCCTTGGGCATGACCAGGACGTGGCCCGGATGCACGGGCGCAATGTCCAGAAAGGCAAGGCAATGCTCGGTCTCAAAGACCTTGGCACAGGGGATGGCCCCTGCCACGATCTTGCAGAAGATGCAGTCCTTGTCCCTTGGCGTCATCTCTTTCCTCGCCCGTAGGGGCCGTTTTTCGCGGCCAGCCGGGGATTTTCCAGGTTTCTCCGATGTTCCGGGCGGTTGGTGACGCCAGGCGACACTGGTCAACAGCGGGCAACATCGGGGGCCATTATCATGCCTAACACCACTAGTAACCGTGAAATTCATTTAAATCAAGTCGGTTGACCGGATTTTCTCGAATATTCCACACAGACGGCACCCTGAAAAGTCTAGATATCGTCTTGAAAATCGGACAGTTGCCCGGTTTTCATCCGGCCCCGTCGTGACAATGTTAGAATTTATCACATAAAATAAGCTAGTTACCCTCAGGGGTGTATTCCGGCACGAGCCGCTTGAGGCTGGCGCGGATGGCCTGGCCGTCGTGGGCGTCCGCTGCGCGCGACAGGGCCGCTATCTCACGGTCCAGGTCCTCGACACGGACCGGGGTGTCGCTGCCCACCACCAGGATCTTGCGGTGCTCGGTGCGCACGATGCCCTCGCCCTCGGTGATCAGCTCCTCAAAGAGTTTCTCCCCCTCGCGCAGGCCGGTGAACACGATCTCCACATCCACGCCCGGTTCCTTGCCAGAGAGGCGGATAAGGTCGTGGGCCATGTCCGCGATGCGCACCGGCACGCCCATGTCGAGGACAAACACCTCGCCGCCGGTCCCGGCCTCGCCCATGCTGCCCGCCTGAAGAATGAGCTGGGTGGCCTCTGAAATGCTCATGAAGTAGCGGGTCACGTCCGGATGGGTCACGGTGACCGGTCCGCCCGCCGCTATCTGCCGCCGAAACAGCGGGACCACCGAGCCGCTGGAGCCGACCACGTTGCCAAAACGCACGGCCATGAACCGGGTGCCCTGGCCGGACATGGACTGCATCAGCAGCTCGGTCACGCGCTTGCTCGCGCCCATGACATTGGTGGGCCGCACCGCCTTGTCCGTGGACACGACCACGAACCGCTCCACCCCGGCGGTCACGGCGGCCCGCATTACCGCGCGCGAGCCCTCGATGTTGTTGCGCACGGCCTGCCACGGGTTGCGCTCCAGCATGGGCACGTGCTTGTAGGCCGCAGCGTGGAAGACCGTGGACGGCCTGTGGGTCTGGAAGGTGCGGTCCATGAGCGGCCTGTCCGCCACCGAGCCGAGCACGGTGGTGCAGTCGGCAAAGCCCAGGCTGTTGCGCAGCTCCATCTCGATCTCGTAGAGATTGAACTCCCCGGCGTCGACCAGCACGAGGTGACGCGGACGAAAGCGCACGATCTGGCGGCACAGCTCTGAGCCGATGGACCCGCCGCACCCGGTGACCAGCACGGTCTGGCCGGTCAGGTACTGCTCGATGCGCTCGGTGTCGAGGCTCACGGGCGAGCGGCCCAGCAGGTCGAGATAATCGATGTCACGCAGGGTCTTGATGCCCACCTTGCCGTCGATGATCTCGGTCATGGCGGGCAGGATCTTGTAGGGCACGCCCGTATCCTTGCAGATGTCCACCATGCGCCGCATCTCTTCGCCAGAGGCCTCGGACACGGCGATGAAGATTTCGTCCACCCCAAGCCGATCCGCCACGGTGCCCATGACCTCCACTTGGCCGAGCACGGGCCTGCCGTGGATGGTCCGCCCTTTGAGGCCGGGGTCGTCGTCCAGGAAGCCCACGAGGTTGTAATGGGCCGGGTTGGCCGTCAGTTCGCGGCTGATCTTTTCGGCAGACGCGCCAGCGCCGACCATGAGCACGTTCCTCCTGCCCGGCGCGGAACCGGTCAGGACCACGGTCCGGGTGTAGAAGGCGCGGATCGTGAGCCGCAGGCCGCTGCACAGGACCAGGGTCAGCACCCAGTCGATGACAAAGATGGAGCGCGGCACGCCGATGAAGGAGAAGCGGAAGCCCACGAAAGATACGAGGATCAGGCTCTGGAGGGCCGTGACCCGCAGCAGCTTCCAGTAGTCGTCGAGGCTGGTATAGCGCCACATGCCGCGATACAGCCCGAAAAGGAGAAAGAGCGCGCCCTTGAAGACCAGCACGTACTTGAGCAGCCCCACGTACTGGGCCGAAAAGGGTCGCGGCACCTCGAAATCGAAACGGAAAAGATAGGCCAGATGCAGGGCCAGGGCAAAGATGGCCAGGTCCGCCAGGAGCATGGCGTAAAAGTTGAAGTTGCGAAAATTGGGCAGGTTCAGCCTCATCGCTTCCGCTCCCTGCCTGCCATGCCCGAAATAACACGGGCCACGCGCGTCAGGTCCGCCTCGGTCAGGGCCGTGCCCGAAGGCAGGCACAGGCCGCGCAGGAACAGATCCTCGCTCACCTGGCCGCCGGTGCACGGGACATCCCTGAACACGGGTTGCAGATGCATGGGCTTCCAGACCGGGCGCGACTCGATGTTCTCCGCCTCCAGGGCCAGCCGCACGTCCTCGGGCGCGGCCCCGAACGCGGCCTCGTCCAGGAGCATCACGGTCAGCCAGCGGTTGCCCTGGCCATAGGCGGCCTCTGGCATGAACGAGACGCCCGGCAGATGCGAGAGCGCCTCGCGGTACCAGTCGAAGATACCCCTGCGCCGGGCCACGAAGGTTTCGAGCATGGCGAGCTGGCCCAGGCCGATGGCCGCGGCCACGTTGCTCATGCGGTAGTTGTAGCCGATGGTGGTGTGCTCATAGTGCGGGGCCGGATCGCGCGCCTGCTGCGAGAGCCGGCGGGCCTCGGTTATGAACGCCTTGTCGTCGCTGGACAGCAGCCCGCCGCCGCCCGTGGTGATGATCTTGTTGCCGTTGAAAGAATAGGCCGAGGCAACCCCCCGACATCCGGCGTGGCGTCCCTTGTAGGTGGCGCCCACGGACTCGGCGGCGTCCACGAACAGCGGCACGTCGAGCGGATCACACACGGCCAAAAGGGCGTCATAGTCCGCGCACTGGCCGTAGAGATCGGTGGGGACCACGGCGGCCACGCGGCGCCCCTGCGCCCGGATGGCGGCCACGGCATCGGCCAGCAGGGCCGGGTCCATGGTCCAGGTGGCCGCGTCGCAGTCCACGAAATGGAGGTCAGCGCCCAGGAAGGTGGCCGGGGAGATGGAGCCGATGAAGGTCAGGGTGGAGGCCACCACCACGTCGCCTGGGCCGACCCCGAGCAGGCGCAGCCCCAGATGGATGGCCGCCGTGCCGCTGGACACGGCCACACAATGGGCATGGCCGGTCAGCCTGGAGCACCCGGCCTCGAACTCGGCCAGCTGCGGCCCCAGGGGCGCGATGAAGTTGGACTCGAACGCCTGATGCACGAAACCGAGTTCCGAACCGCCCATGTGGGGCGGGGAGAGATATATTCTGTCGTTGGTCGCCATAGTGTCCTGCTAGGTTCTTTCGCGGGCCGGAACGCCGACCACGGATCTGCCTGCGCCCACGTCGCGGATGACCGCGGCTCCGGCACCCACCACGACCCACTGGCCCAAGGTCACGCCCGGAATGACGCACGCGCCAATGCCGATGAACGCGCCATTGCCCACGGTCACCCCGCCCGCCAGGTTCACGCCCGGCGCGATGTGCACGTGATCGCCCAGCACGCAGTGGTGGTCCACGGTGCAGCCGGTGTTGAGAATGGTGTTGCGCCCGATGGTCGCGCCCGGATTGACCACCACGCCCGCACAGACCATGCAGCCCGGCCCCATGGCCACACCCGGCGCAATGACCGCCGAGGGATGGATGGCCGACACCAGGGTCTCGCCCTGGGCTGTCAGCCTCTCGGCCACCTCCATGCGCACCCGGTTGTCGCCGATGGCCACCACCACCCCGTCATGCGCGATGGTCGCGATGGCGGCTTCATCCCCCAAGCGGGGCAAACCCACAAGATCGACCTGACCCGGCGGGGGTTCCGGGGCGATATAGCCGAGGACGGACACGCCCGCGCACGCCGCAAGAATGTCGGCCACAACAGAGGCATGTCCGCCGCCGCCGAGAATCAACACTTTCATGGCTGTCGCCGTTGCGTCCTGCGGGCACGCTGGATTGTCTTGATTTTCAAAGGTGTATCCATCCCCATCTCCTACCCCGTTGTGATTTTTACTGTCAACCCACAGCGTCACACCGCTTTCTGGAACAGGCCCGCCTTGACGCGTCTTGCCTGGCCGGGATATCCCGGTTGCCAGCGGATGATCCGGTCGACCCAGCCAGTTGGGCATGCGGGTCACCCTCGTCCACCACAAGGAGACGACAATGAACAGGACAGCGATACTTTTTCCGGGGCAGGGCTCCCAGGAGCAGGGCATGGGCCGCGATGTGGCCGAGAGCCGCGACGAGGCCATGGACCTGTGGCTTTTTGCCGAGCGGGAGTCCGGGCTTCCACTGCGTGAAATCTACTGGGACGGCGGCAGTGGCGACATGGCCGACACCCGCGCCCTGCAACCGGCCCTGACCGTGGTCAACCTCTCCCTGTGGCTGGCCGCCAGGGACCGGCTGACCCCGGTGGCCGCAGCCGGGCACAGCCTGGGCGAATTCGCGGCCCTGGCTGCCAGCGGCGCGCTGGACGGACGCGACGCCATCCGGGCCGTCTGCCTGCGCGGCAGGCTCATGGCCGAGGCCGGGGGCGAGGGCCACGGCATGGCCGCCGTGGTCAAGCTCGACCAGACCGAGGTGGAGCGGATCGTGGACCAGGCCGCCAGCGACACGGGCCGGGAGCTGCGCATCGCCAACTACAATTCGCCCGGCCAGTTCGTCATCAGCGGCGAGCGCGAGCCGCTGGAGGCCGCGGCCGCGCTGGTCAAAGAGGCCAAGGGACGGGCCATCCCCTTGGCCGTGTCCGGCGCGTTCCACAGCCCGCTCATCCGCGAGGCCGCCGACGAGTTCGCCGCCTTTCTGGCCGGACTGACCTGGAAAAGCCCGACCTTTCTGGTTCACCACAACGCCACGGCCCTGCCCGAGCCGGACCCGGCAGGCATCGCCCTGGTCATGCAGCGGCAGATGACATCCTCGGTCCTCTGGATCCAGACCATCCAAACCATGTGGCTGGCCGGGGTGCGCCACTTTGCCGAGGTCGGCCCCAAGAACGTCCTGACCAAGCTGCTCGCGCCCAATCTCAAGGACATGACCGAGGCATGGACCTCGACCACCATCGGCAGCCTGGAACAGGCCGCATCCCTGTGAGCCGGGAGACGCGACCGTGACCGCCCGATACGGCATCATCGGCTGGCCCCTGGGCCACACCATGAGCCCGACCCTGCACAACTGGGGGTTCGGCCAGATCGGCCTCGACGCCGTGTACAAGGCATGGCCCCTGGAGCCGGAAGGCGTGGCCGACTTCATCCGCCGCGTGCGAACCGAGCCGATCATGGGCGCAAGCGTGACCATCCCCCACAAGCGGGCGGTCATGCCGCTTCTGGACCGGCTGACCGACCGCGCCAGGACCGTGGGCGCGGTCAACACCCTGTACTGGGACGGCGATCAGCTCTGCGGCGAGAACACTGACGTGACCGGCCTCGTGGCCCCGCTCAGGCAGCTGGGCCAGCTGCCCGGATCGGCCCTGGTCCTGGGCGCGGGCGGCGCGGCCAGGGCCGCGGTTATCGGATTCCGGGAGCTCGGCGTCCCGGACATCAGGATCGCCAACCGCACGCCGGACAAGGCGCGCGCAATCGCCAGCGAGCTTTCGGTGCGCGCCGTGGCCTGGGAGGCGCGCATGGACCAGGGCGCGGGCATCGTCTGCAACACCACGCCCCTTGGCATGTCCGGCGATCTGGCACAGGCCACCCCGTGGGACGCGGACCGGTTCGAGCCGGGCATGATCGCCTACGACATCGTCTACAACCCCCTGCGCACCCGTTTCCTGCGCGAGGCCGGGGCCGCCGGGTGCCGGACCGTGTCGGGTCTGGAGATGTTCCTGCACCAGGGGCTGGCCCAGTTCCAGCTGTGGACCGGCCATGCCCTGGACGAGGGAGGGGCCAGGGAACTCCTGCTTGCCATTCTCGACAGGCCGGACCGTTGATTTGACGGGCGGTTTTGGGTAGGCTCTGCTTTCAAAAGACAAGAAAAAGGTGATTACCCATGAGAAAAATCGAGATTTTTATCGGCACACTGCTCCTGACCTGTCTGCTCGGCCTGCCCTGGGGCACGGCCTGGGCCCAGGGTGGAGGCCCCAACCCGGTGGTGGTCTTTGACACGAGCATGGGGCGGTTCATGGTCATGCTCTACCCGGGCGAGGCCCCGGAGACGGTCAAGAATTTCCTGCGCTATGTGGACGAGGGCTTCTACGACGGCACCCTCTTCCACCGCGTGGTCACGGACAAGGACTTCAAGCGCAACAACGTGGCCGGGCACAACCCCATCCCCTACAACATCATCCAGGGCGGCGGCTTCGAGATGGGCATGCGCATGAAACAGACCCACCCGCCCATCGCCAACGAGGCGATCAAGGCCATGGTCAACCAGAAGGGCACCATTGCCATGGCCCGCGGCAATGCCCCGGACTCGGCCACGGCCCAGTTCTTCATCAACATCAAGGACAACCCCTCCTTTGACTACAAGACGATCCCGGACCGCATTGATCCGGACAAGGTCATCATCAAGGAAGGCTACTGCGCCTTTGGCAGGGTGATCAGGGGGATGGACGTGGTCGAGGAGATCAGCCAGGTGGAGACCGCCACCCTGGCCCCGCACGAGAACGTGCCCGTCAAGCCGGTGGTCATCATCAAGGCCTACAGGCCGCAATAGTCCGACCGACAGTCAGGTTGCCAAGACCGGGAGGGTGTCCGCCTTCCCGGTCTTTTACATTCACACGGGGCAGGCATCCTCGGCGCACTCAAGGAACAGGCTCCAGACCGTGCGCAGTTCGACCACGACATTGGCGCTGACCCTGTCCACTATCTCCGCCGTCAGCCCGAGGCGCTGGATGACGGCTGCGGACGGGACGTAGTTGAGACCGTCCACGCCGAGCCCCACGCCGATCATCTTGGCCAGGGCATTGCCGATGTGGACCAGATCGAGGACCACGCCCGGCTCCGGAGATTCGTCGGGCCGCAGGTGGTGGCAGACGACCTCGGTGATATCAAGAGGCAATCCCCAGGACTGGAGCAGGATGCCGCCCAACTCGGCGTGGTTGATGCCGAGCACGGCGTCCTCGGCCTGGTCGAAGCTCAGCCCTTGCTCCATGGCCAGGGCCAGGATGGGTTTGGCATTAATTTTTACATAGGTGCCCAGCAGGATCTTGCCGATGCCCGAGAGCAGCCCGGCGGTGAAGGTGTGCTCCGGAGCGTCCAGGCCGAGCACCCGGCCCAGCTCCCTGGCCGCCATGGCCACGGCCACCGAATGTTGCAGGTGCATGCTCGGCGCCAAATCGTAGCCGTCGATCCTGTGCACAAAGGAGGGGGCCACGCCCGTGGAGATGATGAACTGGAGCACCTGCAGGGTGCCCAGACGGCGGATGGCCTCGCGGGCCGTGAGCATGGGCTTGCCGCCGCCGAAGAAGGAGGCGTTGACGATCTTGAGCAGGTTTGCTGTCAGGCCGGGATCATGCTCGATGATCAGGGCCAGTTCCGCCATGTCCGCGTCCGGGTCGCACAGCATTGCCGCCGCCTTGGTGGCGCAGCAGGGGATGGCGACGACCCGCGAGACTGTGGACAGAATCTCTTCGCGTCTGGTCATATGTCTTTCTCCTCTCCCAGGGAACGGACCACAACACGGCCCGTATCCAGATGCAAAAACATGGTTCGGGGAATGGTGCCGCCGACATTGGAGGCGGACAGGGTGACAGAGTTGCGGTCGAGCAGCTTGTCCAGGGCTTCGAAGTTGCGCGCCCCGGTGTTGAAGAGGTTGTCACCGCGCATGTTTGCTCCCCCGGCGGCCTTGAAGATGATGCGCCGCTTCTCGGCCCCCCGGTCCATGAGCTTGCGGACCATCATGGCCACCCCGGTGTTGACGAACATGTAGGGGTTGGCGCGCGCCTTGTCCCTGGCCGCCCCGGCGTGGGGGAGCAGGCAATGGACCATCGCGCCTATGCCGGCCTTGGGGTCGTAGACCGTGACGCCAAGGCAGGAGCCCAGGGAATAGGTGACAATGACGTCCTCCCGGTCCGCCGAGAGCTTCATGTCGGATATGTTGACGATATGCAGGGCCATGTTTGGTCCAGGCGCTCACAGGCGCGCGGCAGGGCCTACCGGATGGAGTCGTCGAACTGCATCTGGTAGAGACGGTTATAGAGCGGGCAGGATGCGAGCAGATCCTTGTGGGAGCCCGTGGCAACGACTTTGCCCTGTTCCATGACCACGATGACATCGGCGGTGAAAATGGTGGACAGCCGGTGCGCGATGACCAGGGAGGTGCGGCCCTGCATCAGGTTTTCCAACGCGTCCTGGACCACCCGCTCGGATTCGGTGTCCAGCGCGCTGGTGGCTTCGTCGAGGATGAGCAGGGAGGGATTCTTCATGATGGCCCGGGCAATGGTCAGCCGCTGCTTCTGGCCGCCGGAGATCTTGACCCCGCCCTCGCCCACCACGGTGTCATAGCCTTGGGGCATGGCCATGATGAAGTCATGGGCATAGGCGCTGCGGGCCGCGCACTCCACCTCTTCCATCGCATACTCGTCGCGGGCATAGGCGATGTTCTCGCGCATGGACAGGTTGAAGAGAAAGGTGTCCTGGGAGACGAGCCCAAGGCCCCGGCGCAGGCTGTTCAGGGTGTAGTCGCCAAGGGGCGTCCCGTTGAGCAGGATGCGCCCCTGCTGGGGGTCGTAGAAGCGGGGGATGAGGTTGACCAGCGTGGTCTTGCCCGAGCCGCTGGGGCCGACGATGGCCACGCGCTGCCCGGCCTTGATGGTCAGGGACACCCCGTTGATGGCGGGCGACGCTGTGCCGGGGTAGGAAAAGTGGATATCCTCGAGCCGCAACTCGTCAAAGGTGCCGTCAAAGACGACGTCCCCCTCGTCCTCGACCTGAATCTCCGGGGAGTCGAAGATGTCGAAGACCCGCTCCGCGCCGGCCAGACCGGCCTGGATCTGGTGGTTGGACATGTTGATCTTCTTGATCGGCTCGTAGAGCTGGACCAGACAGAGCAGGAAGGCGGTCAGGTCGCCAGGGGTGATGATGCCCTCCACCACGCGGCTGCCGCCGACCCATAGAACCGTGGCCCCGGCCCCGGCAGCCACTAAATCCATGACCCGTGACGAGCTCTCGTTGTAGAAAATCTGCCGGATGACGATCTTGGTCAGTTTTTCGTTTTCCACGTTGAAGCGCAGCCCCTCGCGCACCTCGTTGGCAAAGGCCTTGATCACCTTGATGCCCGAGAACCCCTCTTCAAGGATGACGTTGACCCCGGACAGTTCGGCCTGGATCTTGCGCCCGTACTTGCGCACCTTTTTTCCGAAAAAGACGATGGGGTACAGGGCCAGGGGCATGACCACCAGACTCCAGAAGGCCAGGGAGGCGTCGAGATAGATGACCGTGCCGATCAGGCCGATGAGGGTGAATATCTGGCGCACGAACATGATGATGCTCGGCAGGCTCTGGCGCACGGCCACCACGTCGTTGATGATCCGGCTCATGAGCATGCCTATCTCGCTCTCGGCGAAAAACGGCATGGGCAGGCGCACGATCTTGTTGAACAGGTCGCGGCGCATGTCTTTGAGCACCAGGATGCCGGTGGCGTTCATGATGTATGTCTGGACGAACTGGAACACGCCCTTGAGAACGATCAGGATGACAAAGCCGAAGATGCACATTTTGAGCACGCTCAAGTCTTTGGCCACCAACACGTCGTCGGTGACGTATTTGGTCAGCCAGGCCAGGGCCGGGGCGATGGGCGCGTAGAGGAGCATGGCGATGACGGCGAAAACCACCCGCCCCTTGTAGGGGGCGAAATAGCCGATGCTGCGCTTGAGCAGGTGGGCATTCCCGAGATAATGCAGGTTGGTGGAACGGGCCAAGGCGTCTCCTCGTGGCGTTGGATGCAAGGCTTGGCGAAACGGATGCGCCGCCACGCTTCCTTTATATCTTTGATGACCGCGAGTAAAGCCCTGCCGCAGGACTTGCGCCCGGGCCGTTTTTTTCCGACAATGCAATCATGAGCATGCCTGAAAGCGGACAATACCCCCTGGCCGTGCTGGCCGATATCCACGGCAATGCCGACGCCCTGGCAGCGGTGCTGCTGGACGCGAGGCAACGCGGCGCGGTCCGGTTCGTCAACCTGGGCGACACCTTCTACGGCCCGCTCGACCCTGCCGAAACATGGCGGATGCTGCGGGCCATGCCCATGGAGGCCGTGCTCGGCAACCAGGACCGCATCCTGCTCGACCCGGACGGGCCCATGGCCGGGATGCCCGCCTTCCGGGCCGCGCGTGAGGCACTGGGCGGCGAGGGGCTGGCCTGGCTGGCCGCGCTCCCGGCCACGCTGGTCACGGCCACCACGCGGGTCACGGACAGGAGCATCTTCCTGTGCCACGGCACGCCCGCCAGCGACACCGCCTACCTGCTGGAGGACGTGGCCACCGGAAGGCCGGTGCAGCGCGACAGGGTAGCCATCGAGACCGACCTGACCCTTGTCCCGCCCGGCTGCACCCTGGTCCTGGCCGGACACAGCCACCACCAGGGCATGGCAGTGTGCGGGCGGATCACGGTGGTCAATCCCGGCAGCGTCGGCCTGCCCGCCTACGACGACGATGCACCGCCCCACGCCATGGCCTCGGGCTCGCCACACGCCCGGTACGCTCTGCTGTCGCCCTCGCCCTCAGGCTGGGACGTGCTGCTAACGGCTGTGCCTTACGACTGGGAGCGCGCTGCCCGACTGGCGCAGGCCAATGGCCGCAGCGACTGGGCGCGCTGGCTGGCGACTGGCCTGGCCTGACCCTTCCGGAAGCGCGAAAGCCTCTTCATCCCACCGGGATTTCAGACGGTTACGGCAATCCAGGAGACCAACGACTGGCACCATGTCCACGCTGCGCCGGGTGTGGGTGGGCAACCGGCGACCGGCACGATGCCGTTTTTTCCACAGAAACCGCATTCTTCTCTGGACTTTTTTTAGATTTTTCTGAAAACTACCAAAACACTGTGGTTCCCAAGCCCCTTCAGCGCATTCAGAAACGTGCACGCTGCGGGTGGACAGATACCGCCGCCACGGTCAGGACTTATGATACCGCGTTTTGGCAGACACACTCTTTTCCTTTTGCCCGCACTGCTGGTGCTGGCCGCGATTTTGGCGTGGCCGTCTTCGGGCGTGGCCGCTTCGGCCTCGTCCCTGTTCACCCTGGGCCATGCCGAGTTCCACACCCTGATCAAGGATCCGCGCAAGGCCAAGTACCGGGCCAACTGGGAAAAGGTGGAGCAGCGGTTCAGCCAATGCCTGCGGGCAGACCCTGACGGGCCGAACGCACCCAAGGCCCTCTACTACATAGGCCGCGTCCACGAGGAGCTTGGGGTGCAAAGCGGCTCCGGTGCCGACTTTCGCCGCGCCATAGATTACTTTGGCCGGGTGGTCAGCCGCTATCCCCGCCACGGATGGGCCGACGACTGCCTGTACCGCCGCGCCGACATCAATGCCCGACGGCTCAAGGAGACCGAGGCCGCGCGCCTCGATCTGGCCAGGATACTGGTGGAATACCCGCGCTCGGACATGTACGCCAAGGCCGATGCCGCCCTGCGCAAGCTCGGCGGATATGACAAGGCCGTGGCCAAGATGTCTGGCAAGTCGGTGCAGAAATCCCTGGACGAGGTGGCCCGCCGGGTGGCGGAAACGCCCCAGCCGGCCAAGCCGGAAACCGTCGTCGACGCCGACGGGGACAAGCGCATCGTACCCAGCGACCCGTCCGGCCTCGCCCACCTCGACATGGTCCGCTACCGCTCCAGCGACGAATACACCCGCGTGGTGCTCGAACTCGACAGCCGGGTCACCTACCGCTATCAGGTGCTCGACCCCAACCCCGAAGTGGGGCGGCCCCACCGGCTCTACATAGACCTCCAGAACTCGCGGCTGGGCCACGATGTGACTGCGGCCACCACGGTCTCCGACGGCATCCTGCGCTCCATCCGCACCGGCCAGTACGACAAGGACACTACCCGCGTGGTTCTCGATTTCCTGTCCATGCAGGAATACAAGGTCTTTCCCCTGGACAATCCCTTCCGCATTGTCGTCGATGTCTACTCGCCCGATCCGGAAGCGGCCCAGGCCCAGGCCGAGGCCAAGGCGGCCAGGGCGGTGCAAAAGGCCCAGGCCAAAAAGGGCACCACCAAGATATCCTATCGCACGCCGAGCGGCAGCAAGCAGATGGTCGGCGACCTGCTGGAGCAGCTCGGGCTCACGGTCAGGACCATCATGATCGACCCCGGCCACGGCGGCAAGGACCCCGGAGCCGTGGCCAACGGCCTCAAGGAAAAGGACATCAACCTGCGCTTTTCCTTCATCCTCGGCAAGATGCTGGAGGAAAAGGGCTTTGCCGTGCATTACACCCGGACCACGGACATTTTCATCCCCCTTGAACAGCGCACGGCCATGGCCAACGTCAAGAAGGCGGACCTCTTCCTCTCCATCCACTGCAACGCCAACCACAGCGCCAAGGTCAGCGGCATCGAGACCTACAGCCTCAACCTGGCCAAGACCAACGATGCGGTGCGCATCGCGGCCCGGGAAAACGCCGTGGACCCGCGCGCCATCTCCGACCTCCAGTTCATCCTCACGGACCTGATGGTCAACTCCAAGATCAAGGAAAGCCGCGATCTGGCCACGGACGTGCAGGACAACACCCTGGCCCATGTGCGCCGCAAGTGGCAGGTCAAAAGCAACGGCGTGCGCGAGGCCCCCTTCTACGTGCTCATGGGTGCCAAGATGCCGTCCATCCTCGTGGAGATCGGCTACATCACCAACAAGAACGAGGCCAAGCTGCTCAAGTCCGACCCCTACCTGGAATATCTGGCCAGGGGCGTGGTGGACGGCGTGATGGCCTACAAGGGCAAGATCGAACGCTACGCCATGCGCTGAGCCGCCATACTGCATGCCACCTTCATCAGGCCGCTCCCCACGAGCGGCTTTTTTCGTGGCCGATCTCTAAAAACACAGCCGCCCATCTGGCCCGCACAGGGCGCACGCCGAGCCCGTACCCCTTCGCCATCCTTCTCCCGGTTTCTGGCCCGGCTTGTCTCTTGACACTTGGCCGAGGACGCTGTAGCCATACATCAATATATCCGTATATGAGGATTTAGTGATTTATTGCCACCCAAGGAGGGCGTCGTGCGTATTCCCGATCTGATCGGTTCCCTGTCCAGGCCGTTTGTCTCCATCGAGCTGCTGCCGCCGCGCCGCGAGGCGGAGCTGGCCGGGTTCGGCCAGGCGGTGCAGGCCCTCAAGGGCATGAAGCCGCTGTTCGCGGCCGTGACCTGTGGTGCGGGCGGGCGCGGGGCCGTTGGCACCCTGGAGACGGCGCGCGACCTGGCCGAGGACCACGGGTTCACGGTCATGCCGCACCTGACCTGTGTGCATGTGCCGCCCGCGGCCCTGCCCGGCCAGTTGGACGCGCTGCGTACCTGCGGCATCCGGAACGTGCTGGCCGTGCGCGGCGATTTTCCGGCAGGCATGGAGCCTGTGTCCAAGGGCTTCCGCCACGCCTCGGATCTGGTGGCCAGGGTGCGCCAGCTGGCCCCGGACATGGCCGTGGGCGTGGCCGCCTACCCGGACGGCCACCCGGATTCGCGCTCCATCCTCGAAGACATCGGGTTCCTGCGCTTCAAGCTCGACCAGGGCGCGAGCTTTGCCGTGACCCAGCTCTTCTTCGACAACCGCCGCTATTTCGACATGGTGGACCGGCTGGCTGCCATGGGCTGCACCAAGCCGATCATCCCGAGCATCCTGCCCATCCGCAGCCTGGGCCAGATCAAGCGGGTCATGGAGCTGTGCGACGCGCCCGTGCCGGGCACACTGCTGGCCGACATCGAGGCAGCCCACGCCAAGGATGGCGACGCGGGCGTGCGCCGGTATGGCGTGGCCCAGGCCGCGTCCCAACTGTCCGAGCTGCTGGAGCAGGGCGCGCCGGGTGTCCACCTCTATCCCTTCAACCGGGCCGACATGTGCCTGGAGGTGGTACAGCGGGCCGGGCTGTTGCCCTGAACCGGGCATGCGTATATCGTGGGTGCATGCCGCGCCTCGCCATCATGTCCGACCCCCACGCCAATCTGGAGGCGTTGACCCAGGTGCTGCACGACATCGCCGGGCAGGGCGCGGATGAGACTTACTGCCTGGGCGACGCCATCGGCTACGGCCCACAGCCCCAGGAATGCTGCGACCTGCTGCGCGAGGCCCAAGTGACAACGCTCATGGGCAACCACGAGCAGGGGCTGATCAACATCCACTACCTGCGGGACTTCAACCAGCCCGCTGCCGACGCCCTGCGCCGCACCCGCGAGATGCTCGACGAGGCCACCTATCACTGGCTCGTCTCGCGGCCCAAGGCCCTGGTGGCCCACGGTTGCCGCATGGTCCACGGCACCCCGCCCGACTCGATCACGGAATACATCTGGAAACACGAGACGGCCATGGATGCGGTCTTTTCCCGGTATCCCGAGGCTGTCTGCTTTGTGGGCCACACCCACGACCTGATGCGCTTCACCCATGGGGTTGGCGTCGGGGCCAGCCGCAAGTTGCCGCTGTTGCCGGGCGAGACTGCCCTTGAGCCGGGCCTGCGCCACCTGATCAACGTGGGTGCAGTGGGCCAGCCCCGGGACGGCGACAACCGCGCCAAATACGTGCTCCACGACACCGACGCCAGAACCGTGACCCTGCGCCGCGTCCCCTACGACATCGCCAGGACCGCCGCGCTGATCGCGGCCAGGGGCTTTTCCAAGGCCTTTGCCGACAGGCTCTGGTAACGATACCCCCCAGGGGGTATCACCGAAGACTCAAAAAAATTGACGACCTCCGTGACAGGCGTGCTCATGTGCGCCTGTTTTCTTTTCTATTATGGCTGGTTATAAATCATACCTCCGGCGTCGATTTATTTGCCAACCCCCTTGACACCTATACCCGGTATGGGTATGTATTGAGCAAAGGAAACCATTCCGGGCGAAGTTATAATAGCCCCGGCCCGGCTGGGTGGTATGTGTTTGATGGTGGGGCTGCATTTTGTTGAACAACCTGATCACTGGAGGGAATATGAACCGCACAGCAATGACGATAGTCGCGTCCGCCCTGGTCGTTATGATGACCGTGTCCATGGCCTTTGCCCTGGGCGACGGCAATGGCCGCAAGGGCAAGTTTCTCTACCGCAAGAACTGCCGCTCCTGTCACGACGGGAAGAGCGCGGCGGACCTGAGCCCGGCGGACCGGACCCAGGCCGAGTGGAAGGCCACCTTTGCCGACATGGGCAAGATCAAGTGCAGCGACGGCTGGACCATCAGCAAGGAAGAGCTCAACGACATCTACACCTACCTGTACGAGTACGCCAAGGATTCTCCGTCCCCGGCCAAGTGCAGCTAAGACACCCCGCCCGCGACGCCGCTTTTTGTGCGGCGCGCTGACAACGGCCATGCCGTCCCCGCCTCGCCCCCCGGGGCGGGGACGGCAGCCAAAAAAGGCGAACCGCGTCGCTGTCGCGACCCCTACGCCAGGAGGCAGATCCCCAATGCCGGACTCCACCACCACGCTCTCCCGCCGCGACTTCTTCAAGGCCTCCGGCCTGATGGCGGCTGCCGCCGTGGGCGGCCCGGCCCTGCTGGGCGGCCTGCGCAAGGCCCATGCAGCCACCATGACCCCTTCCATGGCTCCGGCCCGGGACTCGAAGTTCTCGGTCTGCGACATGTGCTTCAACAAGTGCGGGCTGATCGCCCGCGTCGAGAACGGCGTGGTCGCCAAACTCGATCCCAACCCCAAGTTTCTCAAGTCGCGCGGCATGTTGTGTGCGCGCGGCAATGCGGGCATCAGCCACGTCTATGACCCGGACCGGCTCAAGCACCCCCTGCTGCGCAAGGGCGAGCGGGGCGAGGGCAAGTGGCAGCGCATCCCGTGGGACGAGGCCCTGGACATGGCCGCCCAGAAGATGGCCGAGGTGCGCGAAAAGTACCTGCCCTGCGGCCACCTCTTCTCAGCCGGGACCGACATGCACTCCCTGTTCGTGGGGCGGCTGGCCGAGGTCTACGGCTCGTTCAACATCACCTCCCACGAATCCCTGTGTCTGGTTTCGGGCAACCGAGCCTTTCTCGACACCTTTGGCGAGGAACCCTTTGCCGACGTGCTCCACTCCAAGTACGTGATCATGGCCGGGGCCAACCGCTTCGAGGCGCTGGTCACCCCGGACTCCATGGACCTGATGACCGCCATGCGCGAGCACGGCTGCAAGCTGGTGACGCTCGACCCGCGCTACACCAAGACCGCGGCCCTGTCCGACGAGTGGTATCCCATCAAGCCCGGCACGGACATGGCCTTCATGCTCGCCCTGGCCCACGTCATCATCGGCGAGGGGCTTTACGACCCCCAGTGGATCGCGGAGAAGACCTACGGCATGGAACAGCTCATGGAGCACGTCAAACAGTACACCCCGGAATTCGCCGCCGCAGAGTGCGGGGTTCCGGCCTCGGACATCGCCCGCATCGCCCGCGAGCTGGCCGCGGCAGCCCCGGCCTCCATGGTCTATCCGGGTCGCCGCAGCTCGGACTACGAGAACTCCACCCAGATCCGCCGCTCGTTCGCCATCGTCAACGGGCTGCTGGGCAACTGGGACCGCCCCGGCGGACTGCTGGCCGCCCGTGCCGTCGGGCTGCGGGGCGTGCCCTACGACGCGCCCTGGTACGACGAGAACCACGAGGACCGCATCGAGGCGGGCAAGGTGCCCATGATGTTCGAGCACGAGGGCAGCTTCATGGTCACGCGCGACTCGGTGCTGGCCGACGACCCGTATCCCATCCGGGGCTGGTTCATCTACAAGACCAACCCCATGGCCACCGCACCGGACCGCAAGAAGACCATCGAGATGATGCACAAGATGGATTTCGTCACCGTGGTGGACATCGCCATGTCCGACACGGCCTGGTACGCGGACCTGGTCCTGCCCTCCCAGAGCTATCTGGAGCGCATCGACCCCTGCTCCGGCCTCCAGGGCTCGTCCGCCTGCGCCTGCGTGGTCAAGCGCGACCCGGTCATCGAGCCGCTCTACGAATCGCGCTCGATCTTCGACATCCTCAAGGGCATCGCCGGTCGGCTCGACCTTGGCGAATACTTTGACTTCACCATCGAGGAATTCCGCGAAAAGCAGCTGGCCGGGCTGCCCGGCGCCGAAGGGATCATGGACCGCGACGGCGTCTACTACAATCCGAGCAAGGTCTACGGCATCTATGAAGGCATGGTCTACAAGACCCTGTCCCAGAAGGTGGAGCTGTACAACCAGCGCTACGAGCAGATGGGCATCGACCCCCTGCCCCGCTACACCCCGCCGACTGAGCCGCCCAGGAACCAGTTCCGGCTGGTCATCGGGCGCAACGCCATGGTCACCCAGGGATCCACCACCAACAACGCCCTGCTGCACGAATTCGTGCCTACCAACACCCTGTGGATCAACCCCGGCCCTGCCGCACAGCTGGGCATCGCTGACAATGATCTGGTGGAGGTGTCGAGCGCGGTGGGCCGCCAGTCGCTGCGGGCCGAGGTCACGGACAAGATCCGCGAGGACACGGTCTACATGCTGACCGGGTTCAACACCCTGTCCACCCAGCAGAAGCTGGCCCACGGCAACGGCGCGAGCATCGCCGAGATACTCGATGGCCGCTACGACACCGTGACCGGCAACGCGGCCCTGCACCAGACATTTGTGACCGTAACAAGGAAGGTGGCATGATGGCACGGCAACTGGCAATGGTCATCGACGCGGCCAAGTGCATAGACTGCAAGGCCTGCGTGGCTTCCTGCAAGGTGGCCAACCACACGCCCGAGGGCCAGTGGCGCAACTGGATCAAGCATGAGGACGCCTCGCCCTCTCCGGGCGCGGGCACAAGCAAGACACGCTTCCAGCCCGGCGCGTGCATGCACTGCGACAACCCCACCTGCGTGGCCGCCTGCCCCACCGGGGCCACCTACAAAGACCCGGAAACCGGCGAAGTGGTCATTGACGACGGGCTGTGCATCGGCTGCGGCAACTGCATCCCGGCCTGCCCCTACCACGCCCGGTTCCGCAACGCCCAGAAGCGCAAGGCGGACAAGTGCAACTACTGTCCGGAGCGTCGGGCCGCCGGGCTCTCGCCCGCCTGCGTGGACACCTGCCCGACCAAGGCGCGCGTGTTCGGCGACATCAACGACCACCAGAGCGAGGCCGGACGGCTCTATCTGGCCAACAAAGACCGGCTGACCAGGGTGACTGCCCTGACCGACACCAAGCCCAACATGTTCTACCTCGGCGACCCCGGCCCCGGCGCCTGGGGCGGCGAGGCCGTGGTGCCCGCCTCCATGGTAGCCATGAAGCAGTCGGCCCCGTTCATCAAGGGCATCGTGGCCCTGTCGGGCCTCGGCGTGCTGGTCATGCTCGGCCGCCAGCTGCTGGTCGGGAGTGGCGACAAATCCTCGGATTCCGATCATTCCAGCGGCAAGGAGGATTCCGATGCCTAGGACGCACAAGCGGCACGACCGCTCCGACATCTTCATCCATTGGTTCAATGCGGCCTGCTGGCTGCTGCTCCTGCTCACCGGCGTGGGGCTGATCCAGAACCCGGCCATCGACCCCTTTGGCTCCGGATACCCGCAGGCCCTGCGCTCGCTGGTGGGCGGCGGAGCCGCCCTGCTTGCCCTCCACGAGGGCATCGGGGTGCTGTGGATACTCGGCTTTGTCTTCTATCTGATTGTCAACTTCAAGGGAGCCAGGTTCTTCCTGGCCGAAATATTCTCGGTCAGCCCGGCCCGCGACATGGCCTGGATGGTCAGGAAGATGGTTCTGATGACCCTGGGCCCCAAGGCGCTCAAGGGAGTGGGCATGGACCCGGAGCTGCCCGACCAGGGCTACTACAACATGGGTCAGAAGGCGTTCGCCCAGGCCAGCGTGGTCGGCGGCGTGGTCATCGCTGCGACCGGCGTGATCATGCTCCTGTCCGACCGCACCTTTGGCGCGGACTCGACCGGGCTGGTCGGCTGGGCCGTGACCCTGCACTTCATCGCCGTGGGACTGGTCTTCGCCGGGCTGCTGGTCCACATCTACATGGCGGCCATCTCGCCCGAGGAGCGCCCTGGCTTCAAGTCCATGTTCACCGGCGTGGTGCCCGACGGCTACGCCAAGCACCACCACCGGCTGTGGTGGGAAAAGATCAGGAACGACGGCGAGTGACGCCGCCGGAACGGATATGAGGGAAGGAAACGCCCCGCCCGACAGCGAGGGGCTGGCGGGCCGGACAAACGACACATCAATGAAGGGAGTGTACCATGCACAAGACACGCATTCTGATAGCCATGCTGCTGGCCCTGGCCCTGGCAGCGGCCACCCCGGCCCTGGCCGAGGAGGGCGCCAAGCCCAAGTTCAAGGAATTCCATTCCATCGTGGATTACGCCTTTGTGGCCAAGCATGCCAAGATGCCCAAGCCCAAGGACGTGATGATCATCGACTCGCGGCCCTACAAGCCCACCTTTGTGGCCGGATACATCCCCACGGCGGTATCCATCCCCACCAGCCAGTTTGAGAAGATGACCGACCAGCTGCCCGCGAACAAGGCGGCCACGCTGATCTTCTACTGCGGCGGGTTCGACTGCCCGCTCTCGCACAAGGCGGCCTTCATGGCCGAGGCGCTGGGCTACACCAACGTCCATGTCTACGCTGCCGGGTATCCGGACTGGAAGAAGAAGGCCCCCTACCATTCCATCGGGGTGGAGACGGTCATGGAGATGATGACCAAGGGCGAGAAGTACATCCTGGTGGACGCCCGCCCGGCCAAGCTCTTCCTGGAAGGGTCCATCCCGTCCTCCATCTCCATCCCTGAGCGGGAGTTCGCGGACAAGCGGGGCATGCTGCCCGTGGGCAAGGACGAGGTCTCCCTGGTCTACTACTGCGGCGGGTATGACTGCGTGCTCTCCCACAAGTCGGCCATCAAGGCCCGCGCGCTGGGCTACAAGAACGTCCTGGTGGCCGAGGCCGGATACCCCGCATGGCAGAAGCTCTATGGCTCCGCGGGCGGCGTGGCCGTCAAGGCGGGCGAGGCCGAGGGAGCCATCGACCTTGAGCAGTTCAAGGCCATCCTCAAGGACAAGCCCGAATCCATCATGCTCATCGACGTGCGCGACCGCGAGGAGTTTGCCGTCAGCCACTTCCCCACTGCGGTCAACATGACCGTGGACATGGTCGAGAAGCAGGCCGCCCAGATGCCCGTGGACAAGCCCATCGTCTTTGTCTGTGCCACGGGCGCGCGCTCGGGCGAGGCATACTACCTGCTCAAGGACCTGCGCCCCGAGATCAAGGATGTCTACTACCTTGAGGCGACCATCAAGTTCGGCGACAACAACAGTTACGAGATCACACCCAACAAGTAGCCATTGACCACTGCGGGGCCGGGAAGGCACAACCCCTGTCACCTCCTCCATCCCGGCCCCGCGCCCTCCCTGCCATGCCAGGGAGGGGAGGAGCGCGCGGAAGATGAAGCCCCTTTCTATGGCCATCTGGCTGCTCATCGCCCTGCTTCCCGCCCTGTTCCCCGACGCCCGCGCGGACGCCGACACAGACGGGGACGAAGCACTCTGGTGGTCCGCCGCCCAGGCCGAGAGCGAGCGCGACGGCTACAAGCTCATCGACACCGACCAGTTGCTCATGCTGATCAACTCCGGCCAGCCCCCCCTGATCATCGATGTCCGGGCCGACTACGAGTTTGAGGCCGGACATGTGACCGGGGCCGCGAATCTCGAATTCGACCTGGGCGACCGGGGTGACCTGGACACGGCCAAGCGCACGGCCTTCGCAGCCCTGGCCGGGCCGGACAAATCGCGGCCCATCGTCTTCTATTGCCGCAGCTTCAGGTGACTGCGCAGCGGCATTGCAGCGCGCTGGGCAGCGCGCATGGGGTATGAGAAGGTGTACAGACACCCAGGCGGATTCCACGAGTGGGAGGCGGCCCATCCGGAGCTGGTGGTCGGAACCGTGCCCGAACAGCGCGCCCTGGCGCCGGGCGATTCCTTCCCGGATTGCCGTCTGGCGCTGTTGAGCGGCGACCACGACCGCGAGTATCTGGACCTGCCCGCCGACGCCAAGTGGCTCGCCCTTGCCGACCTGAGGGCGCGCTTCGTGCTCATCCAGCTCTACAACACCATGTGCCACGAGTGCGTGCGCGAGACCAAGATGCTCAGCCGGTTCTTCGAGCGGGTGGAGGCCGACCCGGTCCTGGCAGGCCGGCTCAAGATCATCGGGGTGGGGATATACGACACCAACCTCAAGGTGGTGAAGTTCCGGAAGCATTACGACGTGCTCTACCCGCTGTTCGCGGATCAGCACGGGGAGATCTTCGGCTGCCTGGGCCAGGCCCAGGTGCCGCTGGCCTACCTGCTGCGGGCCAGGGGCGACGGAACCTGGAACATCGAGCTGATCAAGCGGGGGTATTTCGAGCCGGACGAAACCTTCCTGAACACACTCCGGGATGCGGTCATCCGCTCGGACTGCACCGACTAGGTGTGGGCCGGGATATCTCCGGGGTTTCGATCAAGGATATCAAGGACATCGAGCAGCAGCCCGGCGCTGGCTGCGTAGATCGGATGCGGACGGCCACTTTCAAGAGCCCTGGCGAACCGGCCCACCCAGGGGCGCATGACCTCGCGGGCAAAGGCGAGCCCGCTGGCCTCTGACTGGCCCTCGTTCTGCGCCCAGGCCGTGGCCAGCAGGTGGTAGAGGTATTCGAGCTCCACGGCCAGATGGTCGGGCGGCTCGTTTGCCGGGCCATGGATTTCCAGCCCGGCATCGGCCAGCCGCTGGCGCATGGCCAGGGCGCTTTGGCCCATGACACGCGGCGCGGTGCCCAGGTGGCACGATTCGTAGAGCGGGGCGGCCACCCCGCCGCTGGCCGCGATGAACAGGCGGACGTATTCGGTTTCCAGGTCAGCCAGGCCATCAGGAGCGCCGGGAGCCGCGTCTTGCAGATTGTCGAGGATGGCCGTAAGGTGCGCGAACCGGGACGGGACCTGCCCCTTGAGCTCGGGCAGTCCGGCCTCGAAAAGGGCCTGCCAGCCCGCCTGCGACGGGCCGCGAAACACGGCCACCACAAGCTCGATGGCATTGAGCAGAAAGACCTGCTCGGCTTGATTGGTGATGGTAAAACCGGCCATGGCGGACACCCCTCTGTTGTCTGTGCACATACCCTACGAGAGTAGGGTAATTCAGCCGGACACGCAATGTCGGCGGCCGCGAAACGAGTGATCACGAAACAAGCCAACGGTCTGCCGACAGCAGGCCGCAGTGACGGGCAAGGAGAACGCCATGAACGCGAATGCGAGCACGAGCGAGAAGGAGCAGGAGCAGATCAAGCACAATGTCCTCTCGCGCATGAAGCGTATCGAAGGACAGGTGCGAGGCATCCAGCGCATGATCGAGGATGGCAAGGAATGCGAAGACATTCTGGTCCAGGTGCGCGCTGTGCGCTCGGCGCTCCAGTCGGCCAACAAGCTCATCCTCAAACGGTACATGCTGCGCTGCTACAACGAGGCCGTGCTGGAAAGCCACGACGGCCACGACGAGCATGAAGCCCTGGAAAAGTTCATCAAGGTGCTGACCGGATTCCTGGAGGGCTAGCCTTCCCTATTCGCCAAGGCCCATGGCGCGCAGGAAGCCGGGATCCTCGGTCCAGCCGTCGCGCACCTTGACCCACAGCTCCAGGTGGACCTTGGTCTCCAACAGCTCGGCGATCTCCAGGCGCGCCTCGGAGCCGATCTTCTTGAGATTCGCGCCCTGCTTGCCGATGATCATGCCCTTGTGGTTCTTCTGGGCCGTGTAGATGACCGCGTTGATCACGGTCATGCCCTCGCGCGAGGTCTCGTCCCAGGCCTCGATCTCCACGGCGGTGGTGTAGGGCAGTTCCTGACGCAGGGTGTAGAACAGCTTCTCCCTGATGATCTCCGAGGCCATGAACCGGACCGGGGCCGTGGATATCTGGTCTTCCGGGAACATGGCCGGGCCTTCGGGAATAAAGTCGAGGATGCGCTTGAGGAGCACGTCCGTGCCCTGGCCCCTGAGGGCGGAAACCGGAATGAACTCCGCCGCGGGCCACAGCTCGGCCGCACGGGCCAGCACAGGCAGCATGCCCGCCTTGTCCTTGATCCGGTCGATCTTGTTGACGGCCACCAGCACAGGCCTGCCGGTCTCGGCCACGGGCTTGACCAGCGGCTTGATCTCCTTGTCCATCATGTACGGCTTGGCCGCATACAGGGACGCGTCGAGCAGGACCACCACCACGTCAGCCCCGGCCAGGGCGCTCCAGGCCGCCTCCAGCAGAAAGCGGTTCATCTTGCCGCGCAGCTGGTGGATGCCCGGCGTGTCGAGAAACACCACCTGGGCCTCGTCCGTGGACAGGATGCCGCTGATGCGGTTGCGCGTGGTCTGGGGCCTGGGCGACACAATGGCCACCTTCTGCCCCAATAGCTGGTTCATCAGGGTGCTCTTGCCCGCGTTGGGGGGGCCGATGAGAGCCACGGTTCCGAATTTGTGCATGTCAGTGCCTCTGGTCTTGGGCCTGGCCCGTTGCTGTGGCGGCCCGCTGGCCGTGCCATGGCCTAGCGGCCTTTGCGGGAAAAGACAACCGGAAAGACGTGGGGCAAACCATCGCCGCCGCCAGGACAACGCTAGCAGCAAGGGCGGCCACCGGCAACCGGGTACCCGCGTAAAGCGGGCGGTCAGGTTGCTTTCCGACCAAGTAGCGCATATCCGCGCCTTGTTTTTTCCGATGGCATGGACTACTCTCAGCTCACTGGATTTTCCCTGAAACCACGAACGCACAGGCTGCCACCAATGCCCGATCACAACGACCAGCCCTCCCCCCAGCTATTCGGCTCTCCGGCAGCCCAACCCAGGGATATGCTGGCCCAGCTCGACCAGCCTTCCCAGTTCCAGCCGGGCAGCATGCCGCCGCCCGGATACCAGGACCCCGACGACGGGAATGCGCCCGATTCCGGCGACGCCCCCGCCCCTGGAGGCGCACCCGGGACAGGCGACAACGGGTTGAGCGGCCAAGGGATGGACGGCGAGGGAGCAGGGACAGACTCCGGAGACCAGGACGCGCCGGGCGGGCTGCTTCCCGGCCAGGGGACGGCGGGATTCGGCGACCTGACGAATTTATACGGGACCGGTCTGGGCAGCGACTTTGGCGGCGGCCCCCTGTTCGGCGGCGGTCTGGGCGGCGGTCTGGGCAGCGGGTTCGGCGGCGGCCTGGGCAGCGATCTGGGCTCCATGCCCGGCGGCAATCTCTTTGGCGGCGGGTTCGCCTTTGGGGGCGGCGCTCCCGGCCCACTGCTCGACATCCCGTACACGCCGCCAAGCCTGGGCAGCCCCTTTGGCCCGGCACCGGGCACGGGCCAGCATTCCGGATTCGCTGACGAGGACGACTATCCGGACGACAACAAGGACGACCCGGTGGTCAGCCCGTTCGACCCGCTCTTCTCCCAGCAGTGGTACATCAGGAACACCACGGGCGGCGTGGACCTCAACGTGGTCAAGGCCTGGGAGGACTACACCGGTGCAGGCATCCGCGTGGCCGTGTGCGACGACGGCATCGACTACAACCACCCGGACCTCCAGCCCAATTATCTCAAAGATCAGGGTTACAACCAGACCACTGGGGAAGACGGCTACCCCGCTGTCGGCCAAAACCACGGCACCGCCGTCTCCGGATTCATCGCCGCGGCCAAAAACGGCTTCGGCATCCAGGGCATCGCTTATGACGCCAAAATCGCCTCCTTTGTCGATGGCACCGCCGAAGGCATGCTGGCGCCGGTCATGCTGCGCCAGACCTCCTTCGACATCTCCCAGAACAGCTGGACCCTGTCTCCCTTTGCCAACGCGACAACGGTGGCGGCTTCAGTGCAGACCCTGGCCGAAGTTGGACGCGGCGGGCTGGGCACGGTGGTGGTTTTCGCGGGTTCCAACGAGCGCGACCAGGATATCATGTCCACCTACTACAACACCAACAACACCCCCTACGCCTTTTCTGTGGGTGCCGTGGACAGCACCGGAAAGTACGCCTGGTTCAGTTGCGCCGGGCCCAACCTGCTGGTCACCGCACCGGGCCAGGACGTGCTGACCACGGACAGGACGCCCCCGGCAGGCAGCGACCCCAACTCCTATTTCCATTCGGGAGACGGGACGTCCTATTCCTCGCCCATGGTCAGCGGCGTCATCGCTCTGATGCTCGAAGCCAACGCCAACCTGGGCTACCGCGACGTGCAGACTATCCTCGCCGCCACTGCGGTGCGTACCTTGGGCATGGTCTCCGCCGAGGGCAAGCCCTGGGACTGGCAGATCAACAGCGCGGAAAACTGGAATGGCGGCGGCATGCACGCCAGCCACGACTACGGCTTCGGCCTCGTGGACGCCGCTGCGGCCGTGCGCCTGGCCGAATCCTGGGACAACGGCGCGCACACCGTAGCCAATCAGGCGCAGCAGACTGCCTCGGCAACCCCCAACCTGACCATACCGGACAACACCGGGGCCAGCCTCACCTCCTCGGTCACCATCGCGGGCGACATTGTCGTGCAGCAGGCCGTGGTCACCGTGAACATCACCCACCCCCGCTTCGACGACCTCGAAATCACCCTGACTTCGCCCGACGGCACGTACAGTGTGCTCATGTATCACCCCAGCATTGAGGGTATCGCCCAGGAGCTGGGGGTCGGCACCACGGAATATCTGGCCGCCAAGAAGTTCACCTTCAACACCACCGACAACACATGGTCCTTCATGACCGTGACCCCGTTTGGCGAGTTCGGCGAGGGCAACTGGGTGCTGACGGTCAAGGACACGGTTTCCGGCGACATCGACGACATCTGCAACTTCAACGGCTGGACCCTGACCCTGTACGGCGACAATCCCTCGGCGGACGACTACTACATCTATACCGACGAATATGCCGACATGGTGGCCGCAGACGTGTCCAGGGCCACCCTGGAGGACGGCGGCGGCACCGACACCATCAACGCCTCTGCCGTGACCGGAAACAGCATCGTCAACCTGACGCCCGGCTCGGTCAGCACCCTGGCGGGCACCTCCCTGACCATTGCGGCGGGCACCACCATCGAGCATGCCCACACCGGCGACGGCAACGACATCCTCACCGGCAACGATGCCAACAACAACCTCTTTGGCTGGCGCGGCAACGACGCCATCTCGGGCGGCGCAGGCAACGACCTGCTTTACGGCGGCACGGGCAGCGACACCCTGACCGGCGGCACGGGCAACGACACCTTCTATTATGGCTTGCCCGGTGAAGGCGGCGACCACATCATGGATTTCAGCAGCTTCGACGATGTCTTCCACTTCGCCTTTGCCGCCTTCGGCCAGTCGGCCGCAGGCACCCTGGCCGCAGAATACTTCTTCAATTCCGCCAGCTCCATCAATGTCTCGGATGCCTGTTTCTACTTTGAGGCAGACACCCTCTGGTACGACGCCGACGGCATGAACGACGACACCGCCGTGCAGATAGCCCTGGTCATGGGCGACGCCGTGCAGGTGAGCGATATCGTCTTCGTGTAAGCCGGGCGGGCAGGATGGGGGAGGCCTCCGGCGGTAAGGGTCAGTCCAGGACGTCCAGGTTCCAGGGTTGGCGGATGAACATGCCAGGGCGAATCTCCGGGTGGTCGCAGATGAGCAGGGCGCGCTGGCCTGGGTGGGAGACAGTCAGGCCGATGCCCAGATCGTTCTCCACGCCATAGTCCTCGGAGGAGATGCGCGGGCGGATCAGGCCGGGGATGAGCAATTCCATGTCCTGGTCGGTCTGCCAGCGGGCCTTGGTCTGGATGTGCCATCTGCCGTCGCCAGCCTGCGACAGCACCCGCGCCAGCACGGGCCGTTTCTCGCCCTCGTCGGGCGGCAGGGCGATGGCCCCGCGTCGGTCCGGGTCGAAAAAGCCGGTGGTCAGGGGGCGCGAGGCCGCATTGACCAGCTCCGAGAGGTATTTCTCCGGCATGAATTTGCCCTTGGCAATGTCGCGCAGGGCCGTGCCGTAGGCATCCACCACCTGGGCCAGATAGGCCGAGCTCTTGGTCCGCCCCTCCAGCTTCACCGAGGCCACGCGCATGCGCGAGAACCACTCCAGATAATGCA
The DNA here is from genome assembly GCF_000176915.2 of Pseudodesulfovibrio aespoeensis Aspo-2. Classification (NCBI taxonomy): domain Bacteria; kingdom Pseudomonadati; phylum Thermodesulfobacteriota; class Desulfovibrionia; order Desulfovibrionales; family Desulfovibrionaceae; genus Pseudodesulfovibrio; species Pseudodesulfovibrio aespoeensis. The sequence continues at coordinate 3,450,074 of NC_014844.1, forward strand.
GCAGACACAGATCCTGGGCCGCGAAAAACGCGGACCAGCCGCCGGTCTCGTGGGCCAGGGTCAGGGCCGGGTCCGCCGGGGTTTCAGGGCGCGCCTCTTCATCGCCCAGCGGCTCGAAGGAAAACTCGTCGTCCGCGCACTCGAAGGTGAACTCCTCGCCCGTGCCGTACTCGCGCACCTCCCAGAGCGGCTCGCCGGGCCGGGTGCGCTCTTCGAAGGTCACGGCCAGGGGGCGGTATTCATAGCGACACGGATGGGAGCACTCGCCCAGGTTGCCGGGCCGGTTGTTGAGCAGGGCCGAAAGATAGCAGCGGCCCGACACGGCCATGCACATGGCTCCATGCACGAATATCTCCACCTCCATGTTCGGCATCTGCTTGCGGGTGATGGCCAGCATCTCCAGAAGCTCCTGGGCACGCAGCTCGCGGGCCACATTGACCCGACTGGCCCCGCACTCGCGCCAGAAGCGCACAGCCTCGGAGTTGGAGGTGTTGGCCTGGGTGGAGACATGGACCGGTACCTCGGGCAGCTCGCGGCGCAAGAGCCGGATAACGCCCGGATCAGCGGCGATGATCCCGTCAGGCTTCAGCTCGCCAAGCATCTCGATATACCGGCGCACCGCAGGCATCATGCTCTCGCGCGGATACACGTTGAGGGTGAAGTACGCCTTGACCCTGGCCGCGCGGGCCTTGGCCAGCCCTTCGGCAAGCTCGCTCTCCGAGAATCCTCCGGCCCCGGCGCGCAGGTTCAGGCTGCCGCCGCCCAGATAGACCGCGTTGGCCCCGTACAAAATGGCGGTTTCGAGCTTTTCCATGTCCCCGGCAGGGGCGAGCAGTTCTGGCGTGTGGATGGTGGCGGGCATGCTTCCTCTCACGGACAAAATCATTTGAAATGCGGCACAGCGGGCATCACGATACAGCAAAGCGCATGCCCGCGCCAGATGCAATGTGTCGGCTCGGCGCGCCGCCCCACAAGCGGCAGGCCCCCAGACCGTCTGGTCCGGGGGCCTGCCTGTGGGGGTCAAGGCAATGGCTCTGAAACAATTCTTACGCGCTGACGATCTCGATCTTCCTGGGCTGGACCTTCTCCACCTTGGGTAGATGCAGCTCCAGCACGCCGCCTGAGAGGTTCGCCTTGATCTTGTCGCGGTCGATGATGTCGCTCACGGAGATGGCGCGGACATACTCGCACTCGCCAAACTGCATCTCGGCAAAGTGCTCGTCCTGGCCGTGGGCCAGGGTGGTCCGCCCCTGCACGGTCAACTCGTCGTCCTGCAGGTCTATGGCCAAATCCTCCCGCTTCACGCCGGGCAGATCCATGTAGATGTAAAATCCGTCCTCGCGCTCCAGGATGTCCGTGGCGGGCCGGTAGCGGGCCAGGCTCCTGTCTTCCTTTTTCACGATCTCGCTCATGTCCGCACCTCCCTTACGCTATTTCGATGTTGATGGAACGGGGCCTGACATCCTCGGCCTTGGGCAGGGTCACAGTCAGCACGCCGTCGGCCATCACGGCCTTGACCTTGTCCCGGTCCACCGGGACAGCGATGTTGACAACCCTGTGGAAAACGCCGCTCTGACGCTCCTGACGATAGTATTTTCCCTGGGGCGCGCTCCGCTCGCCCTTGAGCACCAGGGTCTTGTCCGACAAGGTCAGTTCCACGTCCGCAAGTTCGACTCCGGGCAGCTCGGCGCGCACATAGATGTTCGCGTCGTCGTTGCTCAGGTTGAGCGGAGGGTAGGCCAGACGGCGTTCATCCCCCATCGGGGATTTGAAGAACTCCTCGAACACCCGGTCAAAGCGCGAGGGAAAATTGTACAGGGTATTGAAATCGATAACCATGGGATACACCTCCTTGCTTCGTTGTTTCAGGAGAAATAACCATGGTTCTTTTCCCGTCAAGCCTGCCTGTGGAAAAATAACGCTCCGCCGCGGATGACCGAGGCGGAGCGCTTGCAAACATGGCTGTTCCGAGTGTCAGGGCTGGCTGGAACCGGTCCACGCCTCTTCGGATACCGCCTGATCAACCAGCATGATGGGGATGTCGTCCCTGACCGGGTAGACCACCCGGCAGGCAGGACAAAAAAGCCCGTCCCCAGCCGGGAGCAGCGTCACGCTCCCCGTGCACTTCGGGCAGGCCAGGATGTCTGTGAGTTCCTTGTCGAGCGCCATGGGTTCCTCCTTGCGGTCTGCCCGTCATCTACACGCATCGCTCCGGGCTGGCAACACGCCCTTTACCTGACCGCCCCCCGCCTGCTACCATCGCGCCGGGCAATGACGCCCCGAACAGCACACCACAGGACCAGCCGCCATGAGCATTGACCTGCATACCCACTCCACCGCCTCGGACGGCACCCTGTCGCCCACCGAACTGGTCCGCCTTGCCAGGGAGATCGGCCTGGACGCCATCGCCCTGACCGATCACGACACCCTGGGCGGCCTCGACGAAGCCGTTGAGGCGGGCAAGACCTGTGGCATCGAAGTCATCCGGGGCTGCGAACTCAGCCTCGAATCGCCGCGCGGCGCAGGCTGGATGCACGTGGTCGCCCTCTGGGTGCCCGAACAGGCCGACGAACTCCAGGCCGCCTTTGAATGGGTCATCGAAGGCCGACTGATCCGCAACCACGAGATCGTCAACAAACTGCGGACCCTTGGCGTGAACATCACCTACGAGGCCGTGGCCGCACGCGCGGGCGGCACCATAGGCCGACCCCATTTTGCCCAGGAAATGCTCGCCCTGGGCGTGGTCTCGTCCATGGACGAAGCCTTCAAGGTCTGGCTGGGCGACAATGGCCGCGCCTACGTGCCCAAACGAAAACTCAAACCCGCCCAGGCCCTGGGCATCCTCAAGCGGGCCGGAGCCACTAGCATTCTGGCACACCCCTTCATGCTCGGACTCGATCTGCCCAACACCGAAGCCCTGGTCCGCGAACTCATGACCCACGGACTCGACGGCATCGAAGTCCACTATCCCGAACACGACGACGCCACCACCAAGACCTTCAAACTCCTGGCCGAACGCCTCGGCCTGCTCATCAGCGGCGGCTCCGACTTCCACGGCAGCGTCAAACCAAAAATCTCCCTGGGCACAGGCAAAGGCGGACTGCACGTTCCCACCGCCCTGCTCCACGCCATGAAAGCACACCGCCACGCCCAAGGACTGCCCTGCTGAACCCCCACGCCCCTAATGCCTCCGGCGGCCAGGGCGCTGCCCTGGACCCGCCAAGGGCCTAAGGCCCCTGGACCCCAAGCGAGCCTCCGGCGGGAAGAGCCGCGTGAAACAGCGATGGCCTGCCCACCCTCCGGGATGGACAGGCCATCGCTGTTTCACGCTGCAGGGTTAAATTCAGAAGAATCCTTTGATCTTGTCTTATGTCCTGCCCAGCCACACCAACCCCAACCTCCCTTCGCCAGCCCCGCAATGGGCAGGAGCGTCGTGGCACCAGTTGCATCGGCCTGCGGCAGGGCGAAACCCGGCGGGAGCGGAGTCTTCGACCGCTCCCAACTGTTTCGCCAGCAGGTCGATGTTACTGGTGTCCGACGCGGGAGACCCGATCACAGACTCTTAAAAAGTGGTTTTTGCTTACTTTTGGCCGCTTTGGCCCAAAAGTAAGTCGCGACGGAGGAGCGAAATCCTCACCCAACTCCCCATTCCGCCGAAGGCGGCTTCCTTATCTCTCCCCTTCCTCTTCCTCTCCCTCTCCTCTTTCCGCTGATCCGACCCAAAAAGAAAAACGCCCGCCCCGGAATATCCGGAGCGGGCGCGACAATCCAGCCGACTCCCCTCTACAATTCGTCCCGGTACCTGAGCACAAACGCCTCGGCCTGCTCCATCGAGCTGACATCATTGGCGATCTGCGCCTTCAGCAGGGCCTCTCGGATCACCCCGATGATGGGCCCGGGCTTGAGCCCGGTGATGATCATGATCTTGTTGCCGTCGAGCAGCGGCTCGATCTCGTCTTCCGGGATATCGGCGCGCTCGGCCATCTTGAGGTTATGGTTGAACTCCCGCCAGGAGCCGCCCCTGGCCTTGATATCCGCCCGGACCATCTCCATGATGCGCGGATACTCGTCCAGCGAACGCAACCGGCGGATGCCCTTGTCCGTGAGCATGAAATGAGGCCGCATGTGGTTCTTGACCAGATCGCAGATCAGCTCGATGTCCTGCTCCTCAAAGCGCAGCCGCTTGAGGATCTTGCGCGTCACCTTGGCGCCCACCCGGTGGTGCTGCAGGAAGTTCCAACGGCCCTCGTAGAACTCCGCCGTGTAGAGCTTGCCCACGTCGTGAAAGAGGCAGGCCACGGTGCCGAACCAATCATAGGGCAACTCTTCGGGGTAGGCCTTCATCGAGGCCAGGGTGTGCTCAAGCACGGTTTCCAAGGCGTCGCTGTCGGCGTTCCTGATCTGCTGGACCCGCGACAGGGCCGCGATCTCCGGGATCAGGCCGTGCAGGAGCATGGAATCAAACAGCAGGCGGAAGAAGCGGTGCATGGACTCGGCCTCGACCTTGCGCCACTCGTCGAGAAAATCGCTCATGGGCACGTAGTCGAGCACGCGCCGGACATTGCGCACGATGGCGATCCAGGAGTTGGCCTCGATGTCCTTGTCGAAGTTGGCGGCAAAACGCAGAGCGCGGTAGGCCAGGGAGTAGTCCTTCTTGAGCGCCTGATCGGGCACGCCCTTGAAGCGGATGAAACCCTCGGAGAAGTCCGCGAAATCCGCGTACAGGTCCTTGGCCTTGGGGATGAACGGGCAGACCGCCGAGAGCGGGATGTCGCCGCGCTTCTCAAGCCTGCGCAGCAGCCTCGGCGTCATGGTCGAGACGGCCTCCTCGGTATAGGAGGCGTCGTCCACATCCGCAGGGTAAAAGAAATAGGTCACGCCGCCCTCGTTCAGGGTGCCCAGCGTGCCCTTGTCCCTGGATTCCACGATGGAGGGGAAATACTTCTGCAGCTCGGAGAATCCGGCCTCGGTGCAGATGTCGAGCTCGCGCTCGCTGCCGGTCTGGTCCAGGGTCAGGGCCTGAAGCCGGACATTGACCACATAAGCGTCGTAGCCGTTGCGCATGATGGTTTTGCAAAAGCCCACGGCGTCCTTGAAAGGCTGACTCATATATCTCCTCACGAAATGCTTGCTTGATGGGACCACCTGTCCGCGCAACCTCTGGTTCCGCAGCCAAGCCTATACAATCTTTTTGCCCTGAATGAAATGGGTTTTTACCCGCCCCTTCAGGACAGCCCCGGCAAGCGGCGTGTTCTTGCCCTTGGAGTGCAGAGTGGCTGGCCCAACCGTCCACTCCTCGTCCGGGTCAAACAGGAAGAAATCCGCTGGATCGCCCGGCGCAAAGGTGTTCACCGGCAGGCCGAATATCCCGCACGGCCCGGTGGTCCAGGCGCGCAGGAAGGTCTCGCGTGAGAGTTTGCCCTCGGCCACCAAGGTCCAGGTCGTGGACAGGGCGGTGTCCAGGCCGGTGATGCCGCACGGGGCCACGTCGAACTCGGTCTCCTTTTCGTGGGCCGCGTGGGGTGCGTGGTCCGTGGCCAGGATGTCGATGGTGCCGTCGGCCAGCGCGTCGAAGAGCGCCTGCTGGTCATCGGACGTGCGCAGCGGCGGGTTGACCTTGGCGTTGGTGTCGTATTCGGTGGCCTCGGCCCCCAGGTAGGCTTCGGTCAGAATCAGGTAATGCGGCGCGGTCTCTGCCGTGACCCTGACCCCACGCGCTTTGGCAAAGCGGATGAGGTCCACGGACTTACGGCAGGAGATATGGGCCAGATGGATGGGCAGGTCCAAGTACTGGGCCAGCAGGATGTCGCGGGCCACCTGGAGCGCCTCGGCCACGTCAGGCTGGGCGGGCAGACCCAGGCGGCTCGACACCGCGCCCTCGTTGACGCCCGCGCCAACGCCCAGGTAGGGGTCCTCGCAGTGGTCGATGACCATCTTGCCCCAGTCCGAGGCGTATTCCATGGCCCGGCGGAACAGCTCCGTGGACTTGATTGGCACGCCATCGTTGGAAAAGGCCACGCACCCGGCCTTGGCCAGCTCGGCCATGGGGGCCAGCTCCTCGCCCGCAAGCCCCTTGGTCAGCGCGCCGATGGGAAACAGGCGCGGCCCCTTGGGCCACGACCGGCGGGCTTTTTCGAGCATCAGCTCGGTCACGGAGTCGTCGTCGTTGACCGGTTTGGTGTTGGCCATGCACATGATGTTGGAGAACCCGCCCCAGGCTGCGGCGCGCAGCCCGGACTCGATGTCCTCCTTGTACTCGAAGCCCGGCTCGCGCAGGTGCACGTGGGCATCGGTCATGGACGGCATGAGCGTCAGGCCAAACGCCTCCTCCACCACCGCGTCCCCCGGCTCAAGCGTCTTGGCCGAGGGCGTCACCTCGACAATCTTGCCCCGGCCCACGAACACGTCCACGTCCCTGCCGTCGAGCTTCGCCCTGCGGACGATCAAATCAATCCTGGCCATCTTCATTTCTCCATCGCCTTGAGTCTCAGCCAATCACTGCATTGTCGCAAGGCTGTTCAAATGTGTTCGAGTGCAGCAAAACGACAATCGTGCATTTTTCAACACCTTGCTACATTTCGCCCTTGCGGGTCATGTAGAGAAAGAGCAGGGCCATGCGCACCACCACGCCGCTTGAGACCTGATCGAGGATCAGGGAGTCGGCGCAGTCGGCCAGCTCGGAATTGATCTCTACCCCCCGGTTGATGGGGCCTGGGTGCAATATCTTGACCTCGGGCCGGGCCAGCTCCACATGGCGCGGGCCAAGGCCGTAGGTGCGCGCGTACTCGCGCAGGTCGGGCAGCAGGCCGTCCTGCTGGCGCTCCAGTTGCAGGCGCAGGCACATGACCGCGTCCACGCCGCGCACCGCCTCGTTCAGGTCCGAATACACCGTCACCGGCCAGGAGCGGGCCGCCGGCGGCAGCAGGGTGCGCGGGGCGCACAGGCGCACCCTGGCCCCCAGCATGGTGAGCAGGAGGACGTTGGACCGGGCCACACGGCTGTGGGCGATGTCGCCGAGGATGAGGATCGTCTTGCCCGCCACCTCGCCCCATTCCTGGTGCAGGGTGAAGCTGTCGAGCAGCGCCTGGGTGGGGTGGGCGTGCCGCCCGTCGCCCGCGTTGATGACCGAACACTCCACCCGCCGGGACAGGAACCTGGCCGCGCCGCTGCACCAATGGCGCATGACGATGGCGTCCGGGGCCATGGCCTGGAGCGTCAGGGCCGTGTCCTTGAGGGTCTCGCCCTTGATCAGGCTGGACGAGCTCTTGGTCAGGGAGAAGGTGTCTGCCGAGAGCCGCTTGCCCGCCACATCAAAACTCGTCTTGGTGCGCGTGCTCGGCTCGGCAAAGAACAGGATCACGCTACGCCCCTTGAGGGTGGGCACCTTCTTGACGGGCCGCTCCTGCAATTCCTGAAACCGCCCTGCGGTCTCGAAGATTGCCATGACCTCGGGCCGCGACAGCTGGGACACGTCCAGCAGATCCTTGTGTAGCCACTTCATATACTCTCATGCCTCCGGCGCTGGTGAAAATGGTCGATGATGGTCGCAGGGACAGTGGAAAACAAGGCTGCCCGGCCCGGCTCGATGGTCCCCAGCCGATCAGCCGCGCCCAGGATGCGGGCCGGGGTCCGGGTGATCATGGCCAGGAGGTCGGTCAGGGACAGATCGCCCTCGAACCCCCCGGCGAAATAGGCGGCCTCGGCATAGAGGTCGAGATCGTGGTTGGAGGCCAGGGAGTCGGTGCCCAGGCACACGGGCGCGCCCGAGGCGACCCATTTCTCCCACGGGGCGCGGTCGCCGCCGATATAGTGATTGGAGCGGGGGCACAGACAGACCGTGGCCCCGGACCCGCGCACGGTTTCAATGTCCTGGTCCGTGACCTTGACGCAGTGCACGGCCAGAGTCGTGGCGTCGAGCAATCCGAGGTCAACGGCGTGCTGCACCGGGCGTTTCCTGGGCGGGGTGAAGTCGAGCAACCGGCCCCGGTTGCGGAGCAGGTCCAGGAACGCGCTCGGCTCCCCGGCCATGATGGCGGCCTCGTCGTCGTGCTCGGCCAGATGGAGCGAAAAGGGCAGGTTGCGCGTCCCGGCTTCGGCCTTGGCCGCGCACAGCACGTTGCGATGGGTGGTGTAGAGGGAGTGCCCGGCGACAGACAGGATACCTCGGCCGTACCCGGCCTGGGGGATGAAGCTCTTTTTGGGCACCGCCTCGCCGATGGCCTCGGCAAAGACCACGAAAAAAAGGCCGGAAGCTTCGAGCGTTCCGGCCATCTCCTTTGCAAAGCGGGTGGCGATGTCTCCGACCATGACGGTCCCGGTTCGTTTCAGCTCGCAAAGGGCCGTGTCGAGCAGCGCGGGGTCGAGGTCGAAGATGGGCCGGGTCAGCAGGTCCTCGACCCAGGCCACGAATCCCCGGCCCTGGGGGCAGAGGCCGCGCAGGTGGGCCAGTTCGAGATGGGAATGGGCGTTGACCAGACCTGGCGCGATGGTGACATCGCCCAGGTCGGTGACAGGTCCGCAGTGGGTCGGGGCAAGGTGGCGGTAGGTGCCGAGCTCGATGACAATCCCCTGGCTGACGACGATGGCCGCGTCGTCGATGACAGGCGCGCCGGGGATCATGGTCGCGGCCTTGGCCGCACGAAACAATTCAGACATTCGCTGTTCCGGCTTCCCCCTGGTCAGGGCTGTTTGGCTGGTGACGTGTCCGCGCACGGACTGAAACTAGTGAGTACCGTTTTTTGCCGTCATGGTCCAGGGAAATCGGGCCGCAAGGCGTCTTCGGCCAGAAAGGGACAGGCGCAGGACCGAAGGGGGCCGGGCTATACAGCCATGTCCATGAATTGCGGGGAGGCGGCCTGGATGTCGGCGTAGGCAGCCATGGCCGCCTGGGTCAGGGCGCGCGGCGCGCCCGCCTGCGAAAGACCGAATTCCTCTCTGAGCTGGCTGGCCAGATCCTGGAGCCCGGCTGTTTCCTCAAGGCTCTGCTTGAGGGCGTCGAGGAGCTGGGCCGTGGGGTCCGGGGCATTGCTGTCCCCTGCCGCAGCCTGCGCGGCGCGCAAAAAGGAACGGGCGGACATGGACTGGCCGGAGTCGGTTTCGCCGCTCTGGGCAGCGTGAAATATTTCGCTCTGGCCGTTGTCGAAATAGGCGTTGAGTTGCTCGTTGACGCCCGAGTTGAAGCGGGCAATGGCCTGATCCCCGGAAGCGATGCCCTGGGTGCGGTCGATGAACCGGAGCACATCGAGCAGCCCTTCTCCCAGCGTCTCCTCGCTCACCCCGCCGCTGGTGGCGGCCAGGAGCATGCCCGAGGCCGCAGCCCCGGTCTCGTCGCCGAAGCTGCCACGCACCCAGTCCAGAGTTGAAGCCAGGGAGTCGCGCAGCCCGCTCGCGTCCATGGCCTGCCCGTTTGCATCGACCGGCGCACTGTCCATGCGCCGGACGATCTCGTTGGCCACGGTCAGTCCAAGGGTCTGGGAGCCGGATTCCGGCAGGGAGCCGGGCTGGACGCCCGAGTCCGGGACCGACAGGCCGTCTGCCAGCCGGGAGCCGACGCCCTCTGAGGGCAGGGGCTGGGCCGGGGTCGCAAACCTCGACCCGGCGGGGCTTTTGCCCGTCTGCACCTGCTGCATGGCGCCGAGGCTCATATGGCTTGCCTGGATGATCATGCCCGTCTTATCGGCCATGGCCGGGATTACTTTACTGCCCGGCAGGCCGAAAGGACGGACTTTTTTCCAGGCGCGGCCCGCTCATGGGGGGGGGATTACAGACCGACCACCTCGAAGCCGATCCGGCCGATGGCCCGCTTGATCTCCGCCGTGTCGATGGGGGCGGATTCCTCGAAGGTCACGTTGCCTGAGGACAGGTCAACCTGGACGTTTTTCGCGCCCAGGGCTTCCAGGACCTCGGTCACGGATTTGGCGCAGTGCTGGCAGCTCATTCCCTTTACTTTGACAACAGGCATGGCGGTCTCCTTTTTTTGATCTCGGGTCGGGCGTTGACTGCCCGGCCCGCATTTGAGCCGCTATATGGCCCAGGTGTCAAGGTCGATGAGTCCGAGCCGGGCCGCGTAACGGATCAGTTCCACCGTGCTGTGCAGGCCGAGCTTCTTCATCAGGTTGGTGCGGTGGTTTTCCACGGTCTTGGGGCTGATGAAGAGCTTGGCGGCCACCTCCCTGGCGGTCATGCCCTCGGCCAGCATGCGCAGCACCTCCTGCTCGCGCGCGGTCAGGGTGGTGTAGGGGTCGCGGCCGCTCCCCTGGCCGTCCTTGGCCTGCATCAGCTTGTAGACCACCTCCTGGGACAGGGCGTCGTCCAGGAACAGCTCGCCCCGGGCCACGGCGTCGAGCCCCCGGATGAGGTTCCCGGCGGCGGACTCCTTGATCATGTAGCCCGAGGCCCCGGCCCTGAAGGCCTCGACAATGTAGTCGGCCTCGGAATGCATGGAGATGATGATGAACCGGGTCTCGGGCAGGGTCTGCTTGAGTTCGCGGATCATCTGGATGCCGTTCTTGCCGGGCATGGAGATGTCCACCAGCATGATGGCGGGCCTGTGCCGCTTGCCCAGGCGGATGCCGTCCGCGCCGTTGCCAGCCTCGCAGACCACGGTGTATTTCTCATCGCGGCTGACGATGGTCTTGAGCCCTTCCCTGAACAGGGGATGGTCGTCGACGATCATGAGTTCCATGCCTAGGCGCTCCTTTTGAGGGTGTCGAGTGGGATTTTGAAGACGATGCGGGTGCCGGTCCCAACACGGGACTGGATTTCCATGACGCCGCAGACGAGCCGGGCGCGCTCTTCCATGCTGCGCAACCCCATGCGGTTCTCGGCCAGGGCCTCGGCCATGCGCCTGTCCACGTCAAACCCCTGGCCGTTGTCCTCGATGCGCACGAGCAGCTCGGGATGGCTCTTGACCATGCGCACCGCCACCCGGCTGGCCCGGGCGTGCCGGGCCGTGTTGTTCAGGGCTTCCTGCACCATGCGGTAGAGGTTGATCTCGGCGTCGAAGCTGAGGGGGACGTCGTCCATGCCCACGGCCTGGAAGCGGACCTCCAGCCCGGTGCGCCGGGCCGTTTCGGCGCAGTGGTTCTCCAGGGCGAGGAGCAGGCCGAGCTGATCGAGCGCGGGCGGGCGCAGGCCATAGGCGATCTCGCGCACGGCGGCGATGGCCCCGCGCACCACCTCGGTCACGGCCTCGCCGCGCTGGCGCAGCACCTCGTCCACCCAGGCGCAGCCGTCGAACAGGGTCTCCATGTTCAGGACAATGGACGAAAGATCCTGGGCCACCTTGTCGTGCAGGTCGCGGGCGATGCGCTGACGCTCGTTCTCCTGGGCGTGGATGAGCTGCTGGGTCAGGGAGAGGATGCGCTCCTGGGCCAGCCTGCGCTCCTCGGCCTCGGCCATGAGCCGGGTGTTGGCCTCGGAGAGTTCGGCGGTGCGCAGCCTGACCCGGTTCTCCACCTCGGCGTGGGCGGCCCGCAGCTCCTCTTCGAGCAGTTTGTGGCCGGTCACGTCGGCCAGGATCTCCAGGTGGGCCTGCTGGCCGTTCCACATGATGGGCTTGATGCTCAGGGTGACCCACTTGATCCCGCCGTCGCCGGTAACCACGCGGAAAGGGGCAAAGGCCACGGCCTTGCGGCCCCCCAGGTGGATGGCCACCTGCTCGCGGATTCCGGGCATGTCGTCGGGATGGATCAGTTGCAGCGGATTGAGGGCCTGCAACTCCTGGCGGGCGTAGCCGAAGACGTGGGTCATGGCGTCGTTGATGAACAGGATGGACTGGCCCTGGATGACGGCCACGCCCTCCTGGGCGTTTTCCACCAGGGCGCGGTAGCGTCCCTCGGATTCCATCAGGGCCTGCTCGGCCCGCTTCCTGGGGGTCACGTCGAGCAGGGAGACAATGACCCGCGACAGGGTCTGCCTGTGTTCGGGCGGCACGGAAAAGTGGACCATGACCCAGATGATCTGGCCGTCCAGGGTGCGGTGGGTGATCTCGCCGCAGTATTCATGGCCGCCCGAGGCGAGCACGATCATCTCCTCGGTGAAGGCGTTCATGGAGCTTTCGGTCAGGACCTTGTCGAGGTTGCCGAGCAGGTCCCCCCGGCTTTCGGCCCTGAGCAGTTGCAGGGTGGCCTTGTTGACCGCGACCACGTCCACCAGGGCGGCGCAGCGGGCCAGATCTTCCGGGTGGGCGCTGAAATGGGCGCGGAAATCCGTCACCCCGCGCGCCTTGAGGGTGTCGAAATGCGCCTTGAGCCGGGTCAGGTCCTCCTCCCACAGCGAAATGGGCGAATCCTCGAACAGGGCGCGGAACCGGGCCTCGCTCTTCCTGAGGGCCTCCACCGTGTGCATGTATTCGGTGGCGTCGCTGGCCATGCCCTCGATGGCGATGGGGTTGCCCTGCGTGTCCTTGTGCATGACCACGCGCTGGCGCGCCCAGCGCACCTCGCCCGACTTGTGGATGAACTGAAAGACGTATTCGGACCTGACCACGCCCCGGCACAGCTCGGCCCAGGTCTTCCGGAAATAGTCATGCCAGTCAGGGTGGATGAGCTCGCGGACAAAGAGCGGCTGCGCCTGGTACTCGGCCAGGGGGTATCCCGAGAATTTCTCCACCGAGGGGCTCAGGTAGTCGTAGGTGCCCTCCGGGATGGCCATGCGGAAGAAAATGTCGCTGGTGGAGGAGGAGATGAAGTTGAGGCTCTTCTGGGCCACGGCCAGCATCTCCTGGGCCTCGTGCCGCCGGGTGATGTCCGAGAGGATGCCTTCCAGGGCCGTGGCGGTGCCGTCGGCCTCCCTGTCCAGGGTCACGCGCTGGTTGATCCAGCGCAGGGAGCCGTCCTTGTGGATCAGGGGGAATTCGTATTCGTCGCGGCACACGCCGTCGAGCATCTCGCGCCACCACAGGTCGAAGACCCCGGCCCATTCGCCCGGCATGAGCCGGTCAAAAAGCCCCGGAATCTCGTAGAATTCCTGCGGGGAATAGCCCGTGATGCTCTGCACCGCCGGACTGATGTAGTCGAACCGCCTGTCTGCCACGCGCAGCCGGAAGAGGCAGTCGCGGGTGTTTTCGGTCAGAAAGTGGAGGTGGCGCTCGCTCTGGGTCAGGGCGTTGCGCAGCCGCAGACTGGCCGAGGCGTCGCGCATGATGGAGATGACGTGGGTCAGGCGGCCCGCGTCGTCCAGCACCGGGTCAAATCGGCCCCAGACCGGGCAGAGCCGGCCACTGGCCGTGCGGATGGCGTATTCCCCCTCCCAGCTTTGGCCCGCGCGGACCATGGGGCGAACGGTCTGGTCGAGCAGCGACTGGGTCTTGCCGGGCAGGATGTCCTCGGCCCTGCCCCCGACGATCTCGGCCAGGGAATACCCGTAGAAACCCGTGAAGGCCTGGTTGGCGAAGATGGGTCGCAGATTCTTGTCGCGGATGGCCATGGCCACACCGGACGCGCTGAGAACCTGCGCGAAGAGGTGCGGGTTCATCTCCTGCCCTGAAGCGGGCGGGGAGGGACTTGGTGCGGGCGGGATTTGCTTCACGCGTGTTCAGCCGTCAGGGGTGGATGGACCGGGACTCGTGCCGAAATATACCCATAGCCCATTCGTTGGGGGATGTGAAGGCGAACCCGTTGCAACATGGGGTTGTTTCGATGCCCTGCGGATCAATCAGGGCTGCCGGGGCAGGCCGGTTATCCACGATGCGCCCAGGCGGGCGTGTTCCTCGGTCACCTGCTCGACCCAGCCGGAGAGTTCGCTCTGGGCGGCCTGCACCTCGCGGCTCGCCTTGAGCGGGGCCATGACTATGGTGAAGGCGCGCCTGTCCGTGCCGTGCAGCCCATGATCGCGCAGCCCTTCGAGCATGGCTACGAAGGATTGCCAGCGGCCCAGGCTGCGCCCCGTGATCAGCCACAGCACGGGCATGTCCAGAGCGGCCAGTTCCTGGCGTCCGGGCAGCCCGTCCGGCCCCACGGTATCGTCGAGCAGGCAGACCACATAGGCGGGCCTGACCGCGTCCGATCCGGCTTCGGTCTTCTTCCGGGAGATGGCCTGAAGGGCGGCCCGGAGGGCGGCGTTCGCACCAGGGCCGTTGCCCCAGATGCCCACCCGCGCACGGTCGATCTGGTCAAGCCCGGCGAAATGGTTCACAGCGGCCACGGTCTCCGCCACCTGCCGGGCCAAAGGCTGGACCACGGGCTGGGAGACCGGGAGCCCCTCCGGATCGTTGCAGCCGCTCGGCACAAAGGAGAAGACCGCCAGCCCGGAAACGGACAGGGAGCGCGTGAAGCCCTGGATCAACCCCTCGTCCACGCATTTCCCGCCATAGGCCAGGACCACGCCGGGATGCCCCGTGCCCGTGGGCGGCAGGGTGGTGCGCCCGGCACGCTCCTCCGTGCTTTCCTCCCTGCTCCCCTTTTCTTCACCCGGAACAGGAAAGCGCACGTCGCTCTCGCGCACATGGACCTTGACCGGAAAGTGGGCCAGACGGTCGTCGTCGGTCATCAGGATGAACCGCTCGATGCGGTCGTCCTTGGCCAGGAAGGTCACGGTGCCTGCCACCGGCTCGTCCGCGTCCAGGGACGGCCCGATGGTGTAGACGTATTTGCCGAATTCCTTGAGGCGGCGCAGGGTCTTGTTCTTGGAGTCGTAGATCAGGAAGCGTCCGTATTTGGTGTCGCGGGCGTCGATGATGGAGATGACCCGGTCGTCGCGCGTCCTGAACTGGCCGGAGAATTCCGTGGCCTCGTAGGAGTAGTGGTCGGCCATCATGGATCGGCCAAAACGGGCCTCGTGGCCCCGGTGGGCGATGATGTCGTGGCGGCTCACCTCGATGGGCGGCGCCTTGTCCTCCCGGACTTGCGCCGGGTCCGCGGGCTTGGCCAGCGACTCCTCTCTGGGCGACTCTTCGAGGGGCGGCCCTTCCTTGACCGGGCTGATCTCGACGGCCCCGGATTCCGGCACCACCTCGGCGGCTGGTTCGGGCGCGGCCAGAGGCTCGGGCGGCGGCGCGTCGTCGAGCAGAATGGTCTTGTCCATGGGCAGGGCCGGGGGGAGCGGCGCGTTTGTCATTTCCGACTCGGGAATTTCAGGCTCGACCACTTCAGGCTCGACCACGTCAGGCTCGGGCACAGGGGGCGGAGGCAGGGGCACGGGAAGGGGCGCGAAGAGTGCTTCGGGCTCGGCCTGCGCGATCCGGGTCAGGTCCAGCTCCATCAGCTCGCGCAGGTCCGGCTGGGCCAGATGCATGGTCTGGACCAACACCACGACAAGGGCCGTGTGCAGGAGAAGGGAGAGGAGCCAGCTGAACGCGCGCATGTCGGTTCCGGGTTGTCGCCTTGTGCCCCGCCCCGCCGGACAGTGGGCCGGCACCAGGGGGTGGAGCCGGAGCAAGACGTGTTCATGAAGACGCCGGTCGGACACGATGATCCCGGCCATGCTCAACCAATACGCCCCGCCCAGCCATATGGCAAGAAAAGGCTGCGTAACCGGCTGTCTTTTCAGACGGTTGAGGTCTGCAATTCGGCCCGCCGGGGGGGCGCTGACCAGTGCGGAAGCCTTGGCCTGTGCCGTGTCGTTGCATTTTCGACCACGAACGACTAAACTTGTGTTCATGTGCGTCGTTCAGGCGTCATTCGGGCGTCACAGAGAGCAGGACGCGGGACGGACACAAGGGAGGGAGCTATGCTGGTCAGAGATTGGATGACGGTCAACGTCATGACCCTTGGGGTCAATTCGTCGGTCATGGACGCGGCAGACATCCTGCGCCAGAAGGACATCCGCCAGTTCCCGGTCGTTGACGGCCAGGGCGTGCTGGTGGGCATCGTGTCCGACCGCGACATCCGGGACGCCATGCCGTCCAAGTTCATCCCCGGCGACTGTACCGATGGCCGCGAGGGCGGCCTGAACACCCTGACCGCAGGCGACATCATGACCCCCGGCCCGCTGACCGTGGCCCCGGACACGGCCATCAACGCCGTGGCCGAGATCCTGGTCAGGCACAAGATCGGCGGGCTGCCCGTGGTTGAAGGTGGGAAACTGGTGGGTATCATAACCCAGGCGGACGTGATGCGCTTTTTGTGCGCGGCCTCCGGGTCGCTGCGCTCCGGCACCCAGCTCGCCTTCCGGCTTGAGGCGCGCCCCGGCCCCCTGGCCGCGCTCCTGACCGACATGCGCGAGTTGGGGCTGACCTTCACCAGCGTGTTCACGGCCAACGACATCAAGCAGCCGGGCAACCGCAACGCCTACATCCGCGTGGAGGGGCTGGGCGGCAGGTCCGTGGAACAACTGGTGGAACTGTTCCAGAAGAAATACGTCGTGCTTTTCTACGTCAACGAGGGCGTCACCGTGGACGTGGCTTAGGCAGGCCCGCAGGAAGCCAGACAGCGAGGCCGCATCCCCTTCCGGGGGGTGCGGCCTCGCTGGTTCCGGTCAGTCGGCCAGGGCCTTCTTGACCGAGTCCACCAGCTTGCGGGTGTCGATGGGTTTGGTAAAGGTGTCCACCACGTCAAAGACCTTGGCCAGCTCGACAATGGCTTCGGGGTTGAAGGCCTCGCCCCCGGAGATGGCGATGAACTTGTGCGAGCTGTCGGACTTGATCAGCTCGCCCATGACCTGGAGGCCGCCCTTCTTGGGCAGGAAGATGTCAATGATGCTCAGGTCGATGGTCCTGTCCTTGAACATGCGCAGCGCCTCTTCGCCGTCCCCCGCCTCGATCACCGCGAACCCCTCGGCCTCCAGCACAGATTTGAGCAGCTCCCGGATCATGGGGGCGTCGTCAACTATCAGTATGGTCTTCATCTTCGCACTCCTCGCGTTGATGGTCGTGTCAATGTCATTTTCGGCCTGCCGCCTGCTTCAGGAACTCTAGCGCGGAAAACGCCTCGGATTCAAGTGTCTTATACTCTCGCGCGGCAGATGCGGCGTCCTTTTGCCGACAGAAGAACTCCACCTGCTCGGCCTGGGCCCCGGCCCGACGCACACCCACGGTGCGCGCCGACCCCTTGATGGAATGGGCCAGCCGCATGGCGTTTTCCCAGTCCCCTGCCTTGATGCTTTGCCCCAGTTCGGCCAGCTCGCCGGGCGTGTCGCGCACAAAGATCGCGTCCATGCGTCCGAGCAGGTCGGCCCTGCCGCCGAGCATGTCCAGAGCCCCTTCCCGGTCAAAGGCGTCGCAGCTGTTGCCACCCTTTTCCCTGTTCACGCAGTCCGCGCCCGCCGGGCCGGGGTTGCCGATGCCGCCCTCAGGAGCGTCTTCCCTGGCTGGGTGGCTTGCCCGGTCGCGGGAGACCACCTCGGCCACGGTCGAATAAAAGGTGTCGATCTTGATGGGCTTGGGTATGTAATCGTTCATCCCCGCCGCCAGGAAACGCTCCCGGTCGCCCTTGAGGGCGTGGGCGGTCAGGGCCACGATGGGGACCGACGGATCAAGAGCGCCCGAGCCGGGATCGCGGATGGCCCTGGTGGCCGTGATGCCGTCCATGATCGGCATCTGCACGTCCATGAGCACCAGGTCGAACAACTCGCGCTTGACCGCCTCCAGGGCCTGGGCTCCGTTTTCCACAGCCACAGCCGTGTAGCCTTGCTCGGTCAGCAGGTCCAGGGCCAGCCTGCGGTTGAGGGCGTTGTCGTCGGCCAGCAGCACCTTGAGCCCAGACAGGGGGGGGGCTGGCTCGGCCCCGGCCCGCCCGCTGCGGATGGCCGCCGGATCGCCCACCGCGAACTGGCCGATGAAAAAGAATGGGGGCTGTACCAGATAACTCCTCTGGGTTATCAGTATGGCAATGCGAAAAAGTCGTTTGAGCAAGGACAAGCAGCTTCGTTTAATCGAACATTTTGTTGCCGGCACGACAGCTCGTTGTGCTGCTGATCTGGTTGGTGTGAACGTCAAAACAGCCGCCTATTACTTTCACCGGCTCCGGGAAATCATAGCGGAAGAAGAGTCCTGTGAAGGGATGGATTTTGGCGAATTTGAGGTCGATGAAAGCTACTTCGGTGGCAAGCGAAAGGGCAAAAGAGGACGTGGGGCGGCTGGTAAGGTTCCTGTTTTTGGAATCCTTAAAAGGGGTGGGAAGGTATATACACAGGTGATTCCTGATGCAAAAGGTAAAACCTTGCTTCCCATTATTCAGGAAAGAATCCAGCCAGACAGTGTGGTTTACTCGGACTGCTGGTATGGCTACAATGTCCTCGATGTGTCAGCATTCAAACACTTCCGAATCAACCACTCGAAGCTGTTTGCAGATAGCCACAACCACATCAATGGAATCGAGAATTTTTGGAACCAGGCCAAACGCCATATGAGGAAATTCAACGGCATTCCAACCAAGCATTTTTCTCTGTTTTTAAAGGAATGCGAGTGGCGTTTTAATAACAGCAATCCGCGAAGTCAGTTTAAACAGCTGAAACAGTGGGTTAGAAGGTATATGGGCTAGTTATCTGGCACAGCCCCATATCCTTTTGCCGGAGCTTGCGCGTTGGTCTGGGGGCGTCATATGGTAGGGCATATCCGTTGGATAATTTCGTAATCAAAAGGAGGTATGACGCAACCAAGGCGCGTTCATAAGTTTTGACGAAGTCTAAACTGATGAACGCTTAAAGTGGCACTAACATGCCGTAACACCGAGCACTTCGCTGCCGTTCATTTCCAAACGGCACAGTTTCACATCCAAACGCCAGGCTGGAACACAGCACCCCCGCCGGACAAACGGTAGATGTCTAGAAATCTGCCGTTGTCGAAATTCCCCCACGGCCACCGCTTTGTGCGCAGGACGAACGAGCCTGCGTGATGGTACCCCTTATTGACTGGATTTTCAGGATTTTTCTTCTGTGGGAAACGGACATTGATTTGTCTCGTGTCGGTTGTTGTGTGGCGCATTCGCGCCATAGGCAGGTCATTCCCCGGCAAACGGGGAAGGTCCGACCTGCTTTGTCCCGGGGCGCTGCCCCGAACTTCAGGAAGGAGATCCATATGAAGTGCGCGAACAGGGCAACCCTGTCCGGCCCCAAATCGAAACAGTACAGGACCCACCAAAACGCCAAGGCCTTTGCCAGGCGGCTTCGCCGTGCGGGCTTGGGTGTTCGCAAATGGACCAATATCACGAGCACGCATTTTGCGGCAGTTGCCCGGCAAATGGAAGACGATGGCAGGGGTGACGGGTGCATCGCCGAAGTTTTTCCGGCGGCCCGTGACGACATCAAAGTCACTGCCGGCCATTCCCCCACCCGCCGTGACGTGTCCGATGCCTGCCTTGGCAACAGCCATTGACAGAACCCCGCTTCGGCGGGGTTTCCTTTCGGGCGTGAGGTCGCCAAATGAGGTCCGCTACCTGGGAACGAGTATCGATTTCGTCAGATGAGGTTGCGAGGCGCAGCGGTTGAGATTGACTCGTTCATTCAATCCGGCAGCGCTCTGGCATCAGACCGATGGCGCCGGTCTCTGCACCAAAAATGGTGCTCAAGAGCGAGGAGGCCCGAGTGCCACCGGGAAAAATGTCACTTTCTGAAATTTTCCCCCTTGCCGAGCTTGCGTTTTCATATTCCGGGAGTGTCAAACTGACCTGTGGGGCGACAATCCATGTCGGCTCACGGCGGACAGGGCGAGAGATTCAATGAAAAGACCGGGGAAGAATCGTGGGCTTTGACAACGAAGCGAAACCGAGCATACTCACCGTAAAGGATGTCGCAGACTATCTGGGCAAAAGCGTGGACTGGGTCTACGACCATGCCGAAGACATCGGCGGCGTCAAACGCGGTGGGTCATGGTTCTTCCCTTCCCGGAGGGACATTTATGACCATCTATTCCAAAGCCGGAAAAGGGTTCCGGTACGACTTCATGGTGAAGGGCAAGCGCTACACCAAGGCGTGGTTTCGGACAAAACGCGAAGCGCAGGCGGCGCAGGCGCAAAGAAAAAAGGAGGTGGCGAAGGCAGACAAGATGGCCGAAAGGAACGACATGGGCTTGCTTGACATGCTCAACAGGCGACTTGACACATTGCAGGAGCGCTCGTTTTCGACCCAGTATTACAAGAACACCCGCTACGCCGCCCAGCGGTTGCTCAAGCACTTCGGCGATGTGCCGTGCAGCACCATTACCAGCAGAATGGCTGACGATTACTTGCTGTCCCGGTCCAGGTCGTCGACGCCCCTGGCGGCCAATGCCGACCTGCTGCTCCTGCGGGCGACATTCGCCTGGGCCATGAAAAGGGGACAGCGGTTCATCGCCGACAACCCCTTTGCCGGGCTGGAATCGTTTCCAAGCCATTTGGCCGAGAAGAAGAGGCGGACACCGGATTCCCAGACTCTGGACCGGATCATCGCGGCGGCCAAACCTGAAGACCAACCATACCTGTGGGTGATCCGCGAGACCCTGGCCCGAAGCGTCGAGGTGCATCGGTTGAAATGGAAGCGGGTCAACTTCGAGGACCGGTACGTGGAGTTGAAGACCTTCAAGAACAAGGACCGAAAGCCCGTGCTCCGGCAGGTGCCGATGACCGACAAGCTGTACGAGGTGCTCAGTGAACTGTATGCCAGGCGCGACCCAGAAAAGGAATGGGTGTTCTGGTGCCGCAGCTACAGCCACAAGCTGAAACGGATGGTGGACGGGCCCTACACCAAGGGCCGCTACACCATGCTCAAGACGGCGTGCAGGAAGGCCGGTGTCGGCTACTATTCGTTCCATCGCTTCCGGGCATCGGGTGCTTCGGTGATGGACAACAACGGCGCGCTCATCTCGGGCATTCAGCATCTGCTGGGGCATGCCGACCGACGGAGCACCGAGATCTATCTGGAAAAGCTGCGGAACGTGGAACGGGACGCCATGGCAATCTATGAAGCGCAAAGCCGCCGGGTTGCCTGACGGATTCACACACGGTAGTCACACACAAAGATCAACGGGCTGCGACCAATCGGTCGCAACCCGTTGAAAACAGAAGGCAAGAGCCGATAGTCCCACACAAGGTGGCGGCTATTTCCAAAAGTTTTCCCCCCGGAATCTCTCACCCCAACCCCAACCCCAACCACTCCGCGTCCTTAGAAGCGGTAGCCGAGGCGGAGGCCGGCGTTGTCCATGCCTTCGTTGGGATTGGCGATGTAGGCGTTGGACATGTGTTCAAACTGCAGGGAGATATTGATTTTTTCGGTGATGTTGTAGCCCAGGGCCGCGCCGAGGCGGAAGAGCACGGGCGAGCCCAGGGATTTGCGATTGGAGTCGTCGGTGTCGAGCTTGCCGTTATGGGCGGCCAGACCAAGATTGGCGTCCACAAAGAAGTCAGCGGGCAGGTCGTATTCCCAGGTCAGGCCGGAATAGAGGAAGGAGGTCTTGCCATCGGTGTTGATGGTGGCGCCCAGGTGCGGGCGCGGCGACCAGACGGTTTCGAGAAACGAAGGCGAGACAAAGAGCACCTCGCCGTTGATGTCCGCGCCGTTTTCGCGGTGGAAGCTCCAGAAGCTGATGTCGTGGGCATAGACACCCCCCCGGACCTCGGAGATCACCTGATCCGGGTCGGCAGCGTGCGATCGGGTCGGTGCCGCAAGGGCCACGGCCAGAAGCGCGGCCAGGGTCAGCAGCATGGACAAGATTTTTTTCATGACAGCCTCCTTCGGGATTCCAACTGTATGACGGGTACGCCGGGAGTGCACTCCTGTCAAGGATTGGGGGGAAAGCAAAAGGCGTCGAGCATGGCTGGCTGATCGGTCGGCGGTGCGCTGACCCAGTAGACGAGGTCTGCGCTGTACCAGATGAGATGGACCTGCCCCATGCCGTGAAACCGGTAGACGGCCACGCCCTTGTGATCGAGGCGGGCCGGGTTCTTGAAGGGCGATTTGGGGTTCTCGTACATCATGTGGACCATCTGCCCGGTCTGCCGCCGGGCCTCGGCCTCGGACAAGACGCGCGACACCCAGACCTCTGCCGGGCGATCCGCGGAGCCGGACCGGGCATAGCGGGCCACGAGGCTCTCTTCGGCGGGCAGGGGCTTGCCGTGCAGCGTGTCCACCTCGGCCTGGGCAGCAAGGCCGGTGACAA
Source organism: Pseudodesulfovibrio aespoeensis Aspo-2 (assembly GCF_000176915.2). Lineage (NCBI taxonomy): Bacteria > Pseudomonadati > Thermodesulfobacteriota > Desulfovibrionia > Desulfovibrionales > Desulfovibrionaceae > Pseudodesulfovibrio > Pseudodesulfovibrio aespoeensis. The sequence continues at coordinate 3,472,083 of NC_014844.1, forward strand.
GCTCGATACGAACCAGATCGGCCACGGTCTGGGGCATGGTCGGCAGCGTCCCGCCAGCCCAGCCCATGGCCGGGATCAGGAGGACGGCCAGGAGGAGCGCAAGCATCTGTTTCATCTATCTTCCCCTTCCGGTTTCAGGTTTGGTTTGGGACGAGTCCGAAGATTTCGGCATCTGAGTTCCCTCAGCCGTGGCAGAGCTCTTCGGCATGGTCTTCCCGGCCTTGGTGCCGAGCTTGCCCAGGTCCGCCTTGAACGTCTGACCGCCGCGCCAGACTGTGAACACCAGCGGCTCGTCCGCCTCATGGACCTTGAACCCGGCCATGTGCAGGTCCATGAGCCGGTCCAGGGGCACGCCCGTGGCTTCGAGCAGGGTGTCGCCGGGCCGCAGCCCGGCCACGTCGGCCCGGGATCCGCGCGTGACCGACTCCACCAGCAGGCCGCCCCGGCCCGTGGCCGTCAGGGTCGCGCCCATTTTGGATTCATAGGTTTCCGGGCAGAAAATGAAGGCGTCGCCCGAACCGCTGTCGAATTCGTCGCCGCGCCAGGGCATGATCAGCAGGACCTTGGCGCCCGGATCGAACTGCCGGATGCGCCGGGCAATGCCCCAGCCGTTTTCCACATGGCCGCCGCCCGCCACCACCAGCACGGGCCAGTCGTATTGCCGGTGCATGGCCACGGCCACCTCGGCCATCTTGGAATCCCAGATGGCCTGGACCAGGAAGAACCGCTCGCGCCGGGTGGCCTCGTCGAGCGGCAGCTCGCGGGCGTCGCGCGCCAGGTGCTGTTCAAGGACCATGTCCAGGAACGGGGCCTGGGCGTTGGCCACGGGCACGATCTCGGCAGGGAGCCAGGCGCGCTCGTCCTGGGTCAGGGCGTCCAGGCCTTCGCGCGCGATCTTGCGGGTCACTGCCGAGGGCACGTTGAGCCCGGCCACGGGCAGGCTGTGCCGCCGGATGGTCTCGAAGTGACCGCGAAAGAGCGCGTAGGGATATCCCCAGCGCTCGCTCCACTTGAGCTCCGCCTCCAGACCGTCCACATCCACCTGCCCTGCGGCGAACCGGTCCAGGGCGGGCTGCATGTCCACGGCCACCATCTCCAGCCCGACCACGGGCGGCGCGCTGGATTCGGCCAGCCCGGCCAGCAGCCGCTGCTGCACTGTGTGATCACAGGCATTCCGATGGTCCTCGCCCACGAGGATGTAGTCCTTGCCCTCGGCCAGCTTGAGCACCTCGGCAAAGGAGAGCCGCTCGCCCACGCCGGACACGAACTCGCCGGACCGGGGCAGGAAGGTCACCCCAAGGGGCGGGTGCGCGACCTTGGCCGTACACGCCCCAAGGGCCATGGCCAGAACCAGCAGCAGGGCCAGACGCGGCGCGGTCGGCCAGAAAAGTCGCATGTGCATGGAATCCTCAGCAATTGTTGAAATCGTGATACCAGATGGCCATGGGCAGCCCGGTCCCGTCGCGCTCCGGCGGATCGGGCATGGGCGTGGGACGCCCCTGGCAGCAAGCGGCGCTCGCGGCCAGGATCATGGCGTCGAGCATGTCGTCGGTGGCCACCGCGGTGCGCGGATACCGGCCACGGGCGTCCGCGAGCATGGCCTGCGCGTCGGCAATCCGCTGTTCGACCAGCCGCAGCCGCTCAAGCCCGCCCAGGAACTCCTTCTTGGAATAGACCATGGGCGCGCCCCCGGCCAGGGAAAAACAGACCTCGGGATGCGCCTCGAAGACTCTGCCCCGCGCCTCTGGCGTGGCGAGCAAGAAAGCGTCCACCTCAAGAATCTTTGGCACAATACAAAGGGATTGCTCAGAAAGTGACTTACCGGAAAGCTTTCGGTTGGCATCCCGTGCCGCAGCCTTGCGTACAGCCGAAGGCGTGTCCTCGCGCCCCATGGCCAGGGCCGCCTGCCGGGCCGGGACATTGAACACGCTCGCCCCTCGCGGGCCGAGCCGCTGCCGGGCCAGGCCGTCGGCCAGCCGCGTTCCCTGGTCTGGAAGCCCCACCGGGATGTCCGCAAAGAGGACCGCCGCGTCCGAATGGTCGCGCCAGACAGCGGCCATGTCCGGATACAGGGCGCACTCCCAGCGCGCGCCGTCCCCGGTCCAGACCGCGAACCAGCCACCCCGGCATCCGTCGATTCCCACGCCTTTCATGCCCTGCCCATACACCGGGCCGGGACCATCAGGCAATCGCACGCCGACAATTGCACAACGGACGCGGGCACGACCCAAATACCATGCTGGCCTTACCTGAGGTAGTCTGAGTTTGAACGACAACTTAGAACCGCAGGAGGCACAGCATGGCAAAGTATTCAGTATCACGAATCAGCGATTTTCTGGAAGCGTTTGAAGGCCGGGAGATTCACGTCGGCGTGGACGTTCACAAACTCAGTTATCATGTGGCGGTGCGTCGCGAGGATGGGGCTTGTGAGACATGGGTAGCGCCTGCCAAGCCATATGATTTGGTCCTGGCGTTGCTCGAATTGGGGCAGCCAATAGCACAGGTCACTTATGAATCCGGCCCAACGGGTTTTGGGCTATGTCGGGCCATGGAAGAGGCTGGCATAGATTGCTGCGTGGTTGCCCCGAGCAAGGTTCCCCGTGCTGTGGTTGCGGGGTCAAAGACAGATCGGTTGGACTGTATCAAACTGGCCGACTATGCCGCCAAGGGCATGCTTAAGGGGATCGCCGTGCCTACTCCTGCCGAGGAAGGAGAGCGCAGCCTGATTCGCCGCAGGTCGCAGATTGTCGACAACATCCGCCGCGCCAAGTTACGGATCAAGTCGTTGCTGCTTTACGTCGGCGCGGAGGAGCCGCCAGGGCTATCGCAGTGGTCCGGGCAAGCCGTTGGGAGACTGTCGACTCTTCAAATCGAGCCTGCCGCCAAGTTGACGCTGGACAGCCTGTTGCGCGAGTTGTCTTGGCAGAAGGTGGAGCTAAAAGAGATCGAGGCGACTCTGTCCATGATCATGGTAAAACGGCATGAAGAGGCTATGAAGCGGCTGCGGACGGTCCCCGGCGTCGGCCCGACGGTCGCCACCACGTTTTTGCTGGAGGTCTTTCGTCCGGAGCGTTTTCAGTGTCATGAACAGGTCGTGTCGTATCTCGGTCTTGCGCCGACGGTTCGCCAAAGTGGTGAGCGATCATCACGCGGCCGACTTGTTCCTGTCGGACAAAAACGATTGCGAAGCCTCCTGGTCGAATCCGCTTGGATATGGCAGGCAAAAGTTCCTAAAATCAAAGAACGTTACAACCAGCTTGTCGCAAAAACAGGAGTGCCGCAAAAAGCCATTGCAGCCATAGCTCGCCTCCTGGCAATCGTTTTATGGCGTTTGAGTCTTTCGGGCCGTTGTTATCAAAGTTCATAACCTGAATCACCAATCTGCGCGGGCGTTTTTCGGCTGTTTAGACAGCGTGAACCAAATGGCGCAATAATGATTTTGTACCGAACGAATGGTACTTGGTGCCAGAGAGCACGAATAGGAAAAGGCTATACACAGATTCCCTTGACGGTGGGCCACATAGGAAAAAACCCGGCCCGCACAGATGCGCGGGCCGGGTGAAGGTGTGGTGAAAACGCCGGGCGGCTAGTCCCAGGTGCGGTTGTCCTCAATGGGCCTGATCTGCGGGGGCAGGGTGCCGGGGGCCAGCACCTTGAGGATGGGCCGCAGCTTGATCTTCTCGCGGAAGAGATGGAGCATCTCGTCCTCCTGGTTGAACTGGCCCGCCTCAATGGACAAAACCATCTCGTCAATGCCGCCGGGATTGGTGACCTCGATCTGCCACCGCTTGACCTCCTCGAACCGGGCCATGACCTGCTCCACCTGATGGGGGTAGACGAACATGCCCTTGATGCGGGCGGTGGTGTCCACCCGGCCCACGATGTTGCCCAGGCGCGGGCTGGTGCGGCCGCAGGCGCAGGGCGCGCGGTCGAGATAGCCCAGGTCGCCGGTGGCCAGCCTGATGAGCGGATAGGTCTTGTTGAAGGCCGTGACCACGATCTCGCCCACCTCGCCGTCCTTGAGCGGGATGCCGGTATCAGGATGGCAGATCTCGACATAGGCGCGGTTGGAGAGGTGCAGCCCGTTCTTGTGGAAGCATTCGTAGCCGATGCAGCCCACATCCGCCGTGCCGTAGCCCTGGCGCATGATGCAGTCGAACTTCTTCTCCAGGGTGGAGCGCATCTTTTCCGAGAATTTTTCGCCTGTGACAAAGGCCACTTCCATGAACAGGTCCTTGCGCAGGGAGAGCCCCATCTCCTCGGCCTTCTGGGCCAGGTGCATCAGGTAGCTCGGGGTGCCCACATAGCCTGTCACCCGCAGCTTCTGCATGATCTCGATCTGCGAGTTGGTGTTGCCGGGGCCAGCCGGGATCACCGCGCAGGAGAGGTTGCGCAGCGGCTCCTCGAACATCAGGCCCGCCGGGGCCAGATGGTAGTTGAAGGTGATCTGGGTCAGGTCGCCGGAGCGGAAGCCAGCGGCGTAGAACCCTTCGGTCCAGCCCCAGTAGTCCTCGCTGCGGTCCTCGGGGTCAAATATGGGGCCAGGAGAGAGGAAGACGCGCTGCAACTCGCCCAAGTCCTTGGTCAAGAGCCCGCCCAGACGCGGCCCCATGGATTGCAGGAAGATCAGTTCCTTCTTCTTGATGATGGGAATATGCTTGAGATCGGCCAGGGAGCGAAACTTCTCCACATTGAACTGGGAGCGGTCAAAGCGTTTTTTCACATCCTCCGAATAGCGGTAGGCATAGCTCAGGAGCTCCTTGAGCTGGAGCTGGCAATACTGCCTGCGTTCGGACTCGTCGAGAACCTCGCGGCGGGAGTAGATCCCTTCTGTGCGGTCTTTTCTGGTCATATGTCTGCTCCTGTGTGGGCTTTAGTCAATTTCGACGGGAGCGGGACTATACCACCTCAAAACATTTTTGCAAGAAAAAAATGCAATGTTCTGTTATACCATCAGGTTACAGATGGCTTGCCGCCCCGCCCGCGACTGCGTTTTCCCCTTGACACCCGAAATGCAAATAGATAGACATACCTTCCTTGGCGCGGGTCGTTAACTCAGTTGGTAGAGTATCTGCCTTTTAAGCAGAGAGTCACTGGTTCGAGCCCAGTACGACCCACCAATCATGCGTCCTCATCGTCTAGTGGCCTAGGACTCCGGCCTCTCACGCCGGCAACAGGGGTTCAAACCCCCTTGGGGACGCCAAGTAAATACAACGGGTTACAGTGAAAGCTGTAACCCGTTTTTTGGGTTGTGTGTAAAATTTCGTGTAAATTGATGTTGAAAAGCCCGGAAGGTTGGTGTCGTTGGAGCTTTTTAACTAGATCTCAGGGGCTGCAAAATGCTACGTATGGCTTGTATCCACTCACCAGAGTTAGGGGTTGTGTGCGCACATGGAACGAAACCGCAGTGTCATATTGGTCTGCCTCATATTGGTAGTCTTAATCTCTAATGCCAACGCACAAGAAGAAAAGAAAAGATCTCGTTATTGCCAAATTGCCAGTTACGTTTTTTTGGGAGTGATGGAAAATTTGGAAAAGGCAGACCCTAATTATCGTGTAGGGGAAGTCATCTGTCGAGCAGGCGGTGGATCAATCTGTACCTCCTATACGTCAATTGGTGAGGGCATCTGCCGTGCTGGTGGCGGGTCTCTTTGCACCTCATACACCTCAGTCGGCGAAGGAATATGCCGAGCCGGAGAAGGGGCGTTGTGCACTTCATATACGTCAATTGGTGAGGGCATCTGCCGTGCTGGTGGCGGGTCTCTTTGCACCTCATACACCTCAGTCGGCGAAGGAATATGCCGAGCCGGAGAAGGGGCGTTGTGCACCTCGTACACGTCGGTAGGCGAAGGGATTTGCCGGGCGGGTGGAGGGTCTATATGCACGCCATACACCACTCTCGGCGAAGGAATATGCCAAGCTCTTGGAGGGACTATGTGCACTTCGGTTACAGCGAGCGAGGGTATATGCCGAGCCGCTGGAATTGCCGGATGCAGTGGTCTGGAAATCGCAGAGGCATTGTGCGTGGCGGGGGGTGGATCTAATTGCTCAGGGGTTTCTTTTCTATCGATACTTGCATTCTCAATTGAACTCTGTGGGCCTGACATTTTGTACAAAGTCAAAGTCGAATAGGCTCGATTATCACAATCAAACCAAAAGCCCCCAAGGCGTCAACATTCCTGGCTAGCTTTCAGGTTGGCCGAACACGTCTTCCAAGACGTTTTTAGTGATGCCCAGCCGGTGGATATACCGGGTTGTGGTCATCGAGTTCGTGTGCCGCAGGATATCTCGAATATTGGGGATATCTACTCCCTTCTGAGCCATTTTGGAGGCCAGCAGGTGCCGTATTCCATGGAAGGTGAAGTGTTTCACCCCAGCCCGCTTGCACAGGATTTTCATTAAATGCTGTCGCCACTTGTATGGCGTACCATCTGAGCGACAGAACACATGCTCGCTAATCCGTTGTTCATAATGCTTTTGCAATGCATCGTGAAGTCGACTGGTAAGCCAAAGCCAGTCAAACTCAAGCGAGCCGTTAGCTCTTTTTCTGGTCCAAAGGCGTATCATGCCTGTGTCCAGGTTTATGTCGTCCCAAGTCAGCCTCAGTAACTCACTACGCCTTGCGCCGGTATGCAGGAGTGTCAAGAGGAACACTTGGTCCTTTGGCCGAGCCACTTCATACACTTTCCAAAAGTCCGATTCTGGCGGCATGTAGCGGGCTTGCTGATCTGACGGGAATCTGTCCACCGCAACGAATGGGTTGTCCCGAGGCATGCCAAGATACTTCGTACCCCAGGTCCATGCGGCGGCGAGGTTCTTACGGTCCTTGTTAGCGGCGTTGCCGCTCACATCTTGAGCGCGTAGCGTCAGAATCTTTAAGCAAGCTGTCACGGTCAAATCGGTCACAGGGGTAGTGTTCGGTATAGCTTCGAAGAGCCGGTTGAACGCTGGGACCTTTTCCTCCAAATATGTCTTGGGTGTATGTCGCTGCTTCGAGTATTCTAGGTATTCCACGCTCCATTCAAGTAGTGAGACGGAGACCAAGTTCGGCTGCACGGCGCTCCAGCTCCCTTCGGTCTGTTGGGCTTCCCACCGTTTTGCTTCGGACTTGCTCTTGAACATCTTGTTTTTGCGCTTGCCGTTGATCATTTTGGTTGCCCGGTACTTGCCGGACGTCTTGTCGAAGTATGGCATCCTGACTCCTTACTCGCTGCAATATTTCATTTTCAAAGAACAACAGCTTCCCTCCTCGGCAAGCCTGGAAGCCGCCGAGTTTGTGCTTGTAGCGATAGACGAAGCCAGTCGAAACCTTCAGAAGTTTCGACACTTCGCGGGCGCTAAGCACCTTTAGAGAAGCATCAATTTGCATGGATCACTCGCCAACCTGTTGGTGTCATGGGATTACGACACCAACATATTTAGGCCGGGAGTGATGAGAAACTGAGGAAAGGGCCTTTCCTCACTGAAATGGATGTAGTTAAGTGTTGCGAACTGGTTTTTCCCAGTCGTGAGTAAAGCCCTTCAAGTAGCTTTTCACCCTTTCCAGGAACTCTGCCGTTTCATCGGCCACACTGGTATTCTCGCACAAAAAGTCATGTTGGAACGTATATAGCCCGTTGGAAACCAAATAATGTATATCTCGCTTGTTTCGTCCCTGCCGAGAATATTCATATTGTTCTATAAAGTTGTGGTAGCAGACAGATTTTGAGAAGAAGTTCCTGATTCTCTCGCTCTGTGTTCCTTCATGGCGACTATTGTCAGGATTAGTATATGAGTAAGCAGCGCAAAGATGAAGTACAGGGTTATAATTTTTCATACATTTATCATAAGTCCTTGTAGAAAATGACTGTTGCTTTCCTTTTTTTGAATTCTCTCTACCTTTAAACCCTTCTTTCAACAAGTAGAATGCCTTGTTCAAACTAGGGTCATTTGCTTCTATTAAAGTCATTGCATTCAAAAATCGAATAATCTCACCAGTTCTTCTTGCATATGTTTTTCTAGACAAAATTTCATCATTGATCGAGTTCCTAGCGATAAGAATTTTTCTATAGCGAGCAGCAAGCTCACAGTTGCTTGCTTTGCCGAAATGCTTGTTTGTTCTATCAGGGTTGCCAAACGCATATTTAAGCATCCTGAAATGAAATATATTTTTCTGCATTTCAGCATCGTATGGTGCAAGCATGTAGCTAAACGCCAAATACCACTTGAACAAAAGCCTTTTCTCATTAACAGGAATAACCATGGCGCACCTCTTTGTGTTAAAATCTGAGCAGTTAAGACAAAAAGCATTATCTTCGCTAGGGAAACGCCACTGCCTCTGTGCACAAAGTCCGACAAGTGGGCGAAGCTAAAGCCATATGGTCAGCGGAAGTGGTTCGCTGACAATTCTTCAATCCAGTTAGGAGGATACTATTATGGCTAAGAAAAAATCTCAAACCAAAATGGTCAACACGATCATGAGCCAAGCAGAACTTGTTCTCGACCCACACGGGGCTACCTATGTCTGCTGGGGCGAAGGCCACGAAAAGCAAGTGCAGCCTCTGGAGGCAAAGGAAGTCACGCACTTCATCAGCCGGTTCTATGTTGATGGGAAAAAGAAATTCCCTAGTGATCACATTATCGCCGGTGTAAAGAAGGAGCTTGCCTTCTACGCCACAGAACGAGGTCAATTTCGGAACATTGCCACACGAGTAGGTCACCACGATGGGGCGGTCTACTTTGACTTAGGCAAGCCGGGAGTCATGAGGATTTCAAAGGACAGAATCAAACTCGTCGAAGAGTCAGACATTCTCTTCATTAAACCCTCTAACGCACTCTCTCTGCCAAAGCCTGATCCGACGGCAAAAAACGACGATGTAAAGAAACTCGCTAGGTTTTTAAATTTCAGCACCGAGGACAGAACCTTGATCCTTGCTTGGTTAATGTCATTATTCATGCACCAAGGAACCCTCCCCTTGCTGTCAGTGTCCGGGAAACAGGGGTCGGCGAAAAGCACAGCTCTAAAAACACTCAAGCAAACGGTAGACCCCTGCGAAGCTCCTTTAATTGGATTGCCAAGAACTGAGGAGGCTCTATTCATAGTGAGCACTTCATACAAATTGATGGCCATAGATAATGTTTCAAAAATCAGCGGTGGAATGTCTGATGCCATGTGCCAACTTGCCAGCAGCGGAAGCCACACTGGCAGAAAGCTGTATACGAACTCAGAGCTAGTCGTGATTAAAGGAAGAGCCCTGATAGGAATCAACGGGATTGGTGTTGAAATTACTCGACCAGACCTTCTAAGCAGAACAATCCTGGTTGATGCCCTTCCATTAGATGGGAGGCATGTCACGGAGAGTCAACTCAATAGATTGTTCACTAAAAACCACCCAGCCATACTCGGATCGATAATCAAGGGAGTACAGACTGCACTGAAAAGGCATGATTCAATTACATCTAACAGCACACACAGGATGGCAGACCTGATCAACTGGAGCATTTGTAAAGTCCCCTTTCATAGGGCCAGTTAACGGTAGAGACTCCCGACAGTTTTCGGGGGGGTTGCCCAGAGGGCAGGGGGTACCCCCTGCCCTCTGGGCAGCAAAATTTATCGGCGACATATTCCCCAGGGATTCATGAGGACGTCCCTCGTTGTACTCACGGATAAAGTCCTCCGTAATGGCCCGAACTTCGCTCAGGCTGTTGAACACGTACAAATCAAGCACTTCTTCTCTGTAGGTCCGGTTGAACCGCTCGATGTATGAGTTCTGGGTGGGCTTGCCAGGCTGAATGAACTCCAGATTCACGCCATGCGATTCTGCCCAGGCCGCCATGACAGTCCCCGAGAACTCCGGACCATTGTCCATTCGCAACCTTTCGGGATAGCAGCCACGCTCTTCGGCGACCCGATCCAGCACCCTTACCACTCTTCCTGCTGGCATATTGGTATCGATTTCCACGGCCAAGGCCTCACGGTTGTAATCATCTACAGCGTTGAAAGTCCTGAAGACGCGACCGCTGTAAAGGGTGTCCCGCATGAAATCGATCGACCAGCAATGGTTTGGCGCAAGCGGCTGGGCCACTGCCGTCCGAGAGGCTTGCGGAAGCCGCTTCTTGGCCTTGCGCTTCAGGTTCATTTTCAAGAGGCAGTAAACCCTCCAAACCTTCTTGTGGTTCCAGGGCTTGCCCTGCTGTCGAAGGACGTTGAAAAGTTTACTGAAGCCCCATGTAGGCTTTTTCTCGGCCAGTTCAGTCAAGGCTGCGATGACATCGCTATCGTCCCGCGGGTGCGGCTTGTAGGCGTAGTAGCTCCTACTGATGCCCATGGCCGCGCAGGCCTTGCGCGAGCTCAGCTCAAACGCGTTGACCATGTGCGTGACAACTTCCTTGCGTTGAACTGGCCTCAGAGTTTTTTTTCGATTACATCCTTGAGCGCCATGTTTTCCAGGCTGAGGTCGGCGAACATCTGCTTGAGCTTACGGTTCTCCGCTTCGAGATCCTTCATCCGTTGGATATCGGATGCCTCCATGCCGCCATACTTTGACTTCCACTTGTAGTACGTGGCGCTGCTCACGCCGTGCTCGCGGCAGACATCGACGACAGTCCGTCCGCCTTCCACTGCCTTCAGGATCTTGACGATCTGGTACTCACTGAACTTCGATTTACGCATACAAAACTCCTGTCCCATTTTGGGCCAGAAGTCTCTACTTGGCAATGGACCTAGTTTACGGGGACTTTACACAGGACCACGTGCTTGTAGTCCGAGGGTTCCATGTTGCCCCGGAGCTTGTCTGCCGTCTTGAACAACTCAGCCTCGATGCCCAAGGCCGCCTCGTCGTTCTTTTTGACTGCGTTGGCCCCGTTTTTCTTCGGGGCGGTGCCCTTGGGAGCCTCCTTGGCTTTGGCCTCTTGTTCCCGCCCGGTCATGAACACGGAGCCGCCCCGTCCACGGCCTTTCTGGATGGCCCCTTCCTCCAACAGCGCATCGCGCACAACGTCGTATTCATCCGCCGACCAGTCCAGAGCTTCCCGCAGCGTGATATTCCCGGCCTTGCCGCCGAGGCCGCTCAAGGCCGTCAGAAACTGGTTGCGTTGTTCGTCCTTCGTCACTGTCACTTCCCGTGAAATGGGTTTGGAAACAAAAGCATGGCATCGCCTGCCAACAAACCAGTTAGTAACGCATGGTCGATGCAAAATCTAGAAGAAGAGCAGGCAATGGGAGATTGCCATTACACCTCTACGACACCGCAAGCGGCAAATGGCGGCTCTCCCCCTTACGACATCGTGCCCCAACCCCGGCGCGACGGCGACGACGCCAGCCGCCTGACTCTGGGCATCGGCAAACAGGGCCGGGTCGCCACGCTCGACAACGCGTTGTCACGATGGGCTGATTTCGATCTCGATTTGCCCAAGGCCCGGGAAAGCGCCCAGAGCATGACCGCATTGGTTCGCGAGAACTGGCGGGAGCAGAACGAGCGGGCGGGTGTGCCAGAGGTGAAAAATCGGTTGATTGAGGAAGCGTATCGGGGTGCTGTTTCGGCGGAGAAATAGACCCATCCCTCGTGGTTTGACCAGAATGTTAGCAGCTTTGTGAAACACCCTTTGCCCAACCGCAATAGAGTCTCACGCTGGGGCCTTCCAACAATTCATGAAGGCGCCCAATTTGGGCTTTTTGCCCATACAAACTCAAGAAATTTGAATAGTCATCAAACCAGTCATCATTTTCTGAGAAGGAATGAACAAGCATAATGGCACTCGTCGCATGGAATTGCTCAGCCACGATCAGCGAAGAGGCTGTCCGATGGAAAAGTTGGTATCGAAGGTCTGGAAAAAGCTCACCTTCCAGCTGTAACTTCTTCTGCAAGTAAGCTAAACGCTTCTTCTTACCTTCAGAATCATTGTTTCTCCAATCTCCGAGAGTAGGACCGAATGACTCTGAAGCCTTCCCTTCCACCATAATAACGACAAGCTCTTCATCATTCCCTGCTAGAACGAAAAGATCATTCTGAGAGGGTCTGCTCCCACCAGGCAAAGGAACTTGGTATTCAGGAACTGCGAAAAGAATTTTGAGGCTGTCAAAGGCAGGCTTAGTGTTAAGGAGTGCTTGTACTTCTTCGGGAAAACCTTCAGCAGTTTCCCAGCTATACGCAAGTTCCTTGGCAGAGTACCCCGCCTTCCATTGTTTGATTGGATCGGCAAGGAACCGCCTCCAATCCTCTGGGCCTGTCGTGGGGGTGCATATTCTTTTTGGGGCTGTCCTAGCTAACTAGGATTTTCCCCGCTGATTAATCCACTTTTTCAGTTGCTTGAGTAACATTTTATGGTCACCACAATTGAACCGCCACTCACACTCTTTAAGGAACAGGAAAAAACTGTCCCTGGGGATGCCGTTGAACCGGCGGAGGTGGCGCTTGGCTTGGTTCCAAAAGTTCTCAATCCCATTGATGTGGTTTTGCCTGTCCACGAACCTTTCAGAGTGATTGATCCGCACATGGTGGAAGTCCGAGACATCCAGCGCATCATAGCTTCTGAAAGCGTCAGTGTACACGATACTGTCCGGCAAGATCATGCGCTCCATGATGGGGAGAAGTGTCGTGCTCCGGGCGTTTGGGATCATGACCGTATAAACCCGCCCTCCACGCTTCAACAAGCCGAAAACAGGGACTTTCCCTGCAGCACCTCGACCGCGCTTGCCTTTCCTGACTCCTCCGAAATAGCTCTCATCAACTTCAATCTCACCGTCGAATGGCGATGCCTTTTCCATCTCATCGGCAATGATTTTCCTCAGCCGAGTGAAAAACGTGGCCGCCGTGTTCTTGTTGACGTCCACCAGTTGAGCGGCAGCACGTGCCGTTGTGCCGGCAATGAAGTGCTCAATGAGCCTGGCCCGCTTCTGTGGGCTGAGCCTGCTTTTCCTTTCGTACATGATGCCATCCTAAGCCTAAGCGGAGTGCTTAGCTAGGACAGCCCCGAAAAGAAACACCATCGAGTTGCTCCGGCTTCTTTGAGAAAAAACTCCGCATTACGTCGTCCTTGTTGCCTTTGTTCGTTACACGTCAACGTTGTTTTCCGTTTTTTAGACTCTTCTTGTTGAAAAGGTCTAGGGATTCGTGCAAAAATTTGGCAAGGCTCACCCATCATCGCTCAATGTGTCAATCGCTGAAAAACTTCTGGCAAATACGTCACCAACAACCAAAATCCTCCGTGGCTCGTCCGTGGCTCCATGCGTATCAAACGTGCTTTTCGTGGCGTTGGTGGCGTTTGCAAACGGCTGAAATCACGTAGGTAAGCGGCCTTCCGTGGTTTTCAGTATACCCTCTCACGCCGGCAACAGGGGTTCAAACCCCCTTGGGGACGCCAAGTAAATACAACGGGTTACAGCGAAAGCTGTAACCCGTTTTTCGTTTGCATGCCGATTTACGCTTCGTGAGGCGTGAAAAGTGAAGTGCTTCACCCCGGCCTTTTCGCACAGAATCTTCATGAGGTGCTGCCGCCACTTGTAGGGCGACCAGATATCGCGACAGAACACCAACTTGGGAATCCGCTTCCTGGAGCGTTCCCCAAGCTCACGCCGGAGGCGCTTGGTCAGGTTGTTGGCCTTCCTTTTTGGCTGGTTGGGGGAATGACATGCAGCCACGCGCAACAAGTCCAGCAAGGGGGCGTTGCAGTTCGGTCATTTTCGACTTGCACAACTCAAAAAAACTTACATATAGAATAGTAAAGTGGTATCTCTGTCGACTGAGGAGTTTGAACAACTTTGATGAAAATGACGGTTCTCTCCTGCGCCCGAAAAACACTGACACTGGCTTTGCCGGTGGTGGTTGTCTTTGCGCTGGTGCTTGGGATAACCGGACGCGCTCTTTACGACTATGGAGAGCGGCTTCTGGGGGAACCTCAAGCGAGGCAGATCGAGGTGGAGGCGGCGCTCATGGCCTCCCGCCTGGAAGAGGCCGCCTCGGACATGCGTTTCCTGGCGCACAGCCATGCCATGGCTGCCTGGCTGAACAATCCGACTCCAGCGCAATTGGAATTGCTCGGAAACGACTTTCTTCACATGGTCCGGGACAAGGAGCTGCTGCTTCAGGTCCGGCTTCTCGGGATCAACGGCGATGAGTTGATCCGGGCAGAGGTGGACCCTGCAGAGCGTGCTTTTTTGCGGCCTGTCCAGGGCCTGCAGAACAAGGCCGGACGACCTTACTTTGGTTTGGCTTTGGAGTTGCCCCGTGGCGCGCTCCTTGTGTCCCGGTTCGACCTGAATGTGGAAAACGGTCTCGTTGAGCGACCTTTGCGCCCCACGGTGCGTCTGTCCATGCCTCTTTTTAATGACGAGAGCACCCGTCGTGGTGTGCTGGTATTCAATCTGCGCGGGGCAACCATCCTTGACTGGCTGAATGAATTGCCCAACCAGGAAGGCTGGCAATTCTGGGTGACCAATGGTCAGGGATATTGGCTTAAAGGACCTTCTCCTGATCAGGAATGGGGATTCATGCTGCCCGAAAGAGCCTCGGCAAACATGGGCAACGCCTACCCGGATGCCTGGGAATCTATCGGCGGGAACGAATCGGGACGCATAGCCACCAAGGATGGACTCTTTCTTTTCACCAGCATCGCTCCCTCGCGGGCAATCCTTGCGACGCGTTCTCTGCGCCGGGATTCCGCCGTATTGACTGGTATGGAATCCGGGGACACCCGATGGGTTCTCGTTGCACACCTGCCGCCAGGCGAACTGGCGAGACACTCCGCTTCGCTGGGGAGTCCCCTTTTCGTCTCCTTCGGCATCGGAAGCATCATCATCGTCCTGTTTTCGCTGCTCCTGGTCCGGGTCCATGAGCGCTTGGTAAGCGCCAGAAACCACGAAGAAAGCCAGTCCAGGGAGCTTTTGGAAAGCGTCATGAAAATGGGGGAGTTGGTCAAGGCCAACAGGCGCGTCATCTCCCAGCTTCACGAGGCCAATGCAAAACTCGAAAGTGTGTTGAACGCCGCGACCCAGGTGGCGATCATTGCAACCGATCCCCACGGGACCATAACCATGTTCAACCCCGGGGCGGAGAATCTGCTGGGCTATGCGGCCAAGGATTTGATCGGGCTGCATACGCCAGAGGCCTTTCATCTGCCCGAGGAAGTGAAGGAGCGTGGCCGAGAGTTGACCGAGGCGCTAGGCCGTGGGGTGGCAGGGTTTGAGGTGTTCGTGGAATCAGCCCGGCAGGGCGGGTTTGAAAGCCGTGAGTGGACCTTTGTGCGCAAAGACGGCTCAACGCTCGACATGGAGCTGGCGGTGACCCCGATCCGCAACGGATTGACCACGACCGGGTATCTCGGCATCGCGGTGGATGTGACCCAACGCAACAGGGCGCTGAGGGAACTCGAATACAATCGGGCAAGACTTGACGGCATCGTGAACGCTGCCGTGGACGGCATCTTCACCATGGACATCAGGGGGGTCATCACCACGGTCAACAAGGCCGGGGCCGCGCTTTTCGGCTATGCGCCGGAAGAGCTCGTGGGCAGCAAGGTGAATGTGCTCATGGACGAGCCGCATCGAACGGAACACGACAGATATCTCGAAAAATATCTGGCAACCGGCGAGTCAAGGATCATCAACATGAGCGGGCGCGAGGTTCCGGGCCGCCGCCGCAACAACAGCGTCTTTCCGCTGGAACTCGCTGTCAGCGAGGTGCAGACCGAGTCGCAGCATTTCTTCACCGGCATCATGCGCGACGTCACCGAACGCAAGAAGGCCGAGCAGGCCTTGATACAGGCCAACAAGGCTCTGACGGAGAAGCAGCGCGCACTGGACGAGGACATGGCCGCCGCAGCCCAGATACAACTCAGCCTGCTCCCGCAGAAAGCCCCTACCGCGCGCGGGTTCGCCATGGACTGGCTCTTTCTGCCCAGCGATCATGTGGGCGGGGATGTTTTCAACATCCTGCCCCTGCCCGGCGGGCGGATCGGACTCTATCTCATCGATGTGAGCGGACATGGCCCGGCAGCGGCCATGGTCACGGTTTCCGTTTCCCAGATCATGCAGCCGGGGTCCGAGTTTGTGCAGGACGAACACGGCCCTCTTGAGCCGGACGAGGTCTTGCGCAGGGTGGACCGCGCCATTCCATTGGACCGCTTCGACCACTTCTGCACCATGTTCTACATGATTTTCGACCCTGCGGCGCGCACCATTGTCTCCTCTGGCGCAGGTCATCCTCCGCCAATCCTGGCCCGGCACGGACATCCGGCTGTTCAACTGTCGGCGGGCGGAACGGTTATTGGCCTGGGCGAGCCGGTCCCCTTTGTCTCGCAACGCATCGAGGTCAGAAAGGATGACGTGCTCCTGCTGTATACCGATGGATGCACCGAGCACGCCAACTCCACCGGACAACACTTCGGCGAAACCCGACTGGAAAACGTGCTGATGGCCTCCATCCATCTGGAACCGGACGCCATTCTGGAAGAACTGCGGCGGGAGTTAAACCGTTTCGGCGAAGGAACACATCCTGAAGACGACATCTCCCTGATTTGCATCAAGTTCAACGACGACTGAACAAGGAGAGACGCATGGAAGAACGCATGGTGGGGAAGACGATGATTCTGCGGCCCGTGGAAGAGAGACTGGACGCCGCCAATTCGGGCCTGCTCAAGAGCCGCTTTGTGGACCTTGTCAACGACGGCCACCGCTCCTTTGTCATTGATCTTTCGGCTGTGGATTTCATGGATTCAACGGGCCTGGCCGCACTCATGAGCGGCCTCAAGACACTGGGCGGCGATGGAGAGATCCTTTTGGCGTCCCTTTCCGTCAAGGTGCGCAAACTCTTTGCATTGACCCGGCTCGATCAGGGAGTGTTCCGCATCTTCGCGTCCACGGAAGAAGCGCTGGCCGCTCTCGGTGGAAAAGGGAGCTGACATGCACTCGATTTCTCTCTCTATTCCGAGCCGGGCCGAGGCGGTGCGCTGGGCGTGTCTGGCCATACGCGGTCTTTTGCAGGGGGTGCAGTTGAATGACGATGAAAAGTATCATGTGGAGCTGGCCGTGAGCGAGGCGGCCACCAACTCCATGCGTCACGCCTATGACGGGGATCCGGATCAAGAAATCGGGCTTCAAGTCAGCATTGATCCAGAAAGGTTGATTGTGGAGGTGTCCGACACTGGGCGGTCTCTTGATCCTTGCCTGCTTAAGTGCGCCTGCCTGCCGCCCGAGGCGGGCGTTCGGGAGGACACCGGGGGGCGGGGCCTGTATCTCATCCGCGAGGTCATGGACGATGTCCGGGCCGAGCGTGTCGACGGGCGCAACGTGCTGCGCATGACAAAAAATCACAAGGGGCTGAAATAAGCCCTACAGCGTGCCTATGTAGAGCATGACCATGGTGTTGTAGTTGGAGAAGAGCCTGCCTTCCAAATCCTTTATGGCGCGCAGATACAAAGCGGCAGTATCGTCGCCCAGCGCCGTGCGGAACAGGTCCAGGTACAACTCCGGCTCCATGGCCCGGCGGAGTTCCTCAAGATCAAGGGTTTCGAATCCGGCCTTGGGCCGATCAAGGCATGCCTGCTGGAGCGATTCGAGATAACGCATGTTTTCCCGCACACGCTGGTCGATGTCGCCGAGGACTGTCTCTCGAAAGGCATGGTATTCTTCTGGCGTGTACTCGCCCAGACGCGAGAAGTACGCCGAGAGGTGACGCAGGTAGATGAGGACGCCGCGCTTGAGCAGCACGGAGTCCTTGACCACGCGCAGCAGGATGTTCTCCAGGGTTCTCATCCCGCCAAGGTCAATGGCGATTTCACGACTATCTATTTCAAAGAACACGCCGTATTTGTCCGGCGCACCACGCGTCAGCTGGAGGCCGATTCTCTGCTCTTCGTCATCAGCGTGCCACTGCTCACGGACCACCGAGCCAATGGTCAGGGTGGTTCCGTCCATGGAAAAAGGGACATGCAGGTTGATCTCGTTGTCCATATGCAGCCGCTCGCGGCTGGCCAGCCAACGGGGTATGGAAATGCCCACTCCGCCCTGACTCACATCCATAAGCATATATTGGAATGGCTGAAAATCGTTTGTGCGCTGCCCAATGAAGGGGAGCACCACCGAGGCGATGTCGAGCCGCTTGAACCGCCGGAAATCGGACGGCTGGGTCATGGCCGCTCCTTCCCGACAGGCAGGGCAAGCGCATCAGAGCGGGGTGCAACCATCCCGGCCAGGGGGCGCAACTTGGCCGGAGTGATGCCGCTCTCCAGCCGCCAGTCGTGCTCCTTGTCTGCATTGAACCAGCACAGTCCGGCCAACCCCCAGCGGCGGGACGCATGCACGGCGTCTTTGATCCAGGTGGTCTTGTCGCCGCCCTGGGCAACGCTGGCGGTCTCGAAGACCACCACCGGCTTGTGCGGGGCCAGGGCGCGCAGTTCCTCGTGCAGCGGGGAGAATATCTCGGCAAAGGAGGTGAATCGGCTGTCCCAGCCATGCTCCTGCACGGTAAAGGTCGTGCCCCAGTTGTAACCGTCCATGCCCAGCACGTCCACGGCATCGTCGCCCGGATAGTAGGCGCTGGCTGTGTTCCAGTCCGCGCCGTCGCGCACGGGGTGCGGCAGGGATTCGGCATTGGGACAAAACGCGAAGAGCACGTTGTCCGCCCCATGAAGACGAAATCGGTCGCGTATGTGGCGGAACATGGCGCGGTATCGGCCAGGGCTTTCCGGCCCGTATTCGCTCCTGCCGCCACCCCAGTGGTAGCGGCTCAGGTTCATCTCATGGGCAAAACGCAGGATGATGCGCCCGCCGCTCTTCCGCGCCGACACGGCAAAGGCGTCGATGTAGTCATTCCAATGGCCGTCAAGAATCTCGCTGGCGGCAACAGCGGTTTCCTTTCCGGCTTCAACCGTCATGGGTTCCCAGGTGATGACCGGTACAGCTCCGGCGTCCCGGATCGCCCGGATTCCTTCATCGGGGAACTCAGGCTGTCTGTCGCCGGGCCAATGCACGAAGAAGACGACCAGGGTAATGGGCCAGCCGAGAGTCTTGTACGCATTGTCTATGGCTTCGGGTGAAGGCTCGCCATGCAGAGCCAGGCCAAACCCCGGAGGAGGGGGCGCATCACAGCCTGCGAGCGCGACAAGGGCCGCCAGCAGGGCTGCCACGGTCCGGATGCGGGCTCGGGTATGGAGCCGGAGAATCAGGGTCATGGCTGTTTCTCCTCCGGGTAGTTAAACCAGAAAATCGAGGAGAGGATCAGGAAGTGGTAGAAACACCAGGCGGCATTGGTGAGCAGGGCCAAGGGCGTTTCACCCTCGTACCAGAACCGCAGGCCGCCCCACCATGTGGCGGAGAAGCAGGCCACGGCCAGAACAACCTGTATCCAGAGGGCGTGCAGAGGCAGCGAAACCGCACCAGCCTTGGGCGTGATGCCAAACGTGCCGCGAAAGCCGAGTATGCCAAGCAGGGACGCCTTCATGTACACGGGAAAACACAAAGCCTGAAGCAGGATGCCCTGGGCCAACTCCCTGAACGAGTAGCGTCGCTGGCTCATGGAAAACAGGAACAGCGACAGGGTGAGCAGGATGTAGGGCACGAAGAAAAGAAAGTATATCTCTGGCTTGGCAAAGTAGCTGGGCACACTGAAGAAAAGGAACAACACCGGGCAGAGCATCATGACGAAGAGCACCCAGCCCACGAAATAGTGCGTGCCCGAGAGGAAATACTCCCACCACTTGGCCGCACTCATGCGCCGTGGGTTGCGGAAGAACGCCCCCACGATGGTGCGAAACAACCCCACCGTGCCGAGCGCCCAGCGGAATTGTTGTTTGAAGTATCCGCCCAGGTCCTCAGGCCCCATGCCAAAGGCACAGACCTTGTTGAGATAGGCTGAGGACCATCCCTGCTCGTGGAACTTGAGGGAGGTGGCAAAATCCTCGGTGACGCTGGATTCCTCGAATCCGCCCACGTCCCACAGCGCCTGCCGGTTGAAGATGACGTTGGTGCCGCAGCAGAACATGGCGTCCTGCAGGCTCTTGCCCTCACAGATATACTCATAGAATACGGCTTGCTGGAGTCCGGCGGCGCGGGCCACCCGGTTGAACTCGAAGTTGGTGTAGTATTGCGGGGTCTGGATGAAGGCCAGGGCAGGGTTGTCCTCCATGAAGGCCACCAGCGGTTCCACGAAATCGGGCAGCGGATTCATGTCTGCGTCGAATACGATAATGTACTTCTCATCCTGCGCCGAGGGCTCGTCCTCAAAGCTGGTCAGCGTGAACCCTTCCGGCGGGTCGCCATGCAGGTAGTGAAGGAAATCGTTGATCATTCCGGCCTTGGCTCCGCGCCAGGGGCGGCGGAACAGGTTGACGCCGATGCGCTCGCACAGCGCGTCGACCCGGACGCGATAGTCGGCCAGATCCGGACCGGGTTTGTCGTAGCGGGTGTCGTCCAGGAAATAGATGTGTTTGTTTGGGTAGTTCAGATTGTAGAAACAGGTCAGGGTATCCTCGATCACCGCAAGCGGCTCGTGGTAGGACGCGACGATGATGGCGACCGGCGGATAGCTGCGCAGGGGCGGGACGCGGTCCATTGAGATGCGCCGTCCCTGCTTGGGGCTGTGCAGCACATGGAATATGTTCAGGAAATAGCCGAAGGCGTGGAGCATGGTGAAGGTTTCGGCCATGAGCAGGGCCAGGGCCAGCCCCTTTTCGGTCCAGTGGTAGTCGGCGATGATGAAGAGGGATGTCCGCACCATGAGATACAGGAAGATGCAGATCATGGCCGCCCCCAGCAGCAGGGAGAAGGAGGTGGTGGCCATCACCCCTTTTGGTCTTGCGCCCGGTGCCGCCTTAGAATCCATAGCGAACTCCGGTCCAGAATCCGTTGGCATCCCATTCCGGCGAGCGGTGCATCAGGCCACGCGCCTCGATGCCCCAGTGGTCGGTAATATCCAACACCCACTCCGCTTCCAGCTGGATGGAATTGTTGGCGTCCGAGCCCGTTGCGCCCGTGAGTCTGACATCCACGAAATGTTGCTTCGCCCCGCAGAAAAAATCCTCGGCGAGATCCGCGTACCACTCAAGTGTGGCCGAGCCCGCCAGATACCCCTGCGGCGTCCAGTAGGGGTGGATGATGTCGGTCACCGTCCCGGCAGTGTCGATCTCCTGGCTGCGGAGCCGCGTGTGACGATAGTCTCCGCGCAGGATGACCTTGAACATCCTGGGGTGATCGGTCAGCGCGTATCCCAGTGAGAGATGGGCCGCCTCGCCTGAGTTGTTGTCGCTGTACTCGATGTGTCGGGCGCTGGCCTCCACATCCAATCGTCGTCCGACAGGGACGCGCGCATCGACAAGAAAGTGGTCCGACTGCGTCCCCTTGAGCAGGGCGAAACGGTTCGCCACCTCGTCCACACGCTCATAGCCGAAGCCCAGCCGGGCCGCGTCGTGCAGGTTCAGCTCCAACCGTGTGCGGTATTGATCGGTATCCTTGGGGTCGGCGGTGCCAAAGCGCTTGGCCGTCCATGCCGCCTGACCGCTGAACCATTCGTTGAAAACCCCGGAAAAGCCGAGTGTCCCGCCCAAGGCGTGATACTGCGTGCTTGGGCCTTGCGGCATCTCCTGCCAGCGGTGGGCGGTCGCGTCGACGCGCAATCCGCACTGCACCGGCAGGGAGACCTGCAGGTCGTTGCGCAGCCGGACCATGTTGGCGAGGTTGCCGCGTCCTTTTTCTTCCCAGAGGTTCACCCCGGCCCGGAGCCAGGGAGCGCTGCGCCGCTTGTTTCTTTCAAGTGCCTGCCCGGCCAATGAGTGCTGGGGGTCGATCTCCAGAAGCCGCTCATAGGTGGCGGCCTCTTCTTCGCACAATCCCAGGGCACACTGGGTCTGGGCAAGATCGAACCACGCCTCCTGATTGTCGGGCCGCAGATCGGTCAAAGCGGTCAGATCGTTCATGGCCGGGGCAAACCGCCGGTTGAACGCCGCCATCTTGGCCCGTCGCTCCAGAGCCGTCGCATGCTGGATGCGGTACAGGGGCAGAAGTTCCGCAAACGCCATGGGATGCGTCCGGGCGACCTCGGTTTCGGACAGATCGGCATAGGCCTGGAAAATGGTGCCCCCATGGGCGCTTCGACGCGCAATGGCCGCGGCTCCCGCAAGCTGGGCGTCGCCCCGGTTCGCGTCGAGTTCTTCTTCAAGCCGTTCCGCCAGCAGTTCGTCCACCGGCGGTTCGAGCATGCGGTCAAAAATTTCCGCGGCGTGTTGGCCGCGCTTGTCCCAGAAGGCGGCCCGCGCCATCTCCCGCAGCGGCACAGGGTCGGCGGGGTCGGCGGCGTGCAGGGCCTCGAAAGCAGCAATGGCCTCGTCGTAGCGCTTGGCCCAGGCCAGCACCCTGGCACGGGTGAGCAAAACCTTGGAGCTGTCGGGGAAATCGGTTGCCAACCCGTCGAGCCGGTTAAGGGATTCATCAAAGCGTCGGGCATAGGCCAGATTTTCAGCCAGCGCCATATGCGCGGGGAAAAACTGGGGATCATGCCCGAGCGCGGCTTCAAGACAGGCTATGGCCTCCGCATGGTGTCCATCGCGCGAAAACAGATCGGCCCACAGGGTGAGATCGGCAGCGTCCTTTTCAGTGTGGACCAGTTCACGGCTCAAGGCCGCCGGATCGCAGTCGGGTCGGCACATGACCGCGTAATAATGGGCGGGGGGAAAATCCGGGTCCAGACCATAGGCGCGGTCAAAGACGTCTTTGGCGGCCAGCTCGTCCCCTGCCCGCTCAAGAGCCCTGCCCAGTTCCACCAGCATGGCCGGATCGTCATGGGCCAGCCGTCTCCAAATGGCGACCGCCTCGGCGTATCTTCCAAGCAAGGTCAGAGCCTGGGCGCGCAGTGCTTCCACCCTTGGGTCGCTTCCTGTCTTGGTGAGTGGGGCCAGCACAGCCAGAGCCGCCTCCCCGTTCTTTTCCTGCAACTTGACTCGGGCCAGGGCCAGCCGTGCCTGCGTGTCATCAGGGTTCTCCATCAGCTCAACGCGCAGCACCCCTTCGGCTTCCTCGTATCGCTGTGCGCTGGCCAACGTCTCGGCAAGGGCAAGGGCCACCTGCGGCTCCGGTCCCTGGGTTGCCACATGCTCCCGCCGGATGGCCACGGATTGCTGAAAGGCTCCCCAAAGCGTCATGACCTGCGCCAGCCGCAGCCGCGCCTGCCGCGTATCGTCCGCTTTCACCGCCTGCATGGCGTACTTTCGCGCCGCGCTGGCGTGGCCCAATGCAGCCTCCAGGTCGGCCAGTTCAAAAAGGAGAGTGGCGTTATCCGGGGCCGCAGCCGCCAACTGGTCAAGCACGGCGCGGGCACGTCGGGTGTCCCCCGCCTGGGCCAGGGCGCGCGAATACAGCAGGGCAATCTCCACATCCGCCGGATGCGCGGCGTGCAACTCAGCCAGCAACGGCGCGGCGCGCTCAGCCTGTCCCGACCAGGCCATGGCCTGGGCCAGCCGCAGGCTAAGGTCTGGCCGTTGCGACCCGGCATCGCGTGCGCGCTGGTAGGCTGTCGCAGCCTCGGCCATGCGCCCGGAAGCAAAGAAAGCGTCTCCAAGTCCGCCCGCAACGCGAGGGTCGTTCTGATCCAGGGTGTGGTAGAGTTTTTGCGCCTCGTCCTCGCGGCCCAGGCGCAGAAGCACCTCGGCCAGCTCCAGAGAGAGTTCCCCGTTTGCGGGAGTCATGGCGATGAGGCGGCGGTACTCGGCTTCGGCCTGGGACAGGGTGGACTCCGAGTAGGAATAGAGGCGGGCCAGCAGATGCCGGGCCTGGTGATCGGAGATGGCGTCTTTTGGAGGAACGAGGCTGCCGGCCTGCGCCCTTGACGGCGCAAGACACCAGAGTGAGGCCGCAAGCGTCACCACCAGTGACAGGAGCCGCCAGTCACCAAGCCCTTTGCCCAGGCTAATCCAGCGTGCGTTTAAGCTCTCGGATGGCATCCTCGTTCCGCCCAGCCCAGGACAGCGCCTGGGCATATTTTCGCCTGATCTGCACGTCTTCGGGATGACGTTTCAGCAGTCGTTCATATTGCCCGAAAGAATCGTCCAGCCTGCCGCTCCACGAATAGACCTCGGCCAGCTTCAGCCGGGCGTCGTCATTGTCGGGATTGTCCTTCAAGACGGTCAGGAGTTGCCGGATGGCCATATCGTATTGGCGGAGGCCAATGGCTTGATCGGCAATGAGCATTCTGTCGTCCGAGGTGATGGCCGAATCAGGGAGTGCCGTGAAAAGGCGGATGGCCTCCTCACCCTTCCCGGTCCAGGCCAGAACCCTGGCCAGACCGACACGCGCAACCTCGTTTTCCGGTTGCTGCTCCAACACTTTCCGATACTGGACCTCAGCCTCGCCGAAGCGGCCCGCGCCCGAAAGCAGGTCGCCCAGTTCAAGCCGGGCCTGCCAGTCCGGGACATCCTGGCTTGCCATGGGCCTGTCGGATGTCGGCACGGGAGTATTGACCTGGGCAAAGGTGTTGTCACAAGGGAAAAGCAAGACGAGAACGAGGGCAACGGCAAAAAATCTGATCACTGTTCCTCCCCCAGCAGCCGCCGGTATTCGCTTTCTGCCTCATCCATCCGACCGCTCCAGCTCAGAATGCGGGCCAGGGTCAGGCGGGCCGCCCGATCTTCAGGCCGGGCGCGGACCAGTTCGCGGGCCAGCGGCAGGGCGGTTTCCACCTCTCCGGCCCAGGCCAGGGTTTCAATTCTGCCCAGGGCTGCCTCGGCATTCGTCGGGTCTTCCGCAAGAAGCCTGTCGTATTCGACCAGAGCCTCGCCATAGCGCTCTTGACGGCGAAAAAGGTCGGCCAGATACATCCTCTCGCCCCGACTGCGGCCTTCAGGGTCGGTCCGCAACAGGAGGGCCAGAGCCTCGTCCTCGTACCCGTAGGCATCCATGAGGCCGGCCATTTGCCCGGCCAGCCCGGACCGGGTTGAACGTGTTTCCGAGAGGGTTTGGTCCATCAGGGAGAAAGCCTGTCGGCCCTCTCCGGTTTCCAGCAAGATTTGCGCTGCCCGAAGTACGGCATCGACGCTGCGCGCACCTTCTTTCACGGCCCGAACAATCAGCGCGTCAGACTCGGAAACGCGCCCCTCGCTCGCCAGGGTTTGTGCCCGGTGCAAAAGCACCAGCGGCCGATTGACCAAAGGGTACAAAAAAAACATGCCCGCCGCTGAAAGGACAAGGAGCGCCGCATAAATACTTTTCTGCCTGGTTTGCATATCCATGGCTTGCGTCCGCTCATCCATGTCCGGGTTGTCTGCATGCTCTTTGAGAACGGGTCTGACCACCACTCACCACTCTTCTGGTATACCGTTCATGTATTTATTTCAAGCATGTCCATTCAAAGGCTCAATGCGCCTCACCCTCTTGGCGCTGAGTACGGCTGAGCTGTGATAACAATTTGAAGGCCGAACCAGCCCGACGATGTCGAAGCGCGAATGACAAGTCACAGACCGGGTTGCCGCTTCAACGGGCGCATATGCCAAACTCCCCGTGGTTTGTCCGCGCCCCCATGCGTGTCACAGGCGTTGCCATCGATTATATTCACCTGGAATCACAGAGAGAAGATGTTTCCCGGATTATCCGGTTTCCCCATCTATGCCGGGGACTGATGCCGATCCTGGCCGCCAAATGACGGATGCCGTTCAACTCCCGAGCCTGACCCCGAACGGATCGCGCAGTCGGCACACCCATTTCAGGGGGGAAAACCTGACTGGCTTCGGGGCCACATCTTTCATCGGGTCGTATTTCATGGTATTCGTGGCGCACCTCAACAGGACATGACAATTGAAACTGCATCGCACAGGCACCCCAAGGCGCAACATTCATGTTTTCAATCCGATCCATGCAGATAGCCTTCATCAAGAATAACAGGACATCTTTTATAATGGAGGACGTCAACTTTGATGTCCCTCAGGGACATTTCCTTTCCATTGTCGGACCATCGGGATGCGGAAAGACATCCCTGCTTCGCTGCATGGCCGGATTGGATCAGCCATCCTCTGGTTCCATTCGTTTCAACAACACGCAAATCACCAGCCCGAGCCAGGGAGTGACCATGGTCTTCCAGGACTATGGCAACTCGCTCTTTCCCTGGAAAACCGTGCTGGGCAACGTGCTCTTCGGCATGAACAGGAGCACGGCAACAAAACAGCAAAAAATCGCCACCGCCATGGGCCATCTCGCATCGGTCGGCCTCGCCAGCCACAGCAGGCACCACCCGTGGGAGCTCTCAGGCGGCATGCAGCAGCGACTGGCCATAGCGCGCGCTCTGGCCTCCGGTGCCGAATGTCTGCTCATGGATGAGCCCTTTGCATCCCTCGACGCCCAGACCCGGGCCGACCTGGAAGACCTGCTGCTGCGAATATGGGCAGATGGAGAGCGAACCGTTGTCTTCGTCACCCATGACGTGGATGAGGCCATCTACCTGTCAGACAGCATCCTGGTCCTCGGCGGGAGTCCGACCACGGTCCAACGCACTGTCGAAAACACGCTGGCGCGCCCCAGGCACCAGCTGGAGACACGGGCCAACCCGCTCTTTTCCGATCTTCGCACAACCATTCACGGCCTCCTTGTGAGCGGGACCAGCCAATGCGCATGAGTCTGTCCCCGCGCTGTGGCGGCTATGCCTTTGCAGCCATGCTCATCCTTGTGTGGTGGGCCGGAACAGCATCCAACGTGCTTGCCAGAGGCCAAATCCCATCCCCCGGCGACGTCTTGCTGGCACTGACAGATGACCCACGCCTTTTCATCAACGCGATCTTCAAGACGGTACGCCAGACCATGATCGCCTTTGCCATAGGCGCAGCAGCAGGCCTCACCCTTGGGCTGTGCCACGGCGTCTTTCCCACGCTACGCAACACGACCGGCCCGTGCATCGAAGGGCTCCGCCCACTCCCTTCCATCGCGTTGATCCCCATAGCCATCGTGTTTGTCGGAATGGGCGACTCCCTCAACGTGACCATCGCCGCCTTTGCCTGCGCATGGCCGATATTCATCAACACCCATGACGGCGTAAAGGGAATCAACCCCCTGTTGTTCGATACGGCTTTCACCATCGGCATCACCCGGCGACGCCTTTTCCAGAGCGTGATTCTCCAGGCCGCCCTTCCGATGGCAATGACCGGACTTCGCATCGGGCTCGGCATCGCATTCGCCGTCGAGGTCTCAGTGGAGATGGTCATCCCGAAAACCGGCATCGGCGCGCTTGCCACCACGGCGGCGCTTTCCGGGCACAATGCGCTCCTCTACGCGACGATTGCTGCGGCAGCCATGACTGGCCTGATGCTCAATCAGGCATTCAGATGGACAGAATTCGCACTCCTGCGAAACTATGGCCCCCAGTGGAGCAAACGAACATGAGACGGGCGGACATGAGACGCATCAATTGGCATGGCATCATGTTCTGTGTCGCGATTGCAGCCGCCTGGGAACTGCTGTCCACACTGCAGATCGTGTCGCCCCGCCTGTTTCCCCCCCTGTCTTTGATTCTCTCGCACCTGATCGACCTCACCGTGTCGGGCACGCTCCCACAAGTGCTTGCGCAGACATTGCTCCGCATGCTCGCGGGACTCATCGCGGCATCGGTTGTCATGGTGCCCCTCGGCATCTGGGCCGGACGGTCGCAACGCCTCTGGCTGCTCATCTCGCCCACGGTGGAGAGCCTTCGCTCCCTGCCTCCGGCACTGGTCATCCTGCCTGCCATGCTCCTCCTTGGCATTGGGAATTCCATGAAAATCTTCGCGGTCTTCTTCGCTGCCGCCTTTCCTCTCCTGCTCAACACCATGGACGGCGTCAGAGCGATACCCTTGATGTTCATCGACACTGCCAGGACACTGCGAACCGGCAACCGCACCATGCTTTTCGAGGTCGTCGTTCCGGCAGCAGCTCCCGGCATTTTTTCGGGTTTGAAGAGCGCGGTTCCCATCGCCTTCATCGTCGCCATCCTTGCGGAGATGATCGGCGGAACAGACGGCATCGGCCATTTCCTCATGAAAAGTCAGCGCTCATTCGATATCCCCCAGATGTACGCGGCGACCTTTGCCACGGCAGTGGGAGGGGGCGTGCTCGCCGTAATCCTGAATTGCGTTGAATCAGCCTGCCTTGTCTGGTACTCAGGCTGGAAACGATTCTCTGGCAGAGACTGCCCTCCGTTTCCGGCGACCAACCACAGAAATACGACAAAAGATCGGAGCTGAAATGTTCACACGCTTGCTGACCGCGCTCTTCATGGTGATCATGATGATCGCCCTGACCATCCCGGCCAATGCGGAAACCATCCGCGTGGGCTTCATCCCGGTCGGGGACTGCCTCCAACTCTATGTTGCCGAGGAAATGGGCTATTTTGCAGAGGAGGGCATCACTGTCGAGAAGACTCCGCTCAAGGGAGGCTCGCTCATTGCCATGGCCGTGGAGGCCGGTGAACTCGACGCAGGCTGGTCCAATACGGTGTCCCTGGTCATGGCCGAAGACCGGGAGTTCGACTTCGCCATACTGGCACCCGGTGCCTTTGAAACGGAAAGCCATCGCGAACACAGCCTGCTGGTCGCAAAAGGCTCGACCATCACACGCTTTACCGACCTGAAGGGCAAGACCGTCGCCATCAACGCTCTCGGCAACATCAACGAGATCGCCATTACAGCCCTGGCAGAAGAAAACGGCATGGACAGCTCGACCATCAAACTTGTCGAGGTTCCCTTCCCTCAGATGCTCGGGGCGCTTGAAAGCGGTGCTGTTGACGCAGTACTCACCCTTGAACCATTCGTCACACTTGGCAAATCCAGCGGCGCGCGCATTCTGGAACCAGCTGCGCTCAAATCATACGGCGACCGGTTCCTCATCGCAGCATGGTTCGCCAAGCGGACATGGATGCAAGAGCATCCCGTGATCGCCGAAGGATTCAGGCGCGCGGTGCTCAAAGCCTCGGAGTTCATCGAGACAAACCCGGCCAAGGCGAGAGAGATGCTCACGCGACACACAAAACTGAGCCTTGAGCTGGCACAGTCGATCACACTCCCCTATTTCGCCCAATCCATCGAAGACAGCGACATCCAGCGCATCATCGACCTGACCGCCAAGTTCTCCTTCATCAAAAAGCCCTTTTCCGCCAAGCGGCTTCTTGAAACGAGCACGCAATAGGGCGCCATGACGAACAACGCCGCCGCGAGAATGCTCGGGCACACCAGTGACCGGTTTCCAGAAAAAACAGCACTTGTTTTCCGCGACAGGGTGACACCATATGCCGACCTCAACCGGAATGCCCGTGCCTTTGCAACCCTGCTGCAGGCGCGAGGCATCAAGCCGTCGGACAGGGTCGCACTCCTCCTGCCCGACAGCCCTGCTTTCGTCACGGCATTCTTCGGCGCGTTGCTGCTGGGAGCGGTCCCGGTCCCCATCGGCATGGCTCTCCGGGACGAGGACAAAACATTCATTCTGAACGATTCCGGTGCAAAGCTCCTGGTCACGGACGATGCCACTGCACGGACTCGCGACACAGATGAAATCCAGTGCGACCTGGACATCTCCCTTGATCACGCCCTGTCTGAGCCCTCGCACACTCCCTATGAACCAAGCCCTGATGACCTTGCCTGCCTGCTCTACACTTCGGGCTCCACGGGCCGTCCCAAAGGAGTGCCGCATAGCCACGCCGACCTATTGGTCCCAGCCGCGACGCTGGGGCCTGCGGTCTTCGGCGATGTCTCGAGCGACATCCTGCTGAGCGCGAGCAAACTCTCTTTCTCCTACGGCCTCATGGCCCAGCTCTGCCTGGGGTTGGCGGGCGGCGCAACCATCATCCTGCACCCGGAGCCACCTGATGCGGCGCTGCTGCCGCAGCTCATCCTGAGACGCAGGCCAACCGTTTTTTTCGCAGTGCCCGCAGTGTACGACATGCTCCTGCGCACACTGGACACACACACCGACCTTTCTTTCATGCGCATCTGCATTTCCTCCGGCGAGGCTCTGCCGCCCCCGCTGCATGAAGCCTGGGCGCAAAGAACCGGCCTTGCCATCACCGAGCTCCTCGGCTCCACAGAGACCCTGACCTCGTTCATGGCAACGCAACCTGGACGAGACACCCCCGGCACCCTTGGCCGTCCGGTAGAGGGCTTTGCGATCAGGACAGTGGACACTGCCGGCAACAAGACTGGCGACGAGACTGGCAAAGGAACACACGGCGCACTGCAAGTGCGAGGTCCGGGGATAGCCCGGGCATACTGGAACCGGCCCGAACAAAGCACAGCAACCATGCTCGCCGACGGCTGGCTTGAAACGGGCGACCTTTGCATCAGAAAGAACGGAGAGCTTGTCCTTGTCGGGCGAACAGACGATCTCTTTCGCTCAGGCGGGCAATGGGTGGCGCCTCTGCAAGTGGAAGAGTGCCTTATGCGGCACCCCGCAATACAGGCGTGCGCCGTGGCCCCGTGCCACGTCAGGGGTATGGCCTATCCGTGCGCATTTGTGGTACTGTCCGGCAGTCAACAGCCTCCGTCGTCCGGCGAGTTGATCCGATTCGCGAAGAAGCGGCTGCCTCGACACATGTGCCCGGTGCAGATCGTGTTCACGAACGCCCTGCCGAGGACGGCGACAGGCAAGATTCAACGGCACAAGCTGAAAGTATAGCGATACAGAATAACCAAACCGAGGAGTTGTGAAATGAGTATCACCCGCGCACAGTTGCTGCAGATGTTTTTGGACTCTGGAATCGAAAAATCCGTTGTGGACGGCCTCAAGCCCGGCACCCCCCTGACCAAACAGGGTCTCGATTCGGTGGACTACCCGGCAATCCTGCTGACCATCAAGGAGAAGCTGAACATCGAGATCGGCGACAAGGATGCATGCGAACTCAAAACCCTCGAAGATTTCGAGAACTGCATCAACAAGAGATAGGGGAACAGGGGCCGGGAAACCGGCCCTTGTTTATTTCAGACTTTCCCTGTCCGCCCTGATGCAGGCCACCAGCGCCTTTGCCTGCTCGGTCAGGATGCGGGGCACGGTGAAATCAGGCTCCCCCGCGACTTTCTGCATCAGCAGAACATCCCGATCCGCCCAGAGCGGCAGGAGCCCGCCAAGGCAGTACCCCCGCTCCCTCGCCTCCTCGACGGCCCAAGGAAGACCGGGGTGCCACAGCGGGAGCTGCAACTGGTACGCATGACAACCAGGGTGGGCTGTTTCCAACCCCTGCAAGACCTTTGGAAAATCCGCCCCGACTTCTGTCACCATCACTTTTGCCAGTGAGGCAGCGCCCATTGACTGCGTCTCCCACACGGTCTCGCCCCTCTGCCCTGTTCCGGCCCGAAAGCTCCGCTCAAGCCCCCTCTCCGCGTAGATATCCCTCAGGAACGAGGCATAGGCGTGCGGGAGGTAGACATCATGCGGACTGTCCCTGAGCACCCGAAATTCGTCGAGAAGGGAAATCCTGGCCCCGTCACCATCCGGACGTGGCGGCATGCTCTCGATCTCAAAGGCGAACGGCTGAAATCCATACGTGCGATTGATCTTCTGCGTCGTCAGGTGGTCAGTGACGCTTTGCCCGAAGACGGCGTTCAGTTGCAATTCGTCCTCGGCCATCTTCTGCGTCAGGTCAATGAGACGAAAAATCAAGGTCCCCAGACGGTATTCCGGCAGGATCATCAGGGCGCCGGATTCAAGGATGCCCTTGCCGGGCGCGACCCGGAACAGAGCCGAGAGTCCGACCACGTCACCGGCTTGGGTCCGGGCGACAATCTGATGCAGATCCGGCCCCAGGTTGGCCTCCTGAATACGTGCAGGATCATAAACATACTCTATGGGGAAAGCGTCTCCGTAGACAGCATGATACAGACGTGCGACACCCTCGGCGTCCTCGGGCTTGAACCGATCCACCACCACATCCTGCCTTGGGGCAATCGCTTTCGGATGCGCCTCAAACCATGCAAGACATTCTTTTCGTGTTCTATGGTGTGATGTCATTATAAGTTCTTAGATGTTAGGATTTCAGGTGTGTCTCGTCAAGCGGCGTAATTCCGCCGCCGCTCCCGGCATTGCACCGGGTGAGTACGCCCCTTTCCCCGTGGCTGTCTGTGGATCCATGCGTGTCAAACGTGCCTTTCGTGGCATTGGTGTTGTTTGCAACCGACTGAAATCACACAGGCAACAGGGGTTCAAACCCCCTTAGGGAAGCCGAGTAAATACTCCTGGTTACGCTGAATGCCGTACCCCGGCTTTTGTTGCATGACACTCTTTTGTGATTTCAATCTTCCGGGTCAAGTTCCGCCTCCTCCGGCTGGGCGGTCTCCCAGGAAAGGGCCAGGATGGACCAACCGGCCTTGGGGGTGAAGTCCGCGTCCGGGGTGAGGACGTGGATACCGTCTGCGTCGTCGATGGCGAAAAGGGGCAGGCGGCGCATGCTCTGGTCGTCCAGGTAGTCCTTGAAGGAGAATTCCTCGGTCAGGGAGGTCCGCCTGATGTCCGCCCCCTCGCGCAGCCGCCGCTCCAGATCACGGTGGGTGATCTCGTTGTCGAAGAGCACCCGGCCCCCGTACCGGAAGGCCGTCTTGGCCGCGTCCCGGCCCTCCTGCCTGGGCCGAACGCGGATGCTGAAGATGCGCCTGGGTTCGAGCGCCTGCCGGTAGTATTGGGTGGCCAGGGCGTTCAGTTCGATGTTTGCCGAGAGGGCCAGCAGATGGCCGATGCCCACCAGATTCAGATGCCGCTCCGCGTGCTCTGAAACCGGGTTGCCCCAGTAGGCGGGCAGCCCCTTGAGCTTGGCGTCCCGGATCAGCGACCAGTTCTGGTCCGCGAGCAGCACCTTGCAGCCGTTCTCCATCAGCGCCTCTCCGATGGCCTGGGCCACCGTGTTGGCCCCGACCAGGAGGAAGCCCCTGGGCTCGGGCTCGGCCACATCGAGCTTTTTGGCGATGAACCGGGCCGTGGTGCTCTGGAGCAGGACGGTCCCGATGATGACCGTGAATGTCAGCGGCACCAGATGGTGCGCGTCCGCATGGCCGAGAGCCTCCAGCTTGATGGCGAAGATGGCCGTGATGGCCGCGGCCACGATGCCGCGCGGCGCGATCCAGCAGAGCAGGTGCCGTTCGGGCATGCTCAGCCTGGACCCCAGGGCGCACGCCTGCACGCTCAAGGGCCGGGCCAGGAACTGGATGGCCGCGAACACGCCCAGAGCGGGCCAGCCCAGCGCCACGAAGCCCGCCAGATCCATGCGCGCGGCCAGGACGATGAAGAGCACGGAGATGAGCAGCAGGCTCAGGCTCTCCTTGAAGTGCAGGATGTCGTCCAGGTCCACGCCCTTCATGTTCGTCAGCCACAGCCCCATGACCGTGACCGAGAGCAGCCCGGATTCACTCTCCATCAGGTTGGACAGGGCAAAAATGCCGCAGACCATGGCCAGGGCGATGACGCTTTGCAGGTACTGCGGAACCCAGTATTTCCTGAGCAGCAGGCCGAGCAGATGTCCCGCCCCGATGCCAAAGACCACGCCGATGAGCAGTATCCGGCCAAAGGCCAGCCCCCCGGCGGCCATGCCGCCCTGCACGCCCCCGGCCACGATGAACTGGAATACCAGCACCGCCAGGATGGCGCCGATGGGGTCGATGAGGATGCTCTCCCATTGCAGCACCTGGGCAATGCTTTCCCTGGGCCGGACCGCGCGCAGCATGGGCATGATCACGGTCGGCCCGGTGACCACCATGATGGCCCCGAACAACCAGGCGATCTCCCAGGAGAAATCGAGCAGCAGGCGGACAGCCACGGCCACGATGACCCAGGTGATCAGCACGCCCAGGGTGATCATGTTGCGGATCATCCGCTCCAGGCCGGGGATGTCGCGCAGCTTGAGGGTCAGGCTGCCCTCGAACAGGATGACCGCAACGGACAGGGAGACAAAGGGGAAGAGCAGGCTGCCCATCAGCCGGTCGGGATTCACCCAGCCCAGGACCGGGCCGGCCAGGATGCCGCAGGCGAGCAGGAAAATGATGGCGGGCAGCTTCAGCCGCCAGGCCAGCCACTGGCAAAGTATCCCGGCAACCAGGATCAACGCTATGGAGACACTCGCCAGCTCAGGCATCGCCGCCACATCCTCTGAAAAACAGTGCCAACCAGGGCCGCCGTCGAAACCCCTCTAGTCCTCAAGCACACGCGCGCCGCTGGTGAAGGAGACCCCCAGGCCCGACTCGGTGCTGATCATCACGGCCTCCACCAGCGGGGCGTTGACCGGCTTGGCCGCCTCCCATCTGACGAGGAAGTTGGCGCCCGACCCGCCCTTGCTGTCGCGCTGGTGGACCATGAATTCCAGGGTCATGAGCGGCGCCAGGATCTGCGGCTTGGACAGTTCATGCCGGATCAGGCTGCCCTCGGTGTCGTAGTAGTCCACCGCTGTCAGGGTCAGGGGCAGCTTGGGATCGATGTTGCGCACGCTCAAGGTCACGGTCAGGTCCAGGGAGCGGTTTTTGGGGCCGTGGTAGATGTGCGAGTAGCAGGGGACATACAGGGTCTGACCCAGGGAACGCTGGGCCAGGGCTGTTGCCGGAAGCAGAAGCAGGCACAGGGACACCAGAAGGGGCAGGACTCTGACCATCGCCGTTCTCCGTGACGTGTTGCGAGGCCGCATGGCCGGGCTGGCCGGGCGGCGCTCAGGTTGTCTTGGGCTGCGGGGGAATGGTCGCACCGCACTTGTCGCAGCGCACCGGCTCCCCCTGCCTGTCGCCAGAAACCACCTGCCGATGCTTGCAGACCGGGCAGACCCGCGCCTGCGCCCGGACCCGCTGAAAGATGCTGAGCAGGGCAAATGGGTTCATCGTTCTCCGTCCTTCTCCCTGGTGGGAGGGGCAAAAGGTCCAGCCATGCGGGTCACACCTCCGGCTGGCACACGGCCTGAAGCCGCGGCATGTTCTCAGGCTTGCCCAGGGCGATGAGCAGGTCGCCCGCCCTGATGACCGTGTTGGGGCCGGGGTTGAAGACCATCTGCCCATCAGGGGTCTTGATGCAGACGATGATCACCTCGAAATTGGCCCGGATGCCTGAATCCTTGACCAGCTTGTCCACCAGCCCGGACTCGGAGCTGACCAGCAGCTCTTCCATCTGCAGGTCGATGTCGCCCCGCCCGGCCAGATCGAGCAGGTTGGTCACTGTGGGCCGCAGCACGCTCTGGGCCATGCGCAACCCGCCGATGTTGTAGGGCATGACCACCCGGTCGGCCCCGGCCCGCTTGAGGCGCGGGATGTGCGACTCGGTGTCGGTGCGGGCCACGATAGTCAATTGGGGATTGAGCTGGCGCGCCGTGAGGGTGACAAAGACGTTGGCCGCGTCCTGGCTCAGGGCCGTGATCAGGCAGCGCGCGTGTTCCAGCCCGGCCGAGAGCAGCACCTCGTCCAGGGTCGCGTCGCCGCTGATGAACAGTATACCCTTGCTCTCCAGGATCATGAGCGCTTCCGGGTCCTTTTCGATGACCACCATGGGATGGCCTTCCTTCTCGATCTCCTCGACGACCACGCTGCCGATGCGGCCATAGCCGCAAATGATGAAGTGGCCGCGCAACCCCTTGATGAGCTTGTTCACTCTGCGTTTCCCCCAGATGTGTTGCAGGCGACCCTCGATGATCACCTGGGACATGGTGCCCATGAGATAGGCAAAGCTGCCCACCCCGCCGAGAATGATGCCCGCCGTCATCAGCCTGCCCGCGTCCGAGAGCGGCTGGACCTCCATGTAGCCAACAGTGGAAAGGGTGATGACCACCATGTAGAAGCTGTCGATGAAACTCCAGCCCTCAAGGGTCATGTATCCGGTGATCCCAGCCGTGATCACGCAGGCGAAGATGGTCGATCCCACACCAAGGGACCAGGAAACGGCATACTTGGTGCGCAGGCGCAGACGCAGCGCCTTGAGCTTCTTGAGAAGCCTCATGTTCTCCCTCCCTCGCAGCAACGATAGTGTCGGCGAGATTACGGCGCAACAAGGCAAAAAGCCACCGCTTTCTTGATGCCTCTGCCATGTCTGCCCCGTGACCGCGCTGTCCGGCCCCGGCTCAGAGCCTCTTGCGCTCAAAAAGGCGGAAGAGCAGCAGGCAGCCCAGGACCAGGAGAGCGATGACCAGCCAGTGGTTGATGCCCAGCAGGCCGGGCAGGGTCTGCTTGCCGAAATCGCCCCAGGTGAGCACGCTCGCCTCCATGGCCGGATAGGCCTCGGCGTAGAGCGCGGCCCCGAGCCAGCCGCCCAGGATGCCCCACAGCCCGTCAAAACGCCCCTCGCCCAACGCGCCCCAGGATGTGCCGGGGCAGTAGCCGAGCATGGCCCAGCCGATGCCGAACAGCAGGCCGCCAATGACCTGCGCCCCGAGCTGGGTCCCCTTGACCGAGAGGGTGGCCAGCCCCAGGTCGGCCAGCAGATGCACGCCCACGCTGGCCACCAGGATGGCCGAGAGCATGAACTTGAGGATGGTCATGTCCTTGAGGCGCAACGCGCCAAGCTGCCTGTCGTAGCGCAGCACCCTGGCCCGCTGCATCAGCCAGCCGAAGAGCACGCCGGTGAAAAGCCCGTACATGAGCATCATGACTGCCTCCCCGGATAGAGAATGCGGGCCATGACCAGCCCGCCCGCAAAAAAGCAGACCATGGCCACCAGGCTGCTGACCGAAAGCTGGGCCACGCCCGACAGGCCGTGGCCGCTGGGGCAGCCGCCCGCCATGCGCGCCCCGAACAAGGCCACGGCCCCGCCGCCAAAGGCCATCAGGAACCGCTTGCCCCGGCCCGGTCCGAACCGGTCGCGCCAGGTGTCCGGCAGGTCGGTCCAGCGAAAGGAATCCGTGGCATTGGCGGCAAAGAACGAGCCGAAGAAGATGCCCAGCACGAACATCCACTGCCAGTCAATGCCCGGCTCCTTGGCCAGGTATTTCATGAAATACCCGGTGTTCTCGACGTGCTGCGGAGCCACGATCTGCTCCACCAGCCCAGCCGAGCGCACAAACGAGGTGGACGCCCCAAAATACTTTCCGGCCACGAGCACCGAGAGCGTCAGCACCAGCCCGGCCAGCGCCCCGGCCAGGTAGGGGTTCATGCCCCTGTCCAATTGTCGCATGGCTTTCCTCCTGTTTTGCCATTGGCATAGCACACCCGCGGCAACAGCGAAAGGGCGGGCGCAAATGAGGCAGCGCGTTGACACATTGGTCCCTTTGCCGCACAATGGCGCATCATCTGAACACTCGCGAGGAACCCGTCACCCATGCAGGATATCGGCCG
The DNA here is from genome assembly GCF_000176915.2 of Pseudodesulfovibrio aespoeensis Aspo-2. Taxonomy (NCBI): domain Bacteria; kingdom Pseudomonadati; phylum Thermodesulfobacteriota; class Desulfovibrionia; order Desulfovibrionales; family Desulfovibrionaceae; genus Pseudodesulfovibrio; species Pseudodesulfovibrio aespoeensis. The sequence goes on from NC_014844.1 coordinate 3,509,271, forward strand.
CCGCTCCCGCCGCTTCGACGCCCTGGACAAGGCGCGCGGCACGGAAAAATTCGCTTCGGACATCTACCCGCCGGACATGCTCTGGGCGGGCGCCCTGCGCGCGGGCGTGCCCCACGGCATCCTCCGCCGCATAGACACTGCCAAGGCCGAGGCCATGGACGGCGTGGTCGCGGTGCTGACCCGCAAGGATGTGCCCGGCACCAACCGCCAGGGGTTCGTCCACTGGGACATGCCCGTGCTCTGCGGCACCAGGGTGCGCCACGCGGGCGACGCCGTGGCCCTGGTCCTGGCTGTGTCGCGCCGTATCCTGGCCGAAGCGCTCAAGGCCATCACGGTGGAGATCGACCCGCTCCCGGTGGTGGACACCCTGGACGCGGCCCTGGCCGGGGACGCGCCCAACCTCCACGGCCTGGACACCGGCAACGTGCTCGAGGCCGCCACCATCGCCAAGGGCGACGCGACCACCGGGCTGGCCGAGTGCGACGTGGTGGTGGAGGAGACTTTTTTCACCCCGGCTCAGGAGCACGCCTTCATTGAGACCGAAAACGGCGTGGCCCGCATGGACCCCGACGGCACCCTGCACCTGACCGTGTCCACCCAGGCCCCGTTCCGCGACCGGTTCGAGATCGCGCGCGCCCTAGGGCTTGATCCCTCGCGCATCCACGTCACCGGCCCGTATCTGGGCGGCGGCTTCGGCGGCAAGGACGGGGCCACGGTGCAGTGTTTGCTGGCCCTGGCGGCCCTGCACGCCAAGGGCCGCCCGGTCAAGATGTGGTGGAGCCGCGAGGAGAGCCTGCTGGCCGGATACAAACGCCACGCCGCGCGCATGCGCTTCACTGCCGGGGCCAAGCGGGACGGCTCCCTGCACGCGGTGCGCTGCGAGCTGGACTACGACACCGGGGCCTACGCCCACCTGGGCGTGGAGATCATGGCCTTGGGCATGGAGCATGCGGGCGGGCCGTACCGGCTGCCCCATCTCGAAGCCAAAGGCCGCTGCGTCTATACCAACAATCCCGTGGCCGGGGCCTTTCGGGGCTTTGGCGTGGCCCAGGTCAGCTTTGCCTTTGAGGGCATGATGGACCGGCTGGCGAGCGCCCTGGACATGGACCCGCTGGATTTCCGCCTCAGGAACGCCATCACACGGGGCGAGCGCAACTGCGCGGGCGTGACCATGACCACCTCCACCGGCATGGAGGAATGTCTGCTGCGCCTGCGCGACCATCCGCACTGGAAGACCCGAGACGCATGGCGGGCCGACGCGCCCCCCTTCACCCGCCGGGCCGTGGGCGTGGCCGCGGTCTTCAACGGCATGGGCTATGGCCGGGGGCTGGCCGACTACGCCGTGGCCAAGGTGCGCCTGACCGGGTCGGGCCGCATCCGCGTCTACAACGGGGTCAGCGACATGGGCCAGGGCAACGCATCCACCTTTGTCCAGGTGGCGGGCGAGATCCTCTGCCAGCCCGAATCAGTGATGGAGCTGGTTCAGCCGGACACGGACCGCACCCACCCGTCGGGCTCGTCGGCGGCGGGCCGGACCACATACACTTACGGCAAGGCTCTGATCAAGGCGTGCGAAGCCCTGCGCGACAAGCTGTTCAACCGGGCAGCGCTCATGCTCTTCGTGGACGACGGCTGCGGGTTCGCCATGATCCCCGGCGGAGTGCGCCACCTGCCCACGGCCCGCGACGTCCCCCTGGCCGCCCTGGCCGCCATGATGCACCCGGACGACCGCATCAGCATGTCCGAATATCTCATGCCGGTCACGCCCGAGACAGTGCGCGGCGGCGAGGTGTTCAGGCTCGGCTTCCCGCACCTTCTCTTTCCCTATGCGGCCCATCTGGCCAGGGTCGAGGTGGACGAGCTGACCGGCAGGGTGGCGGTGCGCGACTACGTGGCCTTCACCGACGGAGGCCGGGTGCTCAACCCGCAGAATTTCGAGCAGCAGGTGCAGGGAGCCGTGGCCCAGGGGCTGGGCTACGCCCTGACCGAGGATGTCCTGACCGACAAGGCCGCGCTGCTTGCCAAGGATCTGTGCACCTACGTCATCCCCACGTCCCTGGACCTGCCGGACATCGAGTCCCACGCCGTGGAAACCATCGAGCACACCGGCCCGTTCGGCATGAAGGGCATCGGCGAGGTGGGCATCAACGGTCCGCTCCCGGCCGTGGCCTCGGCCCTGTTCCAGGCCGGGCTGCCCATGACCCGCGCCCCGCTCACCGCCGAGCGCGTGCTGGCCGCCCTTGGATCGGCAGACCAACCCCGAATCGCAGACGAGGCCACTCCATGCCCATAGTCTTCACCCTCAACGGCGTTGAGCAGCGGCTCGACGCGGACGACACCCTGCGCGCTTTGGACTTGCTGCGCGAGCATTGCGGCGTGACCGGCCCCAAGGAGGGGTGCGGCACCGGCGAATGCGGGGCCTGCGCCATATGGATCGACGGCGTGACCCGGCTCTCCTGCCTGACCCTGGCGGGCCAGCTCCACGGCCGCGAGGTGACGACCGCCGAAGGGTTGGGGAACGGATTGGGCGAAGGGTTGGGCGGGGCCGAGGGGTTGAAGAAAAACCATGCGGACCAAAGCAGCCTTCACCCGGTGCAGACCGCCCTGGCCGAGCGCGGCGGGGTGCAGTGCGGCTACTGCACGCCCGGCATGGCCATGACCGCCGCCGAGCTGCTGCGCAACGACCCCAACCCGGACCGGTCCGCCATCCGCGAGGCCATCTCCGGCAACCTCTGCCGCTGCACCGGGTACCACAAGATCGTGGACTCCATCGAGGCTGCGGCGGAAACCATGCGGAAGAAACGCTGATGCCAATGCACCTGCCCACACACATGGCCGAAGTCCTGGATATGCTGGCCGCCCGGCCTGATGCCCGGATCATGGCCGGAGGCACGGACCTGCTCGTGCGCCTGCGCGCCAGCGGTCAGATGCCCGAGACCCTCGTTTGCCTGGAACGGGTGGCGGAACTGCGACGCATCGAGGCGCTGGAGACCGTGTCAGGCCCGGCGGTGCGCATAGGCGCGGCCACCACCATCACCGACCTGCTGCGCAGCGACACGGTGCGCGCGCGGCTCCCCCTGCTCCACCGCGCGACCACGCTCTTTGCCTCGCCGCTGGTGCGCAACTCGGCCACCCTGGGCGGCAACCTCTGCACTGCCTCGCCGGCGGCAGACACCCTGCCCGCCCTCTACGTCCTCAACGCCTCAGTGGAACTGCGCTCGCCGCGCGGAACGCGCATCCTGCCCATCCCCCACTTCATCGCCGGACCGGGCCGCACGGCCCTGGAGCCGGGCGAACTGCTGACCGGGGTGATCGTGCCCATCTCCCGGAGTTTCAACGTCCAGCATTTCGAGAAGGTGGGACAGCGGCAAGCCCTGGCCATTGCCGTGGTCAGTCTGGCCGCGCTGGTGGCCCTGGAGAACGGGATCGTCAAGGAAGCCCGCTTTGCCTGGGGCAGCGTGGGACCGACCATCGTCAGAAGCCCGGAGGCGGAGGCCGTCCTCAGGGGCAAGCGACTGACTCTGACAGGGCTGCGCGCCGCGGCCCAGGCCGCCCGACAGGCCGTTTCCCCCATCAGCGATCTGCGCGCCTCAGCCGACTACCGGCGCGAGGTGGCTGGCAACCTGCTCCTGCGGCTGGCCACTCTGTCCGGCTGACCCCGGCTCACTCAATCACCCGATCCGCCCTGGCGGCGATCTGCCCGTCCACGTAGGCGAGCAGACGGCGCAGCAGATACAGGCTGAGCAGTCCCGAGGCGATCAGGGACGCCGGGTGGCTCAGGTACACCCCCGTGCCGCCCAGGAAGTGGCCGAACACAAATGCCAGGGGAATCCGAAGGGCCAGCAGCCGGATGAAGCCCAGAAAGAGCGAGTAGGCGGGCCGCTTGGCCCCCTGGGCCACCCCGAGAACCACGAAATCAATGGGCGCGAGCACGAACCCGACCAGGGCGGCCCGAAAGGCATAGGTGGCCAGCGCGGCCACCTCCGGCCCCGGATCAAAGAGGCTGAACACGGAGTTGCTGAACAGCGCCATGAGCGCCGAGGCCGGGATCAGGACCAGATAGCAGGCGCGGATGCACAGCCGGGTGGCCTCGCGGATGCGCTGGCCGTTGCCCAGCCCCATGTTGTATCCCACAAAAGGGATCAGGGCGCAGGTCAGCCCGTAGATGGGCAGGATCAGCATCTGCTCCATGCGCGACGACAGAGTCCACGCGCCCACATAGGCGGGCCCGAAGGAAGCCAGCACATAGTTGAGCCCGGCTGCGGAAACCGGGATGATCAGCAGGGACAGGGCCACCGGAAAGCCCAGCTTGAGCATTTCGCCCCACGCCCCGACGCTTTCGCGCTCCAGGGCCAGGGTCGGGCTGTCCAGCCCACGCCGCCTCAATGCCGTGAACATGATGACCCCGGCCACGCCCCAGCCGATGAGCGTGGCCAGCGAAGCGCCGGAAATGCCCATCCCGAAGGTGAAGATGAAGAGGGGGTCGAGCACGATGTTGAGGACATTGCCCACGATCATGGCCTTCATGGGCGTCTTGGAGTCGCCGTGGCTGAGAAAGACGGACTCGCAGAGCATGGTGAAACCCATGACCGGAAAGGTCCACGCCAGCCAGAAGACATAGGCGTCCACCTGGGCCAGCACATCGCTGCCCACTCCGAACAGGTCAAAGACCGGCTGGTTGACCGCTGAAAACGCAAACAGGCAGAAAGGCAGCAGGACCGCCATGGCCAGCGGTAGCGCACCCCTGGCCACGGTGCGGGCCCCGCCCTGATCGCCCGCGCCGCGCGCATGGCTCATGAGCGCGGTGGCCCCCACGGCCAGCCCCTTGCACAGGGAGAGGGCCACATAGAACAAGGGCACGGACAGAGACAGGGCCGCCAGCTCCACCGTGCCCAGCCGGGACACGAAGACCGCGTCCGCCAGGGCGTAGAGATTCTGGAAAAACATGGAGACCATGGCCGGGCCGCCAAGCCTGAGCAGGACCGAGAGAACCCGGCCCTCGCCCATGTTCACGGGCTGGGCGGTCACAGGGCGACCTGCTGCACGGGCGCGATGCCGTGCGGACTGCGGTCACTTGATTGAACTGATGCGTGCATGTGTTGCCCCAGAGGTATGACTCTGGCTACACCATGCCGGACCGACCCACAAGAGCCTACGATGAATCCCTTGCACCGCCATCGGCAGATCGATAGACGCCGTCTATGCAAAGCATGCAAACCCCTGAGGGAAATCAATTTGTTATTCAGTCGTCGCTCCCCTATAGAATCAGAAGAATTTTCCCGTGCGTCGGGAGCCGCCCGGCGCGAACCGTCCAACACGAGCGAGGGGGACCATGAAGACATTCTTTTCCTCACGAGCGGGCATCATCGCCGTTGGCCTAGCCATCGGCATCCTCGCCCCGCTGCTGCAATACTGGGGCAATCCGGGTAACATGGGCATCTGCGTGGCCTGCTTCGAGCGCGACATTACCGGCGCGCTCGGCATGCACCGGGCCGAGGTGGTCCAGTATCTGCGCCCGGAGATCATCGGCTTTGTCCTCGGCTCCCTGCTGGCGGCCCTGGTCTATCGCGACTTTCGGCCCAGGACCGGGTCCGCGCCCGTGGCCCGTTTCGTGCTCGGCGCCTTTGCCATGATCGGCGCGCTGGTCTTCCTGGGCTGCCCGTGGCGGGCCATCCTGCGGCTGGCCGGCGGCGACCTGAGCGCGATCTTCGGCATCCTCGGACTCATCGCCGGCATCTTCATCGGCACCCTCTTCTTCCGCCAGGGCTATACCCTGGGCCGCGCCCAGAAGACGCACTTCTCGGTGGGGCTGCTGCTCCCCCTGTGCATGGCCGGGCTGCTGGCCCTCATGCTCGCCTCGCCCCAGGTGCAGGGCGAGCTGAAGAGCGGCGTGCTTTTCTACAGCATCAAAGGCCCCGGCGCCATGCACGCGCCCCTGTTCATCTCCCTGCTGGTGGGCCTGTTCGTGGGCTTCATCGCCCAGCGCAGCCGGTTCTGCACCATGGGCGCGTTCCGCGACGTGATCCTGTTCAAACAGACGCACCTGCTCCTGGGCGTCATCGCCCTCCTGGTGGCCGCCGCGGTGGTCAACGCGCTGCTCGGCCAGGTCAAGATCGGCTTTGAGGGCCAGCCCGTGGCCCACACCCAGCAGGTCTGGAACTTCGCGGGCATGCTCCTGGCCGGGTGGTGCTTTGCCCTGGCGGGCGGCTGTCCTGGTCGTCAGCTCTTCCTGGCGGGCGAGGGCGATGGCGACGCTGCGGTCTTCGTGTTCGGCATGATCGTGGGCGCAGCCTTTGCCCACAACTTCGGTCTGGCCAGCTCGCCCGCCGGAGTTGGTCCCCACGGCATCGCCGCCGTGTTCATCGGACTGGCCGTATGCCTCTACTTCGGCCTGACCATGCGCGCCAAAGCCTAAGGAGATAGGATCATGAGCAACACCATTGACGCACGCGGGCTGTCATGCCCCCAGCCGGTTCTGGACACCCTCAACAAGATCGCGGCCATGGGCCGAGGCAACCTCGAAATCCTGGTGGACACCGAAGCCTCCAAGGAGAACGTCTGCCGGGCCGTCCAGGCCAAGGCATGGACTCTTGACTCCGTGACCGAAGCCGGGGGAGAGTACACGATACGCATCAGCAAGGACTAGCCTTGGGACTTCTCGCCTTTCTCCGCCAAAAGACCTCCGGCCCGACCACCCTACGGGCGGACCGGGGGCTTTTGCTGTTCGAGAACACCAGTGAGGTCATCCGGGCCGAGAAGACCCTGCGGGAAGCCGGGTTCGAGGTGGCGGTCAAGGGGCCGCCGCCAGAGGTGCGCACCGGCTGCGATCTGGCCGTGGAATACCCGCTCATGGAGGGGCTGAACATCCTGCGTCACCTTGAGAAGGCCGGGGTCGCGCCCCTGGACGCCATCCCGGTGACCGGGCCGCTGCTGACTCCGGTGGACCTCTTCCAGGTCAAGGATTTCGGCGACCACCTCATGGTCCGGGCCGCCAACATGAAGCTGACCGTGGACAAGCGCACCGGGATCATCGTCAATGTCTCGGGCGGCGGCTGCCCGGACGTGCCCTATCTGGCCGCGCGGCTCATCGGGCTGCGGCTCGACCAGGCCCCGTCCCCGCGCGAAATGGGCCATACCCTGTGTGGCTACGCGCTGGGGCTGGCCTTTGAGGAGATGCAGCGGCTATGCTCGCCGTCGTAGGCACCATCCCGGACCCGGCCCTGCCGGTGATCCAGGGCGAGGCGATCCTTGAGAACAACGCGCTGACCGTGTCCGGCCAGCGCATCGCCACGGACCGGGGCACCCCGGCCCTGCTGGCCTCGGCCTGCGCGGCCTGCGCCACGCTGGGCCTGCCCGCGCCCCACGCCTTTCTGGTGGGCGACGAGGGGCTGGGCCACGGCAGCCGCGCCCTGTACGCCCATCTGGCAGACACCCTGCCCGGCCTGACCATCGCCACCCTGGTCTTCCACTACCTGATGCCCGACGTGATGTGGCACGACAAGGTCCTCTTTGCCGTGGAGGCCATGGCGGTCCGGCCACGGCTCATCGCAGACGCGGGCTTCATGTACGCGGCCAAGATGAGCGGACAGGCCCCGGCCTATGACCTGTTCACCCCGGACGCCGGGGAGCTGGCCTTCCTGGCCGACGAGGCCGCACCGCACCCTTTTTATACGCGGGGCTTCATTCTGCACGAGGACAACAACGTGCCTGACCTCATCCGCCGGGCCTACGAGGCGGGCAACGCGGCCCGCTGCCTGCTGGTCAAGGGGAGCGTGGACCACGTGGCCGACGCAGACGGCGTGCTGCAAACCGTGGACAGCCCGTGCGAGGAAACCCTGGAGGCCATGGGCGGCACGGGCGACACGGTGGCGGGCATTGCCGCCGCCCTGGTCCAGGCCGGGCATCCCGTGGCCAGGGCCGCGCTCCTGGCGGCCAGGACCAACAGGCTGGCCGGGCAATTGGCCCGTCCCAACCCCGGCTCGCGCATCGCCGAGATCATCGTTCACATCCCCCGCGCCCTGACCCAGACCCTGGCCATGGACCAATGAGAGGAACGGCCATGAACGCGTCCGGCATCACCGGAGCCATGACCCTGCTGGACGTGGTCCACGCCCACCCGGCCACCGAGCCGGTCTTCCGCTCCCGCGACGGGCAGGCCGGGGTCTGCCTGCTCTGCGCGGCCCTGTTCGAGACCCTCGAAAGCGTGGCCGCCACCTACGGCCTGGACCTCGACGCCCTGCTGGCAGACCTGAACCGGGCCGCTGCCCTGCCCGCTGCCGACCATTGATCCCGCCGCGCCACCGCGCCTGACAAAAGAAGATCGGGACACCGGCATCATGCCGGAATCCCGATCTTTTCAATAAACGATCAGTTATCGTCAGCCAGGGAACATCAGCTCCCGGCGGCAGGCGGGACGAGCCGCGTGTTGGAATCCCAGATCATCTCTTTTTCCGGCAGCAGCGGGATATACTTGAACCACGTGTGGCTGGCCATGTGCTCCGGGCTCTGTTGCAGCTTGCGGCTGTGCTCCAGGATCGGGGGCACCAGCTCCTTGATGTCGCCGGACAGGGCCTCGGCAGTGGTGAAGGCAGCGGCCTGGATGGCGATATCCACCGCCTTCTGGCTGTACTGCTGCGACTTGGCCAGGGTGTCGAGCGCCTTGGTCGGGTTGTGGAAGCCCACGCTGTTCTCGGCAGAGATCAGATCCCAGAAGAACTGGCCCTTGCGGCACATCTCGCGGGCGGCGATCATCAGCTGGTCGTAATCGGCGGGCTTGTCGCCCTCGAACTCGGCGGCCATGCGGATGGCCTCGTGCGCCTTGACCGAGATTTCCTGGGCCGTGAGCAGCTGCTCCCAGACCTTGTGCTGGGTGTAGAGCACGCGCTCGCGCAGGTATTCCGGCGACTTGTCCGTGTGGCACTGGCGGCACGCCTTCATGTCCTGGTCCTTGAGGGGCGAGGTCCAGTGGTGGTTGGATATCTTCTTCTTGCCGTCCAGACGGGCATAGCTCATGTGGCAGTCGGCGCAACTCACGCCAGCCGCGCCGTGCACGCCGTTGAACCAGGTCTCGTACTCGGGATGCTGCGCCTTGAGCATGGGCGTCTTGGACACGGGATGGACCCAGTCCACGAAATTGCCCTCAAAGCCGGGAATCTCGCCGTTGCCGTGGGACTTGTAGTAGGTGTACATCTCTTCCGGGTCCTTGCCCTCGGCCCACGGGAACACGGGCTTCTTGGCCGGACCCATGCCCACGTCGGTGAAGTAGTACTCCACGTGGCACTGACCGCAGACCAGGGCGCGCTTGTCGTTGCGCGGCAGATCCTTGAACTCCTTGCCCTCAGCCTTGAGCTGGTCCTGGAGGGGTTCGGAATAGAGGCGCAGCTCCATGTTGGTCGGGTCATGGCAGTTGGCGCAGCCGATGGTGTCCTCGTCCAGGTCGAACTTCTCGCGGAACTCGTTGAAATCCTTGGCCCAGAAGTCGTCGCCGTACTCCTTGACCATGTCCATCATCCTGGGGGTCTTGCAGTTCCAGCAGGTGGCTGGCAGCCCGGCCTTCTCGTTGTAGCGGTCGAGCCGGTCGATGTGCAGGATGTCCTTCATGGCATAGGTGTGGCCGCGCGCGGCGCGGTACTCGTAGCTGAAGGGATAGCCGAGCCAGAGGTTCTTCAGGTACGGCTGGGCGTGCTTGTACCCTTCGGGCAGCGGGTTGACGTTGTCGTTCTTGCTGTAGGCCACGGACCCGCCGTACTCGGTCATGATCTCGGACTCGTTGTTCCGAAGATACGTCTCGTAGTGCAGCGGGAATTCCGGCTTGAACTTGGAGTTCGACCGCTCGTCCACCGAGAGTTTGGTCTTGAACACCGGAGTCTCGGGTTCGGACACCTCGGAACAGGCAGCCAGAGCCAGCGCGCACAGGGCGGCCAGCAGGGCGAAAAGGGGTATGACTCTACGCATCGGCGGCGCTCCTTTCGGCTACGGGGATTTTCGGCATGTGGGGCACATGGCGGTGGCAGTCGGTGCAATACTGTTTGCTCTGCATGACCACCGTGGAGGTAGTTTCGGCATGACAACGCAGACAGTTGGCCTGGGTCACCTCTTTGGTCTCGCCGCCTGGATGGATGAGATCGGGAATGGTGCTGGTGGCGGTCACGTAGATGTCCCGCATGCCCTCCTTGGACTTGAACGGAATCTTGACCACGAGGTTGTACGGGGCGTGGCACTCGTTGCAGGCCAGTTTGGCGTGGACCGATTTCTTGTGCGTCAGCGCGGCCTCGGCCATGGAGTGGCAGCTGCCGCAGAACACGGCCTGATCCGTGGTATGCATGGCCAGGGCCACGCCCACGGTGAGCACGATGCCGCCGATGGCTGGCAGCAGGACGTAGAGCCACCTTCGACCGCCAGGGTCGTCTTTCTTGAAAATCATCCTCCCTCCCCTCCTTTTCGAACATGGAACAATGCTGTACCTTGAGACCTCGGAATCAAACCTCATTCTGGTGACCCCAGGAGCAGCGGGCTGCGCCCGGCGTTGCAGATAATTTTGTAGACCATTACCATCAAATCGGTGTCTTGGGAAATTTGTTCGAAAAAAATAACACCCTTGCGACAGCGCATTGCGAACTCCAGACCGCCGAAGGTGCCGCCGGGCTCCCGAATCCTTTCCAATCCTGTATGACAAAAACAAAGTGAGCAGGCAATCACTTTTTTTGGGGAAACACGCATGAAGACCATGCCCCGATACCTGCCCGCGGATGACCGGCGGGCCATGACCGTCCGGACCGTGCTGGAGCTGGCCGCCACCACCAATCCGGCGGACATTACCACTGCGGCCATTGCCGCGCGCATGGGGCTGGCCCAGAGCGCGCTGTTCCGCCATTTTGCGTCCAAGGACGCCATCTGGCAGGCGACCATGGACTGGGTGACCGGGCAGATCCTGGAACGGGTGCGACGCGCCGCCGACCAGGCGGCCACGCCCCTGGCCGCGCTGGAGGCAGCATTCACGGCCCATTTGGAATTCGCCATGGAATACCCCGGCGTGCCGCGTCTGGTCTTCAGCGAGTTGCAGCGCACCGGGCGCACCCAGGCCATGGAGACGGTCCAGGCCATGCTGGCCGACTACCGGAAGATGCTTGAAAAGGTGATTGAACAGGGCAAGGCCCAGGGGGAAGTGGCGTCCGAGGTGGCCGCGCCCTCGGCAGCGGCCATGTTCATCGGCACCATCCAGGGGCTGATCATGCAGGCCATGCTCACAAATGACATGCCCCGCCTGGGCCAGGCCGCGCCCGCAGCCTTTGCCCTCTTCCGCCGCGCCCTTGAGGCCGGAAATTCTTCGGGGTCGAGCCCGCTTCCCGCCGACTAGTCCGCCTCATCTCCGGCAGCCACCGGCCTTTGGCCGGAAGACCCTGATCCGCCCAGGCGCAGGAGCATGGCGTCCAGGGCCCTGAGGTAGCCGGGGTAGCGCATGAGGTAGAAGGACAGGGCGCGCGAGAAATTCTTGCCCACCATGCCATCCACGAAGAGCTGCGACACGTCGCGCTCGCGCATGAGCACGTGCTGGGACACGAAGAAGATGCGCCGCTCCTCGGGCTTCATCTCGCGCAGGAGAGCCTTGAGCGCCGTGGCCGCGCGCGGCTGGTACATCCAGAAGGTCAGCAGGTCCAGGGCGTTGAGCATGACCGCCTTGTCCAGCTCCTCCTTGATGCCGCGCCGCGCCTCCAGCTCGCGCACCTCGCGCACAAAGGTTCCGGGATCGGCCATCATGCGCTGCATGTCGCGCTCCGGGAAGAGTCCCTCCAGCCGGGCATACACGGACAGCACCTGGGCGATCTTGCCCCGGTAGTCCCAGACGCGCATGTGGACATTGGCCCCCCGGTCGACCAGCCCCTCTATGGCGCCGCCCACGCAGTCGGAGGCCAGCTTGGAGATGACTGCGGCCCACTGTTGCAGCACCGGATCGACCGCTGCCACGCCAAACGAGGCCAGCAGCCCGCCCGCGGCCCAGTTGAAGCCCACGGCCAGGGGGATGGACAGGGCGCTGCGGAAAAGGTTCCAGAAGGCCGCCTTGCCGGGCAGCCCCCGGAAGACGTTGTGGCTGAAGATATAGAGGCCGTTGGTCACCCCCATGACTGCGTAGAGCAGGACCGGATTGGTGGCCGTGGTGATCCCGAATCCCGCGTCGAGCAGCACGGACTTGCACAGCCAGTCCAGCAGCGGCACGGAAAATCCCGTGAACATGAGCGAGTCCGCGATGCGGCTCCAGTTGACATACTGGTGCCAGCGCAGCAGCGACAGGCTGCCGAAACCGCCCCCGCCCATGACCGACTGGATGACGTTGCGCCCGGCAGTGATGCCCAGCCAGATGAAAGCCCCGAAGTAGGCCAGCAGCCACCAGTCCTGGGATAAGGAAAAGGTCAGGAAGGCGGGGATGAACCCCACCAGCACCTTGAGCCAGTTGCGCAGCGTGGTGTTGAGGTAGAAGGGCGTGAGACGTTCGGCCCGCTCCCGGACCGCCTCGCCGGACAGGGTCAGGTCGTTGGACGGGTCCACCTGTCCGCCGAGCATGACCAGGTTGCCGCACCGGCCCGGCGTGACACGGGTGTGCTCCGAGAGGTAGTCCACCTCGCGGCTGCGCACCAGCCGCCGCAGCAGGGGCACGCGGCCCAGCACCGTGATCGCGGCCCGGCCCAGGGGCGTGACCGCGCTCCTGGGGGTGTAGGTGTGCCGCTCGCGCACGGTGGTGGCCACGGGCAGGCACAGGGACCGGAAACCGCGCGCGCGATGCAGCAAGGCCCTGACAGCCCGGACTGGCAGGGTTTCTAGAATGGCGAACCCCATGCCGAAGTTGCGCGAGGAGTGCCCGGTGGACCCGCTGCCGATGCAGGTGTGCAGGTGGTTGTGGGCATACAGCCCGGCCAGGGTGTTGATGTCCGAGAGGATCTCCCGGAGCTTGACCGCCTCGTCGCTCTCGGCCTTGCAGTCCATCTCGCCCAGGCAGAGCTGGTCGATGTTGTCGAGGATGATGCGCTTGAGGGCCACCACATCGCCGGAGTTGAGAGCCTCGCGCAGCTCGCCCAGGGCCTTGCCGTCGCGGAACCGGTTGTCCACCAGATCGCGCAGGCTGAACAACTCCAGATGGTTGATGAGCCCCCGGCAGTCGTAAAGCAGCTCGATCACGTCGGCCTGGGTCAGGTCCACGGTGTTGAGCACGAACCGGTTGACCGAATGCAGCCCGCGCAGCCGGGTCATCAGTTCCAGAGGCGACAGGGTCAGGAGTTCGGGATCGTCCGTTGCGGGCAGCAGCGGGTTGGGCAGGCCGGGGTTGTCGCCGGGCAGCAGATAGCGCTGCACAAAGGTGTCGGCGTCCAGGGCGTCCAGGGCGTCCACCTGCATCTCGATGTCACGCCGGGTTTCGGGATCGGCGGTCTGGGCGAATTCCTGGCGCAGGACAGCCACGCGCTCGCGCATCAGCGGCAGGGCGGTCTTGTGGATGAATCCGCCAAGGTGAACCAACGAGGGCTGTCCAGAGCCAACGTACCCATCGAAATCGGCCCGTTCCAGCCGGGGCAGGTCCAGGCCGAACTCGCGCATGATGGACGAACGGTGGTTGCGGTTGAAGGACTCCAGGACCGCATAGACGTACCGGCGGCGGCACAGGGAGACCTCGCGGCCCTGGTCCATGAACGCGCGCACCGGCTCGGACTCCAGGAACCGGAGGTAGTCGCCGTCTTCGGTAAACCCCTTGGGCTCCCAGATGATGTTCACGAACCGGTCGCGGTGCCGGGCGGCCAGCTCCACCCCCACATGGACCTCGACTCCCATGATCCGGGCCGATTCCAGCAACTCGCGGGCCACATCCGGCCTGACGAAGTTGTAGTGGACCACGGTCAGCCGCCGGATGCCCTTGATCCAGGCGTCCATGATCAGGTGCGTGGGCGATTTGCGCCCCTTGGTGTTGGCGTCGTGCACCCGGTCGTCAAAGGCGACCTGGTTCCACTCCTCAGGCATCTCCATGAGGTGGTATTTCCTGAGCTGGGCCAGGATGATGCGCGGCTTTCCCGTGGCGGCCACCCGAAACTCGTGGGCCAGCTTGAGCTGCTCCAGGCTGCCGCTTTTGGCGCGCACCAGCTCCTTCATGATCTGGATGAGCACCCGGGCCGTGTTGCGGCGCATGGGGCCGGTGGGCGAGGTCAGCACCTCGTCGCGCAGGGCGCGCAGGGATTGCAGCCGCTCCCCGGCCCGGCCCGTCTCCAGCGAGCCAATGAGGCTGACCACGGCATAGGCGATGCGCAGATTGCCCGTGGAGGCCAGGGTCTTGATGCCGTGCGGATGCAGATACGGCTCAAGCAGCGTCTTGACGTCCCGTCCGGGGCGCTTCTCAGGGTCGAGCACGTCATTGACGATGCCGAGCAGCCGGTGGTCCGACGGATCGAAGAAGATGCGGGGAATGCGCGGGATCATGAATATCCTTTTCTCCCGGCGCGAGGCAAAGCGACCGGGCAGGCGTAACCTGATTGTCTAAATCTCGTTCTTCTTTTCACAATTCCAGTGATCCTGTTGCAATGTCAAGGAAAGGCTGCCGGAAACACAACGCCGCCACCCCGAGCCGCAAGACAGGGAAAGGGCCGGAACGAGTCGTTCCGGCCCCTTTCCATTGCCATGGGACAGCGGCCCGGAGCTACTCGATGCCGCGCCTGAAGAACCGGCGCAGCCGCTGCTGGGCCGAGTCGAGGTACATGTAATAGACCGGGGTGAAGTAGAGGGTCAGGAGCTGCGAGACCACGAGCCCGCCGACCACGGCCAGGCCCAGCGGCCTGCGGGCCTCAGCGCCCGCGCCCATGCCCAGGGCAATGGGCAGGGTGCCCATGAGCGCGGCCATGGTGGTCATCATGATCGGCCTGAAGCGGATGAGCGCGCCCTCGCGGATGGCAGTGCGGGCGTCGGTGCCCGCCTTGCGCTGGGCCTCTACCGCGAAGTCGATCATCATGATGGCGTTCTTCTTGACGATGCCGATGAGCATGATGATGCCCACGAACCCGTAGATGTTGAGATCCACCCCGAAGACCATCAGGGTGGCCAGCGCGCCCACGCCCGCCGAGGGCAGGCCCGAGAGGATGGTCAGCGGGTGCAGGAAGCTCTCGTAAAGCACGCCCAGCACCAGATAGATGACCAGCACGGCCAGGGCCATGAGCGCCCACAGTCCGGTCATGGAGCTCTGGAAGGCCTGGGCCTCGCCCTGGAAGCTGGTGCTGACGGATGCGGGCACCAGCTCGCGCCCCAATGCCTCGACCTTGTCCACCGCCGTGCCCAGCGACACGCCGGGCCGCAGATTGAAGGAGACGGTGGCCGAGGGCAGCTGGCCGGAGTGGTTGATGGAGAGCGGTCCCACGCCCATCTTCCAGGTGGCCAGGGTTTCAAGGCGCACCAGCCTGCCGGACTGGGAGCGCACCGAAAGCATGGCCAGGGCCGCGGGGTTGGCCTGATACTCCGGGGCCAGCTCCATGAGCACGTCATAGGTGTCGGTGGCCGCGTAGATGCTCGACACCTTGCGGTTGCCGAACGAGGTGGCCAGGGCATCCTCCACCTGATAGGCAGTGATGCCCAGGGCCGACGCCTTGTCGCGGTCGATGGTGATGTGCAGCTCCGGGTTGCTGAACTCCATGTCCGAGGTCACGTCCTGAAGCTCCGGGATGGCGCGCATGCGTTCTTCCACCTGGGCGGCCACACTGAACAGTTCCCCGGTGTTGGGGCTTTGCAGGGTGTACTGGTACTGCCCCTTGGAAGCGCGCCCGCCGATGCGAATGGGCGGCGGATTGCTGAGAAACACGCGGATGCCCGGCACCTGGGAGAGCTCGCGGCGCAACCGCTGGAGCACGGTGTCCGCGTCATCTGTCCGCTCGTCGCGCGGCTTGAGGCTGAGCATCAGCCGGCCCGAGTTGTTGCCCCGGTTCGGCCCGCCGCCGCCCACCACGGACATGTATCCGTCCACGGCCTCGTCCTTGCTCACGATCTCCATGAGCTGCTTCTGGCGCGCCACCATGGTCTCAAAGGGCACGCCCTGCTCGGACTCGGTGGTGACCTGGAGCTGGCCGATATCCTCACTGGGCAAAAAGCCCTTGGGAATGACCTGGAACAGGTAGACCGTGGCCGCCAGCACAACAAACGAGAAGAGCATGGTCAGCCGGTGGTGGCGGATGGTCCAGTCCAGGGTGACGCGGTAGGTGTCGCGCATGGCGTCGAACCCGCGCTCAAAGGCGTTGTAGAGCCTGCCGTGGCGCTCGACCCGGTTGGGCCGCAGGATGAGGTTGCAGAGCATGGGCGTCAGCGTCAGCGAGACAAACCCGGAAATGAGGATGGCCGCGCAGATGGTCACCGCGAACTCGTGGAAGAGCCGCCCCACGATGCCGCCCATGAAGAGCACGGGCAGGAAGACCGCGGCCAGGGAGATGGTCATGGAGACGATGGTGAAGGTGATCTCGCGCGAGCCGTCGAGCACGGCCTCCATCGGCGTCTTGCCCATCTCGGTGTGGCGGACGATGTTTTCGAGCATGACGATGGCGTCGTCCACCACAAAGCCCACGGACAGGGTCAGGGCCATGAGCGAGATGTTGTTGAGGCTGAACCCGGCCAGATACATGACCGCAAAGGTGCCGATGATCGACATGGGCAGGGCCAGACTCGGAATGACCGTGGCCGAAACGCGGCGCAGGAAGAGAAAGATGACCAGGATGACCAGAATGACCGTGAGGGCCAGGGTGAACTTGACCTCGTGGACCGACTCCCTGATGGACTGGGAGCGGTCGTAGAGCACGTCGAGCGTGATGGCTGCGGGCAACTGGGCCTGGAACGCGGGCAGGAGCGCGCGCACGGCCTCGACCACCTCCACGGTGTTGGTGCCGGGCTGGCGCTGGACAGCCAGGACCATGCCCGGCGTGCCGTTGTACCAGTTGAGCCGCCGGGTCTCCTCCACGCTGTCGAGCACCTGGGCCACCTCGCCCAGGCGAACCGGGGAGCCGTTGCGCCAGGCAACCACCAGGGGCCGGTAGTCGTCCGCGCTCATGAGCTTGCCGCTGGAGCGGACCACGTATTCGCGCGCCGGTCCGGCCACAGTGCCCACCGGCAGGTTGACGTTGCCCTGGCGCACGGCCTCGGCCACCTCGTCCACGCCCAGCTCCTTGGAGGCCAGGGTTTCGGGGTCGAGCTGGATGCGGACCGCGAACTTCTTGGAACCGTAGACCATGACCTGGGCCACGCCGCTGACCATGGAGATGCGCTGGGCCATGACGTTCTCGGCGTACTCGTTGACATCCGAGAGGCGCATGGTGGGCGAGGACAGGGCCAGGTAGAGAATGGGCGAGTCCGCCGGGTTGACCTTGCGGAAGCTGGGGGACTGGGTCATGTCGTTGGGCAGCTTGCGCAGGGCCGTGGTGATGGCCGACTGCACGTCCAGGGCCGCGTCGTCGATGTTGCGTTCCAGGTCGAACTGCAAGGTGATGTTGGTGGACCCGAGGTTGCTGACCGAGGTCATGGAGTCGAGCCCGGCAATGGTGGAGAACTGCTTTTCCAGCGGGGTGGCCACGGACGAGGCCATGGTCTCCGGGTTGGCCCCGGCCAACTGGGCCTGCACCTGGATGGTGGGAAAGTCCACGCTGGGCAGGTCGCTGACCGGCAGGCGGAAATAGGCCATGACGCCGAAGATGAGAATCGAGGCCATGACCAGGGTGGTCATGACCGGGCGACGCACAAACAGGGCGGACAGGCTCATTGGGCAGTCCCCTGGGCCTTTGCGGCGGGGGGCGCTGTGCCGGAAACCACTGCCGCGCCCATCGCATCGGGGCTGGCCTTCCTGATGGAGACCTTTGCTCCCGGAGCCAGGGAGACCTGACCGTCAAGGACCACCAGCTCCCCTTCCGCCACGCCCGCGCTGACCACGGTACGCTCGCCCAGGATGTGCGCGGAGACCACGTCGCGCGCCTCGGCCACGCCTGCCGCCGGGTCTGAGGCATCTGGCCTGATCACATAGACATAGGACCCGCCAAGCCCCTGCATCACGGCCCTGGTGGGCAGCAGCAGGGCATCGTCGATGGTGCGCAGGGTCAGGTCCACCCGGGCGAACTGGCCGGGCCACAGCCGGTTGTCGTCGTTGTGGTAGGCGGCCAGCAGGCGGATGGTGCCGGTGGCCGTGTCCACCGCGTTGTCCACAGCGGCCAGCCGGGCGGTCACCGGACCGGTCTGGGACCCGGAGGGGGTCACCTCCACGGACATCTCGCCCTGGGCCAGCCTGTCCATGACCTCGCCCAGAAACCGCTCTGGCAGGGCAAAGGAAATATTGATGGGCCGGATCTGGTTGATGACGCACAGGGTGCGGTCGTCGTTGGCCTTGATGACGTTGCCCTCGTTGACCTGGATGATGCCCACCCGGCCCGAGATGGGAGCAGTGATGGCCGCGTACTCGCGGTCCAGCCGGGACTGGGCCAGAGTGGCCTCGTTCAGGCGGATGGTATTCTCAAGGGCCGTGGCCTCGGCATAGGTGTCGTCGTACTGCTGCTGGGCGACCACGTTCATGTCGCGCAGGGTCGAGTAGCGGCGCAGGTTCTCGCGCGCCTTGACCAGATGGGCGCGGTCCCTGGCCAGCCGGGCCTCGGCCTCGAGCACGGCCAGATCGAACGAGCGCGGATCAATGCGAAAGAGCAAATCGCCCTTGCGCACGTCCTGTCCGTTGACCACCAGCTGCTCCTCAATGATGCCGCCCACCCGCGACTTGATCTCCACCGAGGCCAGCGGGACCACGTTGCCCACCGCGCCCAGGGTGTAGTCCACATCCTCGCGGACCACGGCCACCACGGTCACGGGCACGGATTTGTCGGCCTGGGGCGCCTTCTTGTCCGGGCCGCAGCCCGGCAGCACCGGCAGCAGGCACAGAAAACACAGCACAACGAGACGCGAACGCACGCAAAGAATGTTTGTCATGCCAGTGGGTTCCAGGAACCGGCACCCAGGGCAGCCGGGTGACGGAGGACGCGCGGACAGGGGCCGCTGAACGAACAGGCGCGGGGACACAAATGCCCCAGACGCGAATCGGGACAGGACATGGGCTCGTCGCGCATGCGGCTCCTCATCTCTTGTGGCGGGGATATGCCGACCCCGACGGGATCGACGCCTTGTTTTCACGGGGTGCTTTCACGGACAGTGGCGAAAGAGACACCCCGTGTCAAGACAGGCATTGCGCGGGTTTTGCCGACTCTGCGACCGCATCGTCCGAAACCCGACACGCTATCAAACAACCGCAAGGACGACCCGGCAACTCGCGACCCTGGCACAGCCGACCCGGCTGTGATACGCCGTATTCAGGAACCAAAGAGGGGCAGAACACACACCCCGTCACATCGAGAAACACGGAGAAGCGCCATGAACGCCGCCAAGCTGAAGACCCTGGTCATCGCCGCCCTTGCCGTCATCGTCACTGTCCAGGCGGTCTGGATCGCCCGATCCCCATCCCTGCCCGGCGACGGGCAACTGGCGGTCAGCGAGCTGCGGGTCGGACCGGGCCGCTCCGGCATCGAGGTGGAGCTGAACGGCCCGGCAGACACCCAGGCCGTGCCCGCCGGGGAGGCGGCCACCCTCACCCCCCAGGCGGACGGCGAGTGGACCTGGAGCAACCCCTACCTGCTCCGGTTCACGGCCCGCCAGATGCTGGCCGAGGACGCCGAATACACGGTGGAGCTGGCCCCGGCCCTGAAGCTGGCAGGAGAGCGCACCTTCACGGTCCGGACGGCCTCGTTTGCCGTGTCGTCCGTGGACCTGGCCGAGCGGGTGGGCGACGCGCCGGGCAGCGCGGTGATGGTGGCGGCCCTCAGCTTCACCGGGGCCGTGTCGCCGGAGGACGCCCTGGCCCATGTCCGGCTCGCGGACCAGAGTGACGGCAGCGAGGTGCCGCTTTCGGCCATGACCTCGTGGAGTTCGAGCTACCTGGAGCTGCGCTCCGACCCGGTAGCCAAGACCGTGGAAGGGCGCACCTATGTCCTGACCGTTTCGCGCGACCTGAAGATGGCCGGGTCCGCCCTGGCCCTGGGCCGCGACACCACGGCCTCCATCCCGGTGCGGCTCGACCCGGTCCTGGCCTATCGCGGGGCCGATGCCTGGTCGTCGCCAACCGGCTCCGGCATCCGCCTGACCTTTTCCACGCCCATGGACGCCCGCCGGGCCGCGCCCTTTGTCACGGTCAAACCCGAAACCAGCCATTCCCTGTCCGCCGACGGCCCGATCCTGATCCTGTCCGGCGGGTTCGCGCCCGGCACCCGCTACACGGTCACCATCCGCCAGGGACTGACCGCGCCCGACGGCGCCCTGCTCGACAAGACCGAGTCCGCCGCCCTGACCGTGCCCGACGTGACGCCAAGCGCGGACTTCGTGGGCACGGGGCTGTTCCTGCCGCGCTCGGCCAGGGCCGGGCTGGTCCTGGAGGCGGTCAACACGGACCGCGTGGAACTGCGCGTGGACCGGGTCTACCCCAACAACCTCTTTGCCATGCTCAGCGAGTACGGCAGCCGCCTGTTCGAGGACCAGTGGGACTACTCCGGCGTGCCCTATACCTTGGGCGGGACCATCTTCGAGGCCACCCTGCGCACCGACGGCGAGCGCAACAAGCCCGTGCGCGTGCCGGTGCGGCTCGACTCCATCCGGGCAGGCGAGCGCGGCCTGTTCAAGGTCAGCGCGACCATTCCGGGCCAGTCGGGCGTCAAGCGGTGGCTCGCCCTGACCGACATCGGCCTGACAGCCAAGCAGGGCGCGGACGGCTTCCTGATCTGGACCGTGTCCAACACCTCCCTGGCCCCCCTGCCCGGCACCCGGCTGACCCTGATCAGCGACAAGAACCAGCGGCTGGGCACTGCCGTGGCCGACGAGCGCGGCGCAGCCAAAATCCCGCCAACCCCGGACCGGGGCGCGGGCGCGCCCTTCATGATCCTGGCCGAGCGCGACGACGATTTCGCCTTTCTCCTGCTCTCGCGCTCGGCAGTGGACACCACCGGGCTCGATGTCACGGGCGTGACCGCGCCCCAGTCAGGCCTGCGCGCCTATCTCTACGGCGAGCGCGACCTCTACCGGCCCGGCGAGACCGCACAGGGAGTGGCCGTCATCCGCAAGGACGACCTGACCGCGCCCGCGCCCATGCCCCTGGTCCTGGTCCAACGCGATCCGCGTGGCCGCGAGGTGCGCAGGCTGCGGCTGGACAGCGGCGACACGGGGTTGGCTCCCTTTGCCCTGGACGTGGCCGATTACGCCCTGACTGGCGACCACACCCTGGAGCTGCTGGCGGGCGACACGGTCATCGGCTCGTCCCGGTTCAAGGTCGAGGAATTCATCCCGGACCGGATCGCGGCGGAGGTGACCACGGACACCACGGTATACGCGCCCGGCCAGGAGGTGCGGGCCGGGGTCACGGCCAGCTATCTTTTCGGCCCGCCAGCGGCCAACCTGCCGGTCACGGCCCGCGTCCTGCTCCGCGCGGCCCCGTTCACGGCCAAGGGATTTGAGGAGTACGTCTTCGGCGACCCGGACGCGGACTTTGCCCAGCAGGAGATATTCGAGCAGGAGGCAACCCTGGACGACGCGGGCAAGGCGTCCTTTGTCATCCCCATGCCCGACGGCCTGGCCCCCCCGGCGGCCCTGGAGGCGATCATCCTGGGCCGGGTCAGCGAGACCGGCGGACGCGGGGTCACGGCCCGCAAGCGGGTGGTGGTCCACCCCCATCCCTATTACCTCGGCGTGCGCGCCCTGGACAAAAAAGGGTTTGCCCCGGCCAAGCCCGTGACCTTTGATTTCGTGGCCCTGACCCCGGACGGCGCACCTGCGGCCCACGGGCCGCTCTCGGCCCGGCTCTACCGCGACCGCTGGCGCACCGCTGTCCGGCTGACCCCGTCCGGCGGCTACCGCTACGAATCGGTCAACGACCCGGAACTCATCTCCGAGCAAGTCGTGCCTGCTGGCACCGGCCCTGGCTCGGTCAGCTTCACCCCGCCTGACTACGGTAGTTACCGGATGCTTATCGACACTGTTGAGTCCCCGTCATCCGGGGCTTCCGGCGCATCGGGCGTGGCCACGTTCTTCTGCGGCGGCTGGGGCTACTCGCCCTGGGCCCTGGAGAACCCGGCCCGCATCGAGCTGGTCCTGGACAAGGACCACTACCAGCCCGGCGACAACGCGGTGGTCCAGATCCGGGCCCCCTTCCCCGGACGGCTGCTCATGGCCGTGGAGGGCGACACGGTCAGCGACACCCGGATCATCGACCTGACCGGCAATACCGGCGAGGCCGTGTTTCCGGTCAAACTGGCCTACGGCCCCAACGTCCACGTCACCGCCCTGCTGGTGCGCAAGGCGTCGGACGTGGCCGAAGGGTCGGTGGGCCGCGCCTTTGGGGCCGCGCCCCTGGCCGTGGACACCCTGGCCAACAAGCTCGACCCGAAGGTGAGCGCGCCCGCCGAAGTCCGGCCCGAGACCGCGCTTGACATCGAGGTCAGCCTGGACAAGCACGTCAGGCCCAACGCCGTGATCACCATCGCTGCGGTGGACGAGGGCATCATGCAGCTCTCTGGCGCGGACGACCC
Source organism: Pseudodesulfovibrio aespoeensis Aspo-2 (assembly GCF_000176915.2). Lineage (NCBI taxonomy): Bacteria > Pseudomonadati > Thermodesulfobacteriota > Desulfovibrionia > Desulfovibrionales > Desulfovibrionaceae > Pseudodesulfovibrio > Pseudodesulfovibrio aespoeensis. The sequence goes on from NC_014844.1 coordinate 3,531,869, forward strand.
GGACCCGTTCGGCTTTTTCTACGCCCGCCGCGCCCTGGGCGTGACCAGTTACGACACCTTTGCCATGCTCTATCCCGATCTGGCCCGAATCATGGGCGCGGCCACGCCGGGTGGCGGCATGGAAATGCTGGCCGAGAGCCAGTTCATGCGTACCGAGGGCATCCGCCGGGTCACGCCCGTGGCCTTCTGGTCCGGCCCGCTGACCGTGGGCGACGACAACACCGTGCGCTGGAGCGTGACCCTGCCCGACTTCCAGGGCGCGCTGCGCGTGGTGGCCGTGGGCCTTGACGGCAAACGGCTGGGCACGGGCCGGGCCATGGTCCGGGTGCGCTCGCCCCTGGCTGTCAGCCCCACCCTGCCGCGCTTTCTGGCCGCTGGCGACGAAATCGAGATGCCCGTGACCGTGCGCAACGATCTCGGCATCGGCTCCGGCAATACCGACTCAAACGCCACCTCGACATCCGGCATTGACGCCATCACCCTGGAGGTAACGGCCACGGGCGCGCTGACCAGCACGGCAACGCCGGTCACCCTCCAGATCGCCAGGGGCACGGAGCAGACCGTGTACCTGCCGGTCTCGGCCCTGCCGGGCGCGGGCGGCGACGGTACGGTCACGGTCACGGCCTCGGCTCCTATTGCGGCCACTGGCACGGGGAAACGCGAAACGCGCCGCGTGGTCACCCACCTGCCCGTGCGCCCGGTCTCGCCCTTTCGCCGCGAGCTGGCCTTCGGCGCACTCACGGGCCAGTCCGACGAGCTGGTCCCGGCAGCGTCCGGGTTCGTGCCCGGCACCGTGACCCGCGAGGCGGTCCTGGGCGGGCTGCCCCTGGCCCGGTTCGCAGGCAAGCTCGAAAACCTCCTGGCCTATCCCTACGGCTGCGCCGAGCAGACCGCGTCCCAGGCCTTCCCCCTGATCCGGTTCGGCGAGCTGGCCCGCCAGTATGCGCCCTCCCTCTCCGGCGACACAAGCCCAGCCTTCATGGTCCAGTCCGCCATCATGCGGCTGTTGTCCATGCAGGCGGACAACGGTGGCTTTGCCCTGTGGCCCGGCGGCGAGAGCTCGCCCTGGGTCAGCGCCTACGTCACCCACTTCCTGCTTGAGGCGTCCCGCGCGGGCTACACCTCGCCCGGCATGCTGGAGCGCGCCCTGGACCACATGGCCGATCTGGCCACCGCGCGCGGCTCAGACCTCGACCCCACGGCCTACGCCCTCTTTGATCTCGCCCTGGCCGGTCAGGCCGACCGGGGGTCCATGGACGAACTGCGCGACCGGCGCGCAACCGCCCTCTCGCCCCTGGCCCGCACCTTGATCGCGGCCAGCTACGCCCTGGCGGGCGACATGGATTCGTGCAACACCCTGCTCGCCACCCGGCCTGTTCCGGCCGATGGCCGCCAGCCGGGCGGGCGCATGGGCTCCGGCCTGCGCGACGCGGCCCTGATGCTCCTGGCCCTGGCCGAGGCCGCGCCCAGCGATCCGCTGCTGCCCCAGCTGGCAGCGGACGTGTCCCGACGCATGGAGACGCCCGACTGGGGCACTACCCAGGAGAACGGCCTTGCCTTCGCGGCCCTGGGCAAGACCCTGGCCGCGGCCAGCCCCGCGCCCCTGACAGGCCGAATCATGGCCGGGGAGTGGGCGGCCCCCTTTGCCGACGCATCAAGCGTGACCGCCACAACAGACACCAGCGACGCGCCCCTGCGGGTGGAACTGGCGGAACCTGCGGAGGGTGGACAGGCCGAGGGCAACGCCACGGTCTACTGGTCGGTGACCACTCGCGGCGTACCCGTGCCGGAGAGCCTTGTCCCGGCCAGCCACGGGCTTGAAGTCCGGCGCACCTTCCTTGACCGAAGCGGCGCACCGGCAGACCTCTCCAGCCTGCCCCAGGGCGCGCTGGTGATCATGAAGACCGAGCTGCGCAGCACGGGCCAGGGCGTGGAGAACGTGGTTCTCCAGTGCCTGCTGCCCGCCGGGCTGGAGGTGGAGAACCCGCGCCTGGACACCACCGAGACCGCGCCCCTGGCCGCTGACAACGAACTGCCCCTGACCGGGCATCAGGACCTGCGCGACGACCGGGTGCTCTTCTTCACCGATCTGCCCCGGACCGGCTGGTATGCGGGCTACACCCAGCTGCGGGCCGTGACGCCGGGCCGCTACGGGCTGCCCCCGGTCCAGGCCGAGGCCATGTACAACCCGGCCATCATGGCCGCAGACGCGCCGGGCAGCGTGACCGTGACCAGGGAGCCGTAGCCCGGCATGCATTGGTTGATGCACCGGCTTCGGGCGATGGCCCGGAAAGTGCCGGGCCGCATGAGGTGGCCCACACGGTGGTGGGCGCGTCTGGCCTGCGCCCTGGCCCCCCTTGCCCTGGCCGGACCGCTGGCGTTCCTGTTCCTGAATGCGCTCTTTCCGCTCCCGCCAGGGTGGCTCGACGCGCCCTCTGGCACCCGGATACTGGACCGCACCGGGATCGAGCTGCGCCGCTTCCCGGCCCCGGACACCCGCTGGCGGTTCCCGGTGACCCTGGACCAGGTCTCGCCCCAACTGGTCACAGCCCTGGTCGAGGCCGAGGACCGCTGGCTTTTCGTCCATCCGGGGGTCAACCCCCTGGCCGTGCTCCGGGCAGCCTGGACCAACGCGGTCTCGGGCCGGGTGGTCTCGGGCGCTTCCACCATCCCCATGCAGCTGGCGCGCATGGCCGCGCCCGGCCCGCGCACCCTGGGGGCCAAACTGGCCGAATCCTTTCGCGCTCTGCAACTGACCCTGGCCCACTCCAAAACCGAACTGCTCGAAGCCTACCTCAACACCGCGCCCTTTGGCGGCAACATCGTGGGTGTGGGCGCGGCCTCGCGCATCTATTTCGGCAAGCCGCCGGACCGGCTCTCGCTGGGCGAATGCGCCCTGCTGGCCGTGCTGCCGCGCGCCCCCAACCGCTACGATCCCTCGCGCCACCCCCAGGCAGCCATGGCCGTGCGCGACCGGGTTCTGACCCTGCTGGCCGAGCGCGGGGCCGTGCCCGAAGCCGAGGCGCGCCGGGCCATGCGCCAGCCCATGGTGGCCCAGCGCAGACCCTCGCCCATGCTCGCCCCGCATTTCTGCCTGCTGGCCCGGAGCCGGTTGGGGGCCGAGACCAGTCTGACCACCTCCCTTGATCTCGCCCGGCAGGGGAACGTGGAGCGGCTCCTGGCCCGCCACGTGGAGCGGCTGCGCGGGCTTGGCATCAGCAACGGCGCGGTGGCGGTCCTTGACCGGCGCACCCGCGAGGTTCTGGCCCTGGCCGGGTCCGCAAATTTCCACGACGACAGCCACCAGGGGCAGGTCAACAACGCCCTGTCGCCCCGCTCGCCCGGCTCCACCCTCAAGCCCTTTCTCTACGCCCTGGCCTTTGACAAGGGGGTGGCCCTGCCCCAGTCGCGCCTGCTGGACGTGCCCGTGGACTATGCCGGGTACGCGCCGGAGAACTATGCCGGAACCTTTTCGGGCCGGGTCACCGTGACCGACGCCCTGACCCGCTCCCTCAATGTGCCGGCGGTGCGGCTGCTGGCCCGGACCGGGCTGCATGACTTCCACACCCTGCTGGTGCGCGCCGGGCTGGAGACCATCGACCGCCCGGCGGCCAGCTACGGGCTGCCCCTGGCTCTGGGCGCGTGCGAGGTGCGGCTGATCGACCTGACCAATGTCTACGCCACGCTGGGCCAGGGCGGGGAACACCGGCCCTGGCGGATTACCCCGGACACGGGAGAAGGGCCGGGCACGCCCCTGTTCACGCCCGAGGCCGCCCTGGTGGTGGCCGGGATGCTGACCGGAGTGACCCGCCCCGACATGCCCGACTCCTGGCGGCTGACCCGCGACCGCCCGGCAGCGGCCTGGAAGACCGGGACCTCCTTTGGCCACCGCGACGCCTGGGCCGTGGGTTTCGGCCCGACCCTGGCCGTGGGCGTCTGGGTGGGCAACCCGAGCGGCGCGCCGGTCAAGGGCATCTCCGGCGCAACCCACGCCGGGCCGCTCTTCTTCGACGTGCTGCGCGCCCTGGAGGAGCCGGGCCGTGATCTGCATCTGGCCGAAGCCCCGGCCCTGCGCACCGTGACCCTGTGCGCCACCAGCGGCCTGCCTGCCGGACCAGACTGCCCGCACACCGTGGAGAGTCTGGCCGGGCCGACCCTGGCCCTGCCCCGTTGCGCCGAGCACCGGCGCATCCTGGTGGACAAAGCCACCGGGCTGCGCCTTGAGGGGAGCTGCCTGACCACCGACGCCAGCCGCCGGGCCGTGCCGCTGGTGGTCGAGTCGCTCCCGCCGGAACTGGCCGCATGGCTCGCCTCGCAAGGCAAGCCCGCGCCCGGCCCGCCCGGCCTCTCGCCCCTGTGCCGCGACGTGCCGGGCGGCAGGGGTCCGGTCATCCTCTCGCCCTCGTCCGACACCCCCTATGTGCTGCGCCACGACGCGCCCGCCAGCCATCAGCAGGTGGCGCTCAGAGCCGCGTCCGGCGAGCCGGACCAGCCCCTGTGGTGGTATGTGGACGGCCATTTCGCCGGAACAGCGGCAGGCGCGGCCACCCTCTTCTGGCCCATGACCGAGGGCCGACACACCGTCTCGGTCACGGACAGCCAGGGGCGGACCGGGTCCGCCGCCTTCCGCGTTCTTGACTGACAGGGTGATTGGCAGGGCCGCTGACCGGGACACGGCAAAACGCGCCCAACAGGACGCAGACCAAAAGGCGCATCTGCACGCCCCGGTCTGGCCGGGTCATGCAGATGCGCCTGAAAATCGATATGAATGGCCCCGCGCGGGGCGAATCCCGTCCCCGGCTAGTTGGTCACGGCCTGGGCAGCGCCTTCGGGCCGGGAGATGACCACCATGTTGCGGCCATTGTTCTTGGCCTTGTACAGGGCCTTGTCCGCCTTGATCAGCAGGTCGTCGTCGCGGGTCAGGGCACCAGCCTCGACCGAGGCCACGCCGATGGAGGCAGTGACCGAAAACTCGTGGCCGTCGAAGCGGAACACGCACCCCTGGATGGACTCGCGGATGCGCTCGGCCAGTTTCCAGGCAGCCTCCTCGCTGGTGTGCGGCAGCAGGACCACGAACTCCTCGCCGCCATAGCGGGCCGCGAGGTCGGTGGTGCGGAATGTCTCGGTCAGGATCTCGCCCACCTTGCGCAGGACCATGTCGCCCGCCTTGTGGCCGTAGGTGTCGTTGACCTGTTTGAAGTGATCGAGATCGACCATGAGCAGCGAAAGGTCGTGATTGTACCGACGACGACGCTTGATCTCGTAGATCAACCGCTCGTCAAAGGAGTGGCGGTTGTAGATGCGGGTCAGGCCGTCGCGGTCTGCACGCAGCTTGACCTCCTTGAAGATGAGCGCGTTGCGCAGGGCCAGCCCCAGGTGGTTGACCGCCGAGCGGAAGGTCTCCACCTGATCCCGGCCCAGCCGGTAGTCCGGCTCGCACAGGAGGACCAGACACCCAAAGGTTTCGTGGGCCGCGGTCAGGGGCATGGTCACCAGCTTGCCGTCCTTGGGGGTCAGCGAAAATTCGGGGCGCCGCGCCGGGTCGGTGTGCAGGATGTTGAAGCCGTTGACCGGGCCGGAGCCCATCTCCGCGGCAGAAGCCATCAGGTGCTCGACCCACAGGCTCTCGGTGTCCGGGATCATCTTGCCGTTGAGGAACAGCTCCACATCGGCCACGCCGGAGTCCTGCTGCCGGGTCCAGAAGGCGGCGTGCACCATCTTGACCGGCAGGACCAGGCTCAGGGTGTCCTTGGCGTTGAGCAGGATGGTGGCCGGGTCCAGGCTCTCGGTGGCCGAGGCCAGGATCTTGTTGAGAAACATGAGCTGATCGGTCTTGCGCGCCAAGAGTTCGCGCTCAAGCAGGATCTCCTCGGTCATGCGGTAGATGTCCGAGTACATGCTCGTCACCTCCCTGGCCCGGAACACTGCGTCCTGCACCTTGGGGCGCGTCAGGGGCGTGCGGACCACGGTCAGGAACCCTTCGGCCAGGACCGTGTCCATCTCCAGAGGCTCGTCGCCCGTGTCCTGGATGAGGATGCGCTGGGTGTTCTCCTGCGCCCGGTACTCCTGGCGGCGCTGCTCGGACAGGGCCGACCACACGGACCACGGCACCCAGGCCGCGCAGGGCTTCTCCTCCTGGCTCAGTTCGCGGGCGCGGGGCAGGGAATCCGCCGGAAAATTGCGAATGTGAAATCCAGGGCCGACCCCCTGCGCGATCTGGCCAGCGAGCGAATCGTCCAGGCCCAGCCCCCACATGAGTTCGGGCCGCTTGCCCCGCTTTATCGTCTGCTTCAACATGTGTCCGCCTCTCCTTAAGAGTCAAAATATCGACGCATGACACGTCCGCACCAGGACATGAGCAAGAACGGGGCCAACCCGTGCCACAGGCGGAGACACCGCGCCAAACCGGTATCATCCTGCTCTTTTCAAAGGAGGTTTTCGAGCGATGAGGACAAACCCCCTGAGGCTTGTCCGGGGAAGAAAATGCCGCGCGGCCAGCGACAGAGTCCACGGATTTCGTCAAACCCATTGACAAACCGGGACAATACGGTTTTGACCTACATATGTCCGAATCCAAGCGCATCTGGGCCACCCTGGACCCATTTTTCGAGCCCGGCCCGGTGCTGGGGCGCAAGGTGGCCAACACCAAGTTCCTGCGCGCGCTCCTGGCCGTGGACCCCTGCGACGAGTACCGCTTCTTCCTGGGCGACGCCGGGCAGGCCGACGGATTGCGCGCCCATGTGCGCAAGATCGCGCCGGACATGCTCGACGCGGGCCGGGTGCGCGTCCTGGACCGCCGCGAGCTGCCGCGCCTGCTCGCCACCGAGCCGGTCCACTGCATGCACCTGTCGGACTGCATCACCAGCCAGCCCCACGCCGCTGCCCTGCGCAACCGCTACAGCCGCGACATCTTTCCAATCACCGGCACCATCCACTCCCTGAGTTACTCCACCTTTGGCACGCAGTTCCTGCGCCACCTGTGGGCCGGGACCACCCGGCGTGACGCCATTGTCTGCACCTCGGAGCCGGGCCGGGAGGCGGTGCAACGCTTCTTCGACTGGCTGCGCCAGGGCTACGGGCTGGACCCGGAGCACTTCCCCGCGCCCCAGCTGGCGCGCATCCCCCTGGCTGTGGACGCCGATGAGCTCTGTCCGACCAGGTGCGAGGCCAGGAGCGAGGCCGGGAGCCAAGGCGGCCCGGTGCGCCTGCTCGTGTTCGGCAGGATATCCCACCACTCCAAGATGGACCTGCTGCCCCTGCTGCGCGCCCTGCACCGGCTGGTCCTGGCGGGCATGGACCCGGCCACGGTGGAGCTGGTCCTGGCCGGATGGGTGGACGACGGCGACGATTTCCTGCCCACCCTCAGGGATCTCGCGGCCAACGTGGGCATCCCCCTGACCATTGCGGCCAGGCCGAGCGAGGCGGAAAAGGTCGCCCTGTTCCGCAGCGCCGACATCTTCATCTCCATTGCCGACAACCCCCAGGAGACCTTCGGCATCACCCTGCTCGAAGCCGGGGCCTTTGGCCTGCCCGTGGTGGCCTCGGACTACGACGGCTACCGCGACATCGTGGTCCAGGACGAGACCGGGCTGCTCGTGCCCACCATCGGCCCGGACAGCACGCCGGACGCGGACCTGCTCGCCCCGCTCACCTACGACAACCAGTACCACCTGCTGCTGGCCCAGCGCACAGTGGTGGAGATCCCCCCCCTGGCCGCAGCCCTGAAGACGCTCATCGAATCCCCGGACACGCGCCGGGCCATGGGCGCGGCAGCCCGGCAGCGCGTGCTCGACCACTACACCTGGGCCGGGGTGATCAAACAGTACGCCGCCCTCTGGGACGGCCTGTGGCGCGAACCGGCAGACCCGGCTCCCCTGCGCACGATGCATCACCCCCTGGCCATGCCCTACGGCACCCTCTTCGGCCACTACCCCACCCGCACCCTTGACCCGGCGACCCTGGTCCGGGCCGGGGCCACGGGCGAGGCCTTCTACCGAGGCCGCGATTTTCCCATGCTCTATTCCGGGCTGGCCGGGACCATCGACCCGGACGCGGCCCGAAAACTCGTGTTCCTGGCCCGCAAATCCGTTGACACCAGCACCCTGATACGCAAACTTGTCGAAGCGGTGCCGGGCATGGACCAGGACTCGGCCACGGTCCACATACTCTGGTCGCTCAAACACGATATTCTTGAACGGATCTGAAGCGCCCCCGCAAGGCAAGCGCGCTCGACCCGGACATCACGGTTCCCAACCAGTTGGAGGCATGAACAATGAAAGCATTGAGGGCTGCGCGGATGGAGCGATGCATCGGCTGCCATTCGTGTGCGCTGGCCTGCGCGAGACAGGTCCATTCGGTCCTGTCGTGGAACAAGTCGGGCATCCGCATCGCCTCGGCGGGCGGACTGTCCACCGGATTCGAGGCCAAGCTGTGCCTGGCCTGCAATCCCGCGCCCTGCGCCGGGGCGTGCCCCACCGGCTCCCTGACCCAGCGGCGCGACGGCGGCGTCATCCAGAAGAAGAACCTCTGCATCCGCTGCGGCCAATGCGCCAAGGCCTGCCCGGTGGACGCCATATTCCTGGATCACATGGTCAACCCCTACGTCTGCATCCACTGCGGACGCTGCGTGGAATTCTGTCCCCACGACTGCCTTGAGATGGAAGATCTGCCCAGAGCGGACAAGGCCACCGGAGGTTCCGATGATTAGAGACCACTTCCGCATCATGAAGGTCGATCTGACCACGGGCAAGGCCAACCTCATCGAACGGGACGGACGCGACCAGTACCTGGGCGGCACCGGGCTGGCGGCCATGCTCTTTGATGAATTCGGCCATATGGACAGGGACTGGGACGACCCGGACCAGCCGCTGATCTTCACCATCGGTCCGCTGACCGGCTATTACCCGCTCATGAGCAAGACCTGCTGCGCCTTCCGCTCGCCCTATCACAACCAGTACGCCGAGAGCTACGCGGGCGGCAAATCCGCCCTGTCGCTCCGGTTCGCGGACCTCGACGCATTGGTCGTGGTCGGCAAGGCCAAGCGGCTGTCTGCCCTGGCCGTTGGCTCGCGTCTGATCGAGATCCGCGACGTGGAATACATGCGCGGCTTTGACGCCCTGCGCACGGGCCGCGTCATCCGCAAGATATTCCCCGGTTCGGGCCGCCGCTCCATCCTGCGCATCGGCCCGGCGGGCGAGAACCTCTCGGCCTACGCCTGCATCAACGTGGACACCTACCGCCACTTTGGCCGCCTGGGCGGCGGCACGGTCATGGGAGCCAAGAATCTCAAGGCCATCTGCATCCTGGGCGACCGGGGCTTTGACCTGCCCGAGGGCAAGGCCTACTCCACCCTGTACAAGGACATCTTCAAGCAGCTCACCACCACGGAGATGATGGCCAAATACCACGGCCTGGGCACGGCGGTGAACATCAACCCGCTCAACGCGCTCAAAAGCCTGCCCTGGAAGAACCTGCAACAAACCAGCAGCCCCGAGGCGGACAACATCTCGGGCGAGCGGTTTGCCAAGGACACCCTGCTGCGCAACGCGGCCTGCGCAGGCTGCCCGGTGGGCTGCATCCACGTGGGCTTCGTGCGCGAGCAGTTCCAGGCCAACAACCAGTATCTCTACCGGCAGGTGAGCTACGACTACGAGCCCATCTTCTCCTGCGGCGGCATGCTTGAGGTCACGGACGCAGGCCAGGTCCTGCGCATCCTCGATGTCATCGAAAAGGAAGGGCTGGACAACATGTCCACGGGCGTGGCCCTGGCCTGGGCCACCGAGGCGCTGGAAAAGGGCGTCATCAGCCTGGACGAGACCGTGGTCCCCCTGACCTGGGGCGATGCCGAGACCTACATGAAGGGCGTGGAGCTGATCAGCCGCCCGCCAAACGACTTCTACCGGTTGCTGGCCCAGGGCTCCCTCAAGTGCGCCAAAAAATACGGCGGCGAGGATTTTGCCTGCGTCCTCGGCCAGGAGATGGCCGGATACGCCACGGGCGAGGTCTTCTTCGTGTCCGAGGCGCTCGGCTTCCGCCACTCCCACCTCGACTCGGGAGGCTACGCCTACGATCAGAAACATGAGGACAAGGACGTGACCAGGGCGCTCGATTTCCTGGTCAACGACGCCCGCGAGCGGGTCGTGCTCAACTGCATGGTGGGCTGCTTGTTCTCACGCGGGGTGTACAAGGACTCGGTGCTGGCCCAGGCCCTGGAGGCCGTGGGCTACGGCTCCCTCGTCGGCTCGCTCGACGCCATAGGCCGCCGGGTGCAGAGCCTGCGCTGGCGGCTGCGCCTGGGCATGGGCTACGAACCGGCCAGGGTGGTCATACCCAAACGCTACACCGAGGTGACCACCTGGAAAGGGCCCATCGACACCGACTACCTGGAGGCCCTGCGCACGGGCTACGCCGCCCGGATCATGGAAATGGGCGCTCCGCTGCCCGAGTCCGAAGAATGACCCGGCAGGAAAAGCCCGGCCAAGTGGCGCGCCACCCGGCTAAAAATTCACCCGAATGGCAAAAAGAGGTTGCCAACCACCGCCCATTTCGGTAAATCCCACTTCTCGACCGCGTGCTCGGGTAGCTCAGTCGGTAGAGCAGGGGACTGAAAATCCCCGTGTCGGCAGTTCAATTCTGTCCCCGAGCACCATAGGAATCAAGCCCTTACGTCAGAAACGGCGTAAGGGCTTTTTCTTTTTTGGCGTTTTGTACTAGGATATCAGTAGTTTTTGAAAAAACGGGAGCCTCTCATGGCAACGAGGAAAAACATAAATACGCTGTTCTCTGCGGTGGCGACCGTCGCGCACCGACTATCCGCCATTTTCACCGCCGATGTCATCATGGTCATGAAGCAGGGCAAAGTCGTTGCCACGGGCTCCCACAAGGATCTGCTCGCATCCTGCCCGCTCTACAACCGCCTCTACCAGATGCAGTTCGACGACTCTATCTGGTAGGCACAGAAGGTTTCGGAGGAATTCCCTAACGAGTACAGCGAGGAGTGGCTACATGAATCCCTGGGGAATATGTCCCCTGTTGATTTTACCGCCCAGATGGCGGGGATTCCCCTGCCCTTTAATCAACCACCAAGAAATTGCCGGAACTTCTACTCTTAGGCGACCCCAACAAAGGGGTCTTTACAAATTAACTGTCAGCATTGAGACTCTTAAAGGCTGTGCGGTGTCGCTGTGCTTCATCTTTTTCGGAGCCATAAACACCATGCCAGACTGAACATCGGCACACCCTAGTCCGTAACGATCCCCAACCGGGGTATAGCCGTGACGAACGTGCCTCCCCATTCACGGATATACCGGTGCTGCGCGGTGATTTCCGTTTTCAGATTCCATGGCAGGATCAAGATGAAGCTCGGCTTGCGCTCCCGAAGAGCCTGGGGGGACAATACCGGGATGCGGCTCCCTGGCATGAACAGTCCTTGTTTGTGCGGCGAAGCGTCCACGCAGAATTCGATCAGGCTGGAATCCACACCGCAGTAGTTTAGCAATGTGTTCCCCTTGGCTGCAGCACCATAGGCAGCCAGTCGCTTGCCCGCTTTTTTTTGCGTATGCAAAAAATCAAGCAAATCCTGTTTGCGGATGTCTGCCTGTTCCTGAAATGCGGTGTAGTAGGCAAGTGAGTTCATACCTGCGTCGCGTTCACATTGGAGCACCCGGGTTACGGCAGGCGAGGTTGGTCGGATGTCGTCGGCATGGCATGCAAAAACCCGCAACGACCCGCCATGTGTGGAGAGTTCCTCCACATCGAATACCCGTAGCCCTTGTTTTGCGAAAATACGCTGTACCGTGCCCAAAGAGAGATAGGAAAAATGCTCGTGGTAGATGGTGTCAAACTGGCATTGACTGACGAGCTGCAAGAGGTGAGGAAACTCCAACGTTGCGGCTCCGGTGGGCTTGAGCACCGCTTTGACGCCGTGAACAAAATCATTGATATCTGGCACATGGGCCAACACGTTGTTGCCTATCAATAAATCAACACGACCACGCTCGGCTACCAGTGTTTTTGCCAGGGCGGTAGTGAAAAACTCGGTGATGGATTCAATGCCTTTTTCCCGAGCTGCGTCGGCAGTGGCCATGGACGGCTCCACCCCGTAACAGGGAATGCCGCTCGCCTTCATATATTGCAGCAGATAGCCATCATTCGATGCGATCTCCACTACCAGCGACGAGCCGCCAAGTGTAAATCGATTGACGGCCATTTCTGTGTATTGCCGAGCATGCTCGAGCCAGGAAGATGAGAATGAGGAAAAATAGACATAGCTGCGATTGAATATTTCCGAGGATTTCTTGTGTTCGTCCACTTGGACCAGAAAACACTTCGGGCAGATGAAAACCTTGAGGGGAAATGTCTCTTCCGGCTGGCCCAGCTCATCCTTCGCGAGGAACGAGTTGGACGGCGGCTGGTCGCCTAGATTAATGAAAACATCGGAGAGCGACGTGGCGCAATGGCGGCAATTCATATGTCAAATCCTTGGAATTCTGTACCTATCAATGCGTGGAGTCTGTCCTTGTCTGAAATGTCCCTTGGGGGCAGGGGCCACGCGATGTTGATGGCAGGGTCGTCGAACCGCACCCCTCCCTCGCATTCCGGCGTATAGAAGTCCGTATGCAGATAAAGAAGCTGTGCGTCCTCTTCAATGACTTGAAAGCCATGCGCGAAGCCTTCGGGAACATACAGGGCGTACGCGCGCTCAGGAGAGAGTATCTCGCCGTGCCATTGGAGATAGGTTTCAGACGCCTTGCGCAGGTCGATTATGACATCGAAGACGGCGCCGTGCAGGCAGCGGATGATTTTGATCTCGGCATGCGGAACGGTCTGGAAATGCATACCGCGGATGCTTCCTTTCTGGCGGGTCAGCGAAATATTAGCCTGAGCAATAGGCTTTCGCAGGCCGATGGATTCAAGCTCGTGGGCGCAATATATCCTTGCGAAGCGTCCGCGTTGGTCAGCGAAGGGTGCATCTTCGAGGCGATAGGCACCGGCCAGGGGGAGAGGCGTGCAACGCATCAAAGCGCCTCGAATCTACTGATGTGTTCTTCGGTTAATGCCCGAAGACAGGCCGGATCGGTATGCCATGCCCGATACCATTCCACAGACCAATCGAGGGCCATGTTGACGTCGGTCCGGGGGATCCATCCGAGCTGTTCGGCTGCTTTGGTGCAGTCGAGCCGCAGGGTGGCGGCTTCATGGGGATGATCCCCGGCATCCATAGCACATTGTGCTCCATCACCCCAGCGTTCGACAAAGCCCGTCACCACCTGTCCCACGGTCTGCGCGTCCGCGTTCCTAGGTCCAAAATTCCAGCCGCCAACGAACTCCCGACGTCCTTCCAGCAGCGCCTTGGCCAGAACCAGATAGCCGGACAATGGCTCAAGCACGAACTGCCATGGCCTGACGGCCTTGGGCGAACGGATACGGACCGGCTCTCCGCGTGAAAAGGCTCGCACCATGTCTGGAAGCAGCCTGTCCTGGCCGAAGTCTCCTCCACCGACAACATTGCCAGCCCGTACGGAAACCAGGGAAGGTCCTGCATTTTGAAAGAACGATGCGTTCCAGGATTGCGCAGCCAGCTCGGCGCATCCCTTGCTCGCTGAATAGGGATCATCCCCCCCCATGGGGTCGGATTCGCGAAACGCTACGCCTGTCCCTAAGTTTAAATAGCTTTTGTCGCTGGTTACGTTGACCACGGCGCGGACGGATTCCGTATGACGGACTGCTTCCATCACATTCACCGTGCCTATGACATTGGTGGTAAAGGTCTCGACCGGCTCGGCGTATGACCGCCGCACCAAAGGCTGGGCCGCCATATGGATGACAAGGTCGGGCGAGAAAACACCCATGGCCCGCCTAAGGGCCTCAAAATCACGGATGTCGGCATGGGTGGAGGCAAGATCATGCCTCAATCCGATCAGTTCGAACATATTCGGGACGGATGGCGGGTCAAGAGAGTAACCGTGGACCTCTGCCCCGAGCAGAGTAAGCCAAAGCGCGAGCCAGCTTCCCTTGAAACCGGAATGCCCGGTCATGAAGACGCGTTTCCCTGCGAATGTCTTGTTAAACATAGATATCAGCTCCGTCACCACACTTTCCACTCGGCTCGGTCTTCGTTCCATAGCCGGTTCAGGAGTTCTGTGTCTCGCAGGGTGTCCATACAGGCCCAATACCCATCATGCCGACGGACCATCAACTCCCCATCCTGCGCGAGCCGCTCAAACGGGCCATATTCCAGGTCGCAGTCCTTGTCCGACGTCAGGTAGTCGAAAATACTCCTATCCAGCACCATGTAGCCGCCGTTGATCAGGCTGTCACCAGCATGGTCCGGTTTTTCCTGAAAAGAGGAAACCCTGTTCCCATCCACCTTCAATTCGCCGAAGCGTTGGGCCAGGCCCACGCCTGTAAGGGTCACGATTTTGCCATGAGCTTTATGAAAGGCGACGAGGGCATCAATGTCAATATCGGCCACGCCATCACCGTAGGTCAGCATGAAGGTGTCGCCTTTGATGTACTTTTCCACTCGCTTGAGACGCCCGCCCTTGAGGGTATCTGGACCGGTATCTGCAAGGGTGATCCTCCAGCCCGCCTCGTCGTGGCACTGGTGCAGGCAAAGCGTTTCAGGCTTACCCAACTCAAGGGTGACGTCGTTGTTCATCCATTCGTAGTTCACAAAGTATTCTCGAATCATCTCTCCCTTGTATCCTAGCGGCAGGATGAATTCCGTATGCCCGTAATGGGCATATATCTTCATGATGTGCCAGAGGATGGGGCGGGGGCCAATATTGACCATCGGCTTAGGCCGGAACTCCGTCTCTTCGCGCAGGCGAGTACCGAGTCCACCGCAGAGAATAATAACTTCCATGCTGTGTCCTTTACATGTCCTTGACGCATTTCAGGTATCCCCGGGGAGCTACCGAAAACATAAGTTTATTGTCGATCTCCGTATCAGGCACGAACCGGTCGTTGGTCTTGAGAAACGCATCAACCGCAGTCATGGGGTTGTTGCCCGGCCCCCAAGGCCTGTCTGCCGAGGCTTGCTCGGAAAGCAGCTCAACAATGGTATCGAACACCACCATATACGAGCCCTTTTTCACCAACGGAGCATACAGTTCCATTTCCCGCAACACATGCTCATGGGTATGGTTGGAGTCTAGAATGACCATCGGGTTGGTGCGCCCCTTGGCTAGTGAAAAAACAGCATCAACAATGTCCAGGGATATGGATGAGCCTTCGAGCATTGTCACATTCTTGAAAACCGGATGCGCTTCGATCTCCTTGCGATTGTGTTCACGGATGTCGATGTCGATGCTCACGGTTTTCCTGTCGCCACCCAAGAGTTGCAGCATGGAGGCGTGGAACAGTACCGTGCCCCCATGGGCAATGCCGGTTTCGATGATGATGTCCGGCTGAACGGTCCAGATAAGTTCCTGCATGGCCATGATGTCCTGCGGGTACTGGATGATGGGACGGCCAAGCCACTCGAAATTGTAAGAGTAGCCGGCGGGAATAGACTGGTGCATGAAGGCATCCGCAGATCGCTTCAATTCGCTGTTCTGTCCCTGCGCACCGATGCGCTCCCTGCGCACATTCCTAAAATCGTCTACTGGGTTGCTCATATTTCTCCTATGGCCAGCACTGTGTTGGGATATCCCTCGCAAAGCGCGGCTACTTCATCACGGTAATTTTCGTTCATGACGATAATGTCGCCCGTGCCAAGGCGGTATAGCTCACTTGGCGGATAAATGAAATGACCACTCTTGGCGATGTGTCGGCCTTGTTTTTTGGGATTGATGTCGATGATCCCGCGAATGCTCCGTCCATCCGGGTCCATCAGGTTGGTGAAGGCCACACCCTTGGCCCCAGCGCCCCAGACGAGGCAGCCGGTGTGGCTGGCGACAAAGGCCCTGAGGCGGTCGATCTCGTTCGAAAAAAGTGTTTCGTCGACCAGGCAAAATTCGTCAGTCGGCGGGAGCACAGCGTCTTGCAGGTCGGCCAACTCAGCCACCAGCCACATGTATTGACCACCAAAACATCGGCGGACCGTTGCCCTGAGAAAAAGGGCCTTCAGTGTCGGCACACTGAAGTAGTTGCAATGCTCATGGAAAATGTCCCAGAATGCCCTATTGTCGACAATCCATTCAAGGCATGGGACCTCGATGAGGATTTTCCCCCGGCCTGCGTTGGCGTTTTTGATCGAAGCCAGAAAGGCCAACGGGTCGGCCACATGCTCCAAGGTGTGTCTCAGTACGACCATATCGCCGGGAACAACACCCAGATTGTTGCCGAAGTACGCTTTGACCACATCGGGGTCGCCTGCTTCATGGGCCGGGTCGTATCCCGTCACATTGAATCCGGCCAGCCTGAGCATGGAGAGAAAAACGCCTTTGCCGCACCCGACCTCCACAATCCGCCCGCCCGGCTCTACAGCGGATTTGACCAGCCCCAGGGTTTCCTCAAGATGGCGCTGGAACACCGAGGAATGGCCCTGCTCGTTTTGATACGTGCCGTCGTATTCCATGACTTCTGGGTGGAAGAGATGGTTCCAGACAAAGCCGCATTGACGGCACTGGACCAGTTCAACCGGGTAGCAGGGAGTTGTTTTTGCCTCGACCGCGTTGGGGAATATCTTGTTTTGAAATGCCGGGACGTGTGGATTCCTGTAGATAAGGGCCGCAGACCGGTATGCGCAAAGGGGGCATAGAGTCACCGGGTCACTCCCAGCCGGGCGAGTTTGGCGGTGCTGCCCCAAAAACGAAAGGGTTCCCATTCCGGATAGGGGTATACGCCAAGCTTCAGTTTGATCGAGGCTTGTGTCTTATCGATATATCCTTGAACCATCTCTCGCAGGCGTACATTTTTTCCGGAACAAATGTTGACGATGCCCGTAAACGACGAATGGTGTGCCAGAGCCGCCAGAATTTCGGCCACCTCCTCCACGGGGAGGTAGTCGCGCACCTGTTCCCCGCCGGACATGGGGAATTCCTTCTGTCCATCGGCAATCGCCCGTTGCAGTTGGGCAAATAGCGAGTTGGGGTTCTGTCCCGGACCATACATGTAAAAGAGTCTCGACCATTGAAGACAGACACCCGTGCCGAGTATGCGCTGCTCCAAGGACTGTCGCAGTCTGTCTTTAGCCATGGCGTAAGGGGTGCTCGGTTTTGCCTCGATCTCTTCGGCCAACTCCCCTTCCTGCATCCCATACTCTAAACAGGTGCCCGTCACCAGAAGGTGCTTCAGGCCACCATCAATTAATCGAAAAAGGACTTCGCGGCTTTGTGGCAAACTTTCCTGCAGATGGCAGTCCGATCTATAGTTGGGCAGGCCCGGCCAGGCAAGATGAATACAATGTGTCGGACTGCCTAGGGCTGCAAACAGATTGTCCGGCAACGTCTCCATATCCATTGGGACGCACTCCACTTCGTCGGACCATGGGGCAGCCCGCAGCTTTTGGACATCACGCCCCGTCACAACCGTAGGTGTTCCCCGGCGGACTAGCGCTGAAACAACGTGGTTACCCAAAAAGCCGGTCGCACCGGTTACAAGCACTTTCATGAGGTTGGCCTTGCCTGTTACATTCCGGCAGGGTGGAGGATCTTCATGATCGCATTGAAGTCGTTACGCCCCGCTACCCCGCTTTGTTCAAGAATCCTTTCCAACTCGCTTTTCTCGCATGCTTTTTTCTGGGCTGTATCCAGAGCTTTTTTCTCCCTGAGGATCGTTTTCCTGAGGAAGGAGGTCCATTCCTTCCTGATTCTGTCACCCAAAGTTTTAGGGGGCCGGTCACCTATCCAGTAAAATGTCTTGCGCCGGAGGGCTCTCACAAAGAGGAGGGCGAGTGCGCCTTCGATGAAACGCCGTGCGCACCTTTCCGGAAGGGCTTCCCGTTCGTACAGATACCGGCTGACGGTTTTTTTGATCGCTTCCAGTTCCGGGAAGTACCGACCGTTGAATATCATGTCTTTCGACTTCCCGCGCAGGCGCAGGCATGTGACGTTCAGCGAAGGGACAAGGTTGGTAACATGAAAGAAGCTGGGGAATTTGGCGGCCTTCCCGTGCGCGAGCATCATCATGACCATATAGAGTTCACTAAAATTGTAATTGACCAACTCGGCCGGGATTCTGTCGAGTGTAACTTTCCAGCAGTCGGCACGCTGTACCGAATAGAACATAGGATGGTAGTTCGTGAAATGTTGCAACAACCTCGCCCCGGCGCTGTCGGCGTCCGCCTGATATAATGGAGAGTCCGGCTCGTGAGGATAGACCCGCCCGTTTTCATGATAGAGGATCACGCCTTGGGCGGACGAGTAGTCGGGATTGTTTTCCAAGAAATCGACGCACTCGGTTATTGCCTGCCTTGACGGGAAGATGTCGTCGGCATTCATGAGCATGTATGGGGTGTGGACGCGCTCTACGACATGCTTACGGATTTTCTGAAGCACGCCCAGGTCCGGACAATGCACATAATCAATGCGGGGGTTGCTGGAAGAGGGGGCATGCGGAGTTTCCGAGGAATCAATGACCAAAATCCGGGTATCCAGACTGAGTAAATGCGGGAGAACCTGCTCAAGCAGGTGGTGCCGTTTATAGGTCGGCACGACAACGGTCAATTTGTTGCGCATGTTTTCCTCACTTTATTAATGATAATTAAAGGGGCTGCGGCCTGTAAACCGCAACCATTGATCATCCTGGTTCCGAAGAGAACACTCGGAACTCTTCAGATTTCGGCAGCATGATAGTGTGTTGATTTTGTTTGAGTATTACTTTTTAGCGGATTCTTCCTGTTTGAAGAGTGACCTAGCATTTTGACCCAGTGGAGGCAACAGTAAGTTGTTTGCCTGAAGCTCCGATTATAGGGTCACCCGAGCACCACCTTGAATGCAAAACCCGTGCGAATCACTTCGCGAGGGTTTTTGTGTTCCGGAAGCACACACTCCATTCTGGCCAGGGCAACCGCATCTAATTTCCAGTCAGCACCTTGATAAGAAACGAGTTGTCCCAGCCAGCCATTTTGCGCTTTCTCTTCATGCTGGTTTTCGTAGACTCTTGTTTCACACAATTGAGCGCTATTTTCCTCAACATTGAGAGGTTTTCCGGCGAATTATCCTTTCGTATACGACTTTGGTCCTCGCCGAAACTGACATCAAGCACCCAATGGACTGTGTTTTCTATCCCCCAGTGCTCACGGACGGCATCGCCGAAACGTTGAGCGTGCCCGTTGATACTCATGATGAAATATCTTTTTTCATTCGATATGGTGTTGCCAACTTCGCGTTTTGATTCAACCATGCCGATGGCATTGAGATTGTCCCACCCTGTTATTCCTGCCAGAAGATCGTCACCCACAATGGTGCTGTATTCACGGGTTTCGATTCGGCCATGGCCGGAATCGATTGTCCGGCGCGTCTGATGTAGCAAAGATGTATTGACCTTGGACTCGTTAAACAAAAGATCAATATATTCATAAAGTTCTGGCTGGTTCTGTTTTACGGCAAGCACATAGTCGGCTTTTTTTGATCCGATCTGCTTGGCTATGGCTTTTTGGCACCCCATGGCATCAATGGTGACAATTGCACCTTCAAGATGCAGCATTTCAAGCAGCTTGGGGATTGCAGTAATTTCATTCGACTTGTCATCCACTTTCACTTGGCCAAGGATAAGGTTGTCCTGTGAAAGCCATGCGTTGACCAAATGAAGAGAGTTTTTTTGCGTTGCCCTATCGAACGATCGCCGCACCGTCTTTCCATCAAACGCCACAACTTTGCCGCGCATTTCGATCTGTAGGGCCGAAAGCCAACTCGACAGCGCTTGTTGCAATTCGATGGGCTCCAGTCTGGCAAAGACGCGCGCAAACGTGTCGTGGGATGGAATGCCATTTGGAAGCTCAAGAAATGTTTTCAGCCATTTTTCCCTCGTTATTCCAAAGCATTCTATATCCTCCCACCCCTCAGCATTGGCAATAACTGCGCAAACGGCAATGACCAGTATGTCAATAAGGTTATGTTTTTTTGTCCTGTCAATTCGCGGGTCTTTGACAATGGACAGATGGGTGATCAACGACTTGTCGCAATTTGGCATCTGCACTCCCTTTTGGAGTGCACCATACACTATATCAGACTAAAATCATTATGAATGCTTTGACACATGGCATTTGAGTCAAACGAATAAATGAAGTCAGGAGGCACTTAACCGACAAAAACGCGTCAGACGCGATCCTGAGATGCGTCAGCCCTGTGCCGAACCCCGGCACGGTTGCCCAATGGCCGCCTTTGGCGTATCTAGGCTCCATGAAAATCGGCGTGCTGCAACTCAATCCCGTGGTCGGGGACATTGAAGGCAACTGCGCGGCCATCAGGCAGGGCGTGGCCGAGGCCCGGAGCCTGGGCGCGGACCTGTGCCTGACCCCGGAAATGGCCGTGACCGGCTACCCGCCGCGCGATCTGCTCCTATACGGCGGATTCGTGGCCAGGGCCAGGGGTGCAGCCGATGCCCTGGCCCGCGAGCTTGAGGACGACGCGCCCGGCGGAACTCCCCTGCTCCTGGGCGGGGTGGAGCCAAACCCCTGCAACCTCGGCAAGCCGGTCTTCAACGCCGCCTTCTGGTGCGAAGGCGGCGCGGTCCGCCGCGTGTTCCGCAAGACCCTGCTGCCCACCTACGATGTCTTTGACGAGGCCCGCTATTTCGAGCCCGCGCCCACTGGGGATCAGGCTGGGAACATCCTGCGTTTCAAGGGCCGGACCATTGCCGTGACCATCTGCGAGGACGCCTGGAACGACAAGGACTACTGGGAGACCCGGAGCTACGCCCGCGACCCGCTCGAAGAGGCCGCGGTCCACGGGCCGGACCTGATCCTCAACCTCTCGGCCTCGCCGCTCTTTCTGGGCAAGCAGAGGCTGCGCGAGGACATGCTCGGAGCCGTGGCCCGCAAATACGGCGTGCCCCTGGTCTACGCCAACCAGACGGGCGGCAACGACGACCTGATCTTTGATGGCCGATCCTGCGCCTTTGGCCCGGACGGCGCCCTGACGGGCCGCGCCCCCGGTTTCACGCCGGGAGTGGCCATGTTTGACATCGACGCGCCAAAGCCGGACGCCATCGCTCCCGACGATTTCGGGCGCGAGGCCGAGACATGGCGCGCCCTGGTCATGGGCACCCGCGACTATGTGCGCAAGAGCTGCTTTTCCACGGCCCTGATCGGCCTGTCCGGCGGCATCGACTCTGCCGTGACCGCTGCTGTGGCCGCCGAGGCCCTGGGAGCGGAGAACGTCACCTGCGTGCTCATGCCCTCGCCCTATTCAAGCCGGGGCAGCGTGGACGACTCCCTGGCCCTGGCCGCCAACCTGGGTGTGACCACCCTGACCCTGCCCATAGCGCCGATCATGAACGCCTATGCCCTGGCCCTGGCCGGGCCCTTTGCCGGGCTGGCCGAGGACACCACCGAGGAGAACATCCAGTCGCGCATCCGGGGCAACCTGCTCATGGCCCTGTCCAACAAGCGCGGGGCCATGCTCCTGACCACGGGCAACAAGAGCGAGCTGGCTGTTGGCTATTGCACCATCTACGGCGACATGTCCGGCGGGTTCGCGGTCGTCTCGGACATGGACAAGACCGGGGTCTTTGCCCTGGCCCGCTGGTACAACGCGCATGTTCGCCCGGCCATCCCCGAGGCGATCATCACCAAGCCGCCTTCGGCGGAGCTGCGGCCCGATCAGAAAGACCAGGACTCGCTGCCCCCCTACGACGTGCTTGATGCCATCCTGGCCCTGCACATTGAGCGCCACCAGTCGGCGCGCCAGATCATCGGGGCGGGATTCGACCCCCAGACCGTGGACCGGGTACTGCGCCTGGTCCGCTCGGCAGAGTTCAAACGCCGTCAGGCCGCGCCGGGCATCAAGCTGACCCCGCGCTCGTTCGGCACGGGCTGGCGCATGCCCCTGGCCTGTCGGCGCGAGATATGACCCACGGCCCATCGCGGTCCAAACACGCGGACACCACATGCTCACCACCTGTCTCGACCTGCTGACCAGGGACCACATCCAGGGTAACCCCCTGGTCATCACGCTCGGCGCGTGCCAAATGGAAGAAGGGCTCTCGCCCGCCAGACTGCTGCGCCTGCCGGACGCAGGCCCGGCGTCCATGTCGGCCATAGGCCGCATCCCCCTGGCCGAGTATCGCCACGGCGCGGTCCTGGCGGTCTCGTCACTCCTGGCGGAGACTGACTACCAGGCGGTGCGCCGCATTCAGAAGCACCTTGTCTTCTGCCTGATCAAATACGTCTGGTTCCCCAGCCAGGACACCTCCACCCCGGACCCCCTGGGCCTGGGCGGCGACAAGGGACCGCTGGCCCACCTGCTCTATCAGGTCAACACCATGGAGAACCTGCCCCACCTCCTCTCCTGGCCGCGCACCAAGAGCCTCACGGGCGCACTCCCGCCCATGCCCGTGCTCCTGCTGCTGCCGGGCGACTCCCTGGACGGCCTCGCGCCTTTTGCCCCGGCCCTGGCCGAGCGGTTCCTGGTTCTCTGCCTGTCCAAGACCCTGGCCTTTTGCCGCAACGCGGGCATCACGCCGGACATCGTGGTCCAGCTCGACACCCACGGCGAGCAGCACAACTTCTACCCCGACGACATGGACCTCTCGAACAGCTGGCTCCTGGCCCTGTCCTGCGCCCCGGCCAGCCGCTATCTCCACCGCTTTGCCGGGATATTCTGGATCGACACCTTCCACCCCGGCCTGTTCGGCGACACCTACGAGATTCGCAACTCCTGGCTCAGTTCGTTCATCCCCATGCTCGGAGCCGCCGAGCTGCTGCGCCCGCCGAGCCTGCTGGTGGCCGGGGCCGACCTCGCCTTTGGCTGCCGGGCGGGCGGCCCGTGCACCGGGGGCGACGGCCTGTGCGCGACAACGGACAGCCAGCCCCTTTCCAATGCAGAGGACCTGACAGCAGTGGTCAAAGGCTCCTTTGCCGCCCGCCTGGGCAACGGCCAGACCGGGATCACCACCATGCAGTTCATGGCCACGGCCTACGAGGCCGAGACCATCGCCGCCGAGATGGTGATCAAGGGCGGCACCGGGTGCTACAATATCTCGCGCACCGGCATGCTCGACCCTGCCGTGTTCGAGCATGCCGACCCGGACGCCTTCCTGACAGCCCCGGCCATTGACCGGACCGTGTTCCGCCAGGGCATGGAGCGCGCCTCGCGCGCGGGGTTGCCCAACCTGACCGGGGCCAAACGCATGCTCTACGAGCAGCTGGGCACGGCCGAGACCCTGGCCCGTCAGGCCGAGGCCCTGACCGCGGACGCCGAGCCCGAGGAACTGGCCGACAGCCCGCTGCTCTCGGCCACCAAGCTGCTGACCCATCTGCATCCCGTGGCCGACACCGCCACCCGGATACACATCGCGCGCGAGCTCATCCGGCGCTACCGCGACACCCTGCGCCAGCGCATCACCGGGTTCCGACTGGCCGACTGGGCCGACCGGGGCAAGACCCTGCCCCTGCTCTGCCATCCAGACGAGCGCGACAGACTGCTGGCCGCCCTGGGCCAACGCTTTCCCAAGGCGCGCTGGCGCAGCCTGCACACCTGGGAAAACAACGCCAACCGCACCGCCACCCTGACCGTGCGCGACCTGCCGCAGTTCCTGCACGACCATCCCGTGACCCTGATCTCGCGCCGCTATGCCGACTGCGCGGACTATCTGCTGCGCCTGCTGCCAAAGGACACCTCCCTGATCGTCGAGGAGCTGCTGGCCGCGCCCTGGCCGCCGGGCCGGGGAGCCTGACCAGGCCAGCGGAGCGATCCCCCAATGGCGCAAAAAAGCCCGCCGGGCGCAGGCCGGACGGGCAGAACAAGTCGGATCAGGGGACGCGGCTCACATGGTGTTGATCAGCGATTTCACCTTGTCGTCTTTCCTGTTGATCTTTTCATAAGCCCGGATGTCCTTGTCGAGCTTTTCCAGAATGGCCGTGACAAGGGCGTCCCGCACGGCGCGGCGGGTGGGGGCCGATATGGTCCCGCCGTCGGTCATGCCTATCCGGATCTCGAACATCAATTCCGTGGAAGGGTTCACGGCCCGGTACTGGTCCTGGAGCGATGTCTGGACGACCACGCTCTCGATGACCCCGTCGTGGCGCTTGATGAAGGCCAGGAGCCGGTCCACCTCCTTGGCCGTAAACGCCTTGCGCTCAAGGTCGCCCGAAAAGGAGAGCTTGCGCTCCGAATTACGGCTGAAGAGGGACTCGCCCTCGGTGACCATGTCCAGATTGAAGAAGAAAACCACCATGCCCACAGCAAGCAGGACAAGAATAAAATTCCTCGTCCTCTCCCTGCTCCTGTCGCGGCTTTGGCGGCTTCTCATGACATCTCCTGCGGTTGCGTCGGGCTGGCCGACCGTGGAGCCTGGCCTATACTACGAATCCGCGGTTTAGCATAGCCGTGCCAGCCCGATCAGAGCGGCAGCGCGGTCAGCGACGCGGCCAGGCCGGACCGCCCGCCCTTGCGCGACAGGCGCTCCTCGGTGTAGGGGAAAGATTCCGATCCGGGGGGGGATCCATGGACAAGCGACACGATGTCATCATCTGCGGCTGCGGCCCGGCAGGAGCCACGGCAGGGCTGGCCCTGGCCCGCAGGGGGCACTCGGTGCTCATGCTCGACAAGGCGCGGTTCCCGCGCCCCAAGCTGTGCGGCGGCCTGCTGACCTGGAAATCGGTCCGGCTGCTGGAGACCGTGTTCCACGAGAGCGTGCCCGGCCTGACCGAGGCGGGCGTGATCACCCATGTCTCGGACCGCTACACCATCCGCACCCCGGCCAGTCTGCTGACCAGCGGGGCCATGCCCTACCCCTTCCACTTCATTGACCGCTCCCGGCTGGACGCCCGGCTGTTGGACCACGCGGCCAGAGCCGGGGCCAAGGTCATGCTCGGCGCGCGGGTGACGGCCTGCGATCCAGGCGGCGGCTCAACCCCGGCGCGCCTGACCCTGGCCGACGGCACCGTCCTCGAAGCGGATCACCTCATCGGCGCGGACGGGGCCAACTCCGTGGTCCGCAATTCCTTTTTGGGCCACGACCGGGACCGGTTCAACCAGTTTATGGCTCCGGCCATAGAGGTGACCCTGGACCCGGCAGCCCTGCCAGAGCCGGTCGAGTGCCCGGAGCTCTATGTGGGCTTCATCGAGGCGGGCTATGGCTGGGTCTTTCCAGGCCAGGATCGCGTCCTGGTGGGCCTCTGCGGCCTGCGGCGCGGAAAAGTCAAATTTTCCAATCTATTTAGAGATTTTCTTGATTTTCTCAAGATCGACTCGCGGGCTGTGCCGCCCCTGCGCGGGCACCCCCTGCCCTATGGCAACGCCCTTGAAAACCCGGTCTGCGGCCACGCCATGCTTGTCGGCGACGCGGGCGGGTTCGTGGAGCCGCTCTTTGGCGAGGGGATTTTCTACGCCATGTGCACCGGCCTGTACGCGGGCGAGGCCGTGGCCTCGGCCCTGGAGGACGGCCAAGCGCCCGGCCCGCTCTACACGGCCCGGCTGCGCCGCGACATCTCCCCGGAGTTGCGCGGGTCCGACAGGCTGCGCTGGCTCCTGTTCCGGGCCATGAAGCTGGTCGGGCCGCGCTCGCTCAGCCTGTTCGTCAACACCGGCTCCACCCGGCTGGCCGAGATGGTCCACGGCAGGCGCTCCTTTTCCTGGCTGCGCCGCAAGCAATGGGATTTCCTGAAGCCGGGCCTGCCCGCATCCGACAAATAGACCGCCCAACGCCCAGGAAGACGAACGCAGGAGCGCCCCTGACAGACCGTCTGTCAGGGGCGCTTTGCAACAGGAGTTACGAGAGTGTGATCGTAACTAGTCGTTGAGAGCTTCGTAAACCTTGCCCACCAGCCCTTCGCCAGGGGTCAGGGTCTTGCCGCCCGGAACCCATTTGGCAGGGCAGGCCTGCTCGGGGTGGTCCTTGAGATAGGCGTTGGCCTCCATCTTGCGTACCAGCTCGTCGGCGTTGCGGCCCACGTTGTAGTAGTTGATCTCCGCAGAGACCAGCATCCCTTCGGGGTTGATGACAAAGGTGCCGCGCAGGGCCAGGCCGGTGTCATAGTCCCAGACATCAAAGAAGCGGGAGACCTCGCCAGTGGCGTCCGAGGCCATCTTGAATTTCACGTCGGCCAGCAGCCGCTCGTCGCTCTTCCAGGCCAGATGGGTGAACTTGGTGTCCGTGGAAACCGAGATCACCTCGGCTCCAAGCCTGACCAGATCGGCGTGTTTGGCGGCCAGGTCGGCCAGCTCGGTGGGGCAGACAAAGGTGAAGTCGGCCGGGTAGAAGAAGAGAACTACCCACTTGCCCTGCTCGCGCAACGCACCCATATCCACCTCGCAAAAGCCGCCCTCGACAGGGTCGTAGCTCTCCATGGCAAAGGGCGGGACCAACTGCCCTACTTTGGCGAATTCCGGGAACATTTCATCGTGGTCGTGGTCAGTTTCGCATCCGCAGCTCATGATATTTCTCCATATGGTCAAAAGGTTGTCAGCTAGGTATGAATGATTCCTATTTTCAACAAAACTAGCCGGACAGGCGGCGTCCGTCAAGTATTTTTTGCATCCACGCTGCACTTTGATCCCGCAGCCATGTAGTGTATACCCTTGTCTGTCGCGCTGCTTCCGGAGCGCGACCAGGAAGAACGGCCCGGCAACGGGCCAAAGGGAACGGCAAACACGCTGCCGGGCGATGCGCACGGCGCACAGACTGTCAACAAGGCAAAGAGAGCAGACATAATGAGTCACGGTTTCACGAAGATCAGGGAGCTTGAGATCGCGGAAATGGCCGCCTTCGCCCACCTCTACCGCCACGACAAGACCGGCGCGCGCGTGCTGTCCATCGTCAACGACGACGAGAACAAGGTCTTTGGCATTTCCTTTCGCACCCCGCCCGAGGACTCCACGGGCGTGGCCCACATCCTGGAACATTCGGTCTTGTGCGGATCCGAGAAATACCCGGTGCGCGAGCCTTTTGTGGAGCTGCTCAAGGGGTCGCTCCAGACCTTTCTCAACGCCCTGACCTTTCCGGACAAGACCTGCTATCCGGTGGCCAGCGCCAATGTCAGCGACTTCTACAACCTTGTGGACGTCTATCTTGACGCGGTCTTTTATCCCCGGTTGACCGAGAACACCCTCAAGCAGGAGGGGTGGCACCTGGAGCTGGCCGGGCCGGACAAGCCCCTGACCTACAAGGGCGTGGTCTACAACGAGATGAAGGGCGCCTATTCCTCGCCCGACTCCCTGCTCCACGAGCATTCCCAGCAGTCCCTCTTTCCGGACGTGACCTATGGCCTGGATTCGGGCGGCGACCCGGCCAGGATTCCGGACCTGACCTTTGACACGTTCATGGCCTTTCACCGCGACCACTACCACCCGTCCAACGCCTACGCCTATTTCTACGGCGACGACGACCCGGCCAAACGGCTCGAAATCCTGGACGCCGTGTTCTCGCGCTTTGAGCCCCGCGACGTGACGGCCAGCCGCATCCCGCTCCAGCCCCGGTTCACCGAGGCCCGCGCCCTGCGCAAGCCCTATCCGGCCTCGGAGCGGCTGGACAAGGGCATGTTCACGGTCAACTGGCTGCTGGCCGAGACCGCGGACGCCAACCTCAACCTCGCCCTGCACATCCTGGAGCAGATCCTGGTGGGGCTGCCCTCCTCGCCCCTGCGCAAGGCCCTGACCGATTCCGGCCTGGGCGACGACCTGGCGGGCGTGGGGCTTGAGGCGGACATCCGCCAGATGTTCTTCTCCGTGGGCCTCAAGGGCATCCACCCGTCCAACGCCATCAAGGTGGAGTCCGTCATCTTCCACACCATCAAGGAACTGGTGGAAAAAGGCATTGACCCCAAGGACATCGAAGCGGCCATCAACACCGTGGAGTTCGACCTGCGCGAGAACAACACCGGCTCATACCCGCGCGGTCTTTCCCTCATGTTCCAGGCCCTGTCAACCTGGCTCTATGACGACGACCAGGGCGAGGGCGATCCCCTGCTGCTCCTGCCCTTTGAGGAACCGCTCACGCACATCAAGGGGTGGGTCGAATCGGGCGAGAAGATTTTCGAGGAGCTGCTGGCCCGGCTCTTCCTGCACAACCCGCACCGGACCACCGTGCTCCTGGAGCCGGACCAGAAGATGGCCAAGCGCGCGGCCAAGGAAGAAACGTCCCAGCTCAAGCAAATCAAGGCAGCCATGACCGGCGACGACCTCGACCGGGTCATGGCCGAGGCTGCGGAGCTGTCCCGCCTCCAGGCCGAGCCGGACGCGCCCGAGGCCCTGGCCACCATCCCGCGCCTGTCCGTGGCCGACCTGCCCACCCAGAACAAGCCCATCCCCACCGAGGAGCGCACCCTTGGCGGCGCGCCCCTGCTCTTTCACGAGCTGGTCACCAACGGCATCGCCTATGTGGACCTCTGCTTTGACCTGTCCGTGGTCCCGGACGAGCTGCTCTCCTATGTGCCGATCCTGGGCCGCGCCCTGACCGAGACCGGCACGGCCAAGCGCGACTATGTGGACCTGTCCCAGTGGATCGCCCGCACCTCGGGCGGCATCTGGGCCCAATCCTTCACCGCGCCCGTGCTCGGCTCGGACGCTGCTGCGGCCCGGCTCCTGGTGCGGGCCAAGGCCACGGCGGACAATATGGACGAGACCGCCGCCATCCTGACCGAGATCCTGGCCTCGGCCCGGCTCGACAGCAAGGAGCGGCTGGGCCGCATCGTGGCCGAGGCGCGGGCCAGGGCCGAGCAGCGGCTGGTGCCGTCCGGCCATCAGGTGGTGGCCACCCGGCTGCGCGCCCGCACCCACCCGGCCCACGCCATGGAAGAGCGCCTGTCCGGCCTGACCGGCCTCCAGTTCCTGCGCGCCCTGGAGGGGCGCATCGAGGATGATTTCCGCGCGGTGGCCAAGGACATGGAGCGGCTGCGCTCCCTGCTCATCACCCGCACCGGGCTGGTGGTCAACGCCACCATGGACGCCGCCCTGATGGCCGGGTGTGAGCCCGCCCTGGCCGGGGTGGTGGACGGGCTGCCCGCGACCCGGACCGAAGCCGCGCCCCGCGCCCCCCTGGCCCTGCCCGAGCGCGAGGGCCTGGCCATCCCGGCCCAGGTCAACTACGTGGGCAAGGGCGTGAGCGTGGCCGGACACGGCATTTCGTTCAGCGGCGCGGCCCTGGTGGTCAACAAACTGCTGCGCACCGGCTACCTGTGGGAAAAGGTGCGCGTGCAGGGCGGTGCCTACGGCGCCTTCTGCCTCCTCGACCGCATTGGCGGCAGCATCGCCTTTGTCTCCTACCGCGATCCGAATCTGGCGGCCACCCTCGACGCCTTTGACGCCGTGGCCCAGCATCTCGAAACCCTCGACCTGTCCCGCGACGAGCTGGAGAAATCCATCATCGGAGCCATCGGCGAGCTGGACGCCTACCAGCTGCCCGACGCCAAGGGGTTCACCGCCCTGGTCCGCCGCCTGACCGGCCAGGACGACGCCTACCTCCAGACCCTGCGCGAGCAGACCCTGAGCGCCACCCGCCAGGACTTCGCGGACTTTGCCAAGGCCGTGCGCGTCAACGCCAAACACGGCGCGGTCTGCGTCCTGGGCGACGAGGGGGCCATGAAGGCGGCCAAGCTCGGCCTGGAAATCACCCGCGTGCTCTAGCCCGGACCAGACCTGATCCGGCCCAAACAATAGCAAAGGCCCTCCGTTCGCGGAGGGCCTTTTTTTCATCAAAAGCAGGGTTCTGCTAGAGGATTGGCAGGTACTTGTCCAGCTCGTACTCGGTGACCTGGGTCCGGTATTCGTCCCATTCGGCCAGCTTGTTCTCCACCAGGGCGGTGTGCAGATGCTCGCCCAGGACCTCCTTCATGAAGGCGGACCGGTGCAGGTTCATGGTGGCTTCGTAGAGGGAGCCGGGCAGCGCCTTGATCTTGTTGCGCTTCAAGGCACGGTCGTTCATGGCAAAGATGTCCTCCTCCACCGGGTCGGGCAGGACGTAGTTCTCCTCGATGCCCTTGAGGCCCGAGGCCAGCTGCACGGCAAAGCAGAGGTAGGGGTTGGCCGCCGGGTCCGGGCACCTAAGCTCCATGCGGGTGGCCGCCTCCTTGCCCGGCTTGTACATGGGCACGCGGACCAGGGCCGAGCGGTTGCGCCGCGCCCAGGCGATGTAGACCGGGGCCTCGTAGCCGGGCACCAGCCGCTTGTAGGAGTTGACCCACTGGTTGGTCACGGCCACGAACTCCGGCGCGTGCTTGAGGATGCCCGCGATGTACGACTTGCCCTCGGCGGACAGGTTGTACTCGTCGCTCGCATCATGAAAGACGTTGCGCCCGTTCTTGAAGAGCGACTGGTGGACATGCATGCCCGAGCCGTTTTCGCCGAAGATGGGCTTGGGCATGAAGGTGGCGTAGCAGCCGTGCTTGCGCGCGGTCTCCTTGACCACCACCCGGTAGGTCATGGCCGTATCGGCCATTTTCATGCCTTCCTGGTAGCGCAGGTCGATCTCGTGCTGGGACGGGGCCACCTCGTGGTGCGAATACTCCACCTGGATGCCCATGGCATCGAGGGCGAAGATGATGTCGCGGCGGATGTTGTTGCCAAGGTCGAGCGGCGGGGCGTCGAAATAGCCGCCCGAGTCGAGCACCTCGGTGTCCTTGTCGTCGGCAAAGAGGAAGAACTCCAGCTCCGGGCCGACGTAGAAGGTGTAGCCCTTCTCGGCGGCCATGCCCATGACCCGCTTGAGGACGAACCGCGAATCCGCGGCAAAGGGCGAGCCGTCGGGATTGACCACGTCGCAGAACATGCGCGCCACCGGGCGCTCCGTGGGCCGCCAGGCGCAGATCTGGAAGGTGGTCGGATCGGGCATGGCCACCATGTCCGACTCGTCGATGCGGCAGAATCCGAGGATGGACGAGCCGTCAAAGCCCATGCCCTCCTCAAAGGAGGCCTCAAGCTCGCTCGGCGTGACCTGGAAGCTCTTCAGTGTGCCCAGGATGTCCACGAACCAATACTGGATGAAGCTGACGTTATAGTCCTTGACCGCCTTCATCACGTCGTCGGCGTTTTTGCAATTGAAAACCGGGATGCTCATTATGGGTTCCTCCAGAATTAGGGGTTTCCGGCAAGGGTGCGTTGCGTGCGCCTTTCTCCAATCAATGCCACAAACGGGCCGACCGGAAAAGCCCATTGCCGGGCTTCTCCCCGACAGGACGCGCCGGGGCGTCTTCTATTTAACCACCAGCACCGGGCAGGCCGAGATGTTGAGCACCTTGTGGGTGACCGAGCCGAGGATCAGCCCGGCCAGGTCGGACCGCCCCCTGGAGCCCATGACGATCAGTTCGCACTTCTCCACCTCGGCCACGTTGGCGATGACCTCGGCCACCTCGCCGCCAATGATCAGGTCCAGATAATCGACCTTGGCGTTGCCGAGCTTGCCGCGATAGTGGGCCATGACCGCCTCGGCGTTCTTGATCAGATATTGCAGCAGTTCGTCCGCGTTGGGCTGGCCCAGGCCCGAGGGCACGGGCTTGCGCACATGGAGCAGGACGATGGACGCGCCAAAGCTGGCGGCGATGTCGATGGCCATGTCGGCTGCCGCGTCCGAGAGGCGGGAGCCGTCCACAGGCAGCAGGATGCGGGTGACGTTCATGATCTACCTTCCTTGTTGTCCGGGTTGTCGCCATTGCCCATGAATTCCTCCATGGTGGCGTGTCCGGGCTGACACACGTCGTCGGCCTTGAAGACCGAGCCCAGGGTCAGCCAGAGTATCTTCAGGTCCAAAGCCAGGGACTGGTTGTCCACATACCATATATCATACTCGAATTTCTCGTCCCAGGATATGGCGTTGCGACCATTGACCTGCGCCCAGCCCGTTATGCCGGGGCGCACCTCGTGACGGCGGGCCTGACGCGGCGAGTAGCGGTCGAGATAGGCCATGAGCAGCGGCCTGGGACCGACCAGGGACATCTCGCCGCGCAGCACGTTGATGAGTTCGGGCAGTTCATCAAGCGAGGTGGAGCGCAGGAACCGGCCAAAGGGGGGCAGCCGGTCGCAGTCGGGCAGGGGCGTGCCGTCCGGGCCGGTCGAATCGCGCATGGTGCGAAACTTGACGATCTCAAACGGCTTGCCGTGCAGGCCGGGCCGCACCTGACGAAAGAACACCGGGGAGCCCAGCCTGACGCGCACGGCCAGGGCCACGAGCAGGAGCAGCGGCCAGAGCGCCAGCAGGGCCGCGCCCGCCACGATCAGGTCAAAGAGCCGCTTCATGCTCCTTTCTCCTGCGTGCCCGGTTCCGGGCCAAGCTCCATGAAGGCCAGGATGGCGTCGTTGACCCGGTCCACGTCGAACCGCTCGCGAGCCAGGGCGCGGCTGGCCGCGCCCATGGCCGGGACCAGGGCGGGATCGAGGATGAACCGCTCCATGGCCGAGGCCAGGGCGTCCGCGTCGCGAGGCGGCACGAGAAATCCGTTTTGGCCCGGAATGACCGTCTCGCGGCAGCCGGGCGCATCGGTGGTGACAATGGCCCGGCCCATGCTCATGGCTTCGAGGATGGAGCGCGGCACGCCCTCGCGGTAGTGGCTGGGCAGGACATAGACCCCGACCCCGGCCAGGAGCGGGCGCACGTCCTCCACCGGGTCCAGCACCTCCACGGCCCCGGCCCGCCGCCACCGGGCGATCTCGTCCGGGGTCACGGCGTCGCCGCCGCTCTCAAGGGGCCCGGCCAGCCGGAACACGGCCTGGGGATGCCGCTCCCTGAGCCGCGCCGCAGCCTCGGCAAACAGGGCCACGCCCTTGGACCTGAGCAGCCGGGACAGGCACAGGAAGACCGGCTCCCTGGGCAGCGGGGCCTCGGCGTAGTGGGTCATGTCCACGCCCGAGCCGCCCACCACCGTGGTCCGGACCCGCTCCGGGATGACCCCGAGTCTGCGGAAGAACGTTTCGTCGTCCGGGTTCTGGAAGATGACCCCGTCGCAGGCGTTGAGGCCGGAGCGGTACATGCCCTTGGCCACGTTGAAGAGGATGCGCCGCCTGAGCCCGGCCTCCTCGGTAAAGGCGTAGCCCAGGCCGGTGATCATGGCGTAGACGCGCTTCTTGTGGCCCACCCAGGCCATACGCGCGGCCAGGGAGCCGTAAACCACGGGCTTGAAGGTGTAGGAGAGGACGAGATCGGGCTTGATGCGCACCAGGGTCTGCTTGAGATGGAGCAGCGCGCCGAGGTCGGCCAGAGGATTGAGTCCGCGCCGGTTCAGGGCGATCCCGTGAAAGTCCACCCCCATGGCCTCAAGCTGCTCCCCCACGTCCGGCACGTGGACCGGGGCCAGGGCGTGCACCTCGTGGCCCAGGAAGACCATCCGGCCAAGCAACGGCCCGCGAAAATTGACCAGCGACGGCGCGTATCCGCCGATGACGACTATCTTCATTCTCCCCCACCATGCCTGACCCGCAAGGGCCGTTGAACCACGCGCAGCCCGCTGGCCGCCGATGGTCCCTTTCTAGCAAATGCGCCGCCCTTTGGAAACCTTTGCGCGTTCGGAGGTTCCCGTCCGGGGATTTCGCGTCCGCCGCTGTTCCGGCGGCGGCCCAGGCACCAACGGGTGCCCTCTTCCGCTCTCCGGGACGCCTGTGATACGGTGTCAGGCAAACCTTTGAACCAAGGAAGACATCATGTCCGCCACCGTCTATTTCTGGAATCTCCGGGCCTCGCACAAGGCCCCGTTCGACAAGCGCATGCGCAGCCTGCTCAAGGCCGCCAGCGCGGACACCCTGGTGACCGGGGGCGATCTGGCCGCGGTCAAGCTCCACTTCGGCGAGCAGGGCACCACCGGATTCCTGCGCCCGCTGTGGATCAGGGAGATCGTGGATTTCCTCAGCCGGGCCGGGGCCAAGCCCTTTCTGACCGACGCCTCGACCCTGTATGTGGGCCAGCGCGGCGAGGCGGTCTCGCACAGCCTGTGCGCGGCCAGACACGGCTGGGACCCCCTGGCGCTGGGCGCGCCCGTGATCATCGCCGACGGCCTCAAGGGCGGCGACGAGGTGGCCGTGCCCGTGGGCGGCAAGCACATCGCGGACGCCTACATCGCCTCTGCCGTGGCCGAGGCGGATTTCCTCGTCTCAGTCAACCATTTCAAGGGGCATGAAATGGCCGGGTATGGCGGCGCGCTCAAGAACATCGGCATGGGCTGCGCCAGCAAGAAGGGCAAGATGCACCAGCACTTCTCCACCGGGCCGGAGATCACCATCGAGAACTGTACCGGCTGCGGCTCGTGTCTGCTGGCCTGCAAGACCCAGGCCCTGTCCCTTGACGCCGAAACAGGCCGCATCGCCCTGAACGCCGAGCGGTGCGTGGGCTGCGGCGGCTGTTTCGTGGCCTGCCGGTTCGATGCCCTGAACGTCAACTGGAAGATCGGCATCCAGGAGTTTCTGGAGCGGATGATGGAATACGCCCTGGCCGTGGTCAGGACCAAGCGCAAACCGTGCCTGCACATCAACTTTGTCATGGACGTGGTGCCCGACTGCGACTGCGTGGGTTTCACCGACGCGCCCATCTGCCCGGATATCGGCGTGCTGGTCAGCCTCGACCCGGTGGCCGTGGATCAGGCGTCCCTGGATCTGGTCAACGCGGCCCAGCCGCTCCATCCGAGCCAGCTCCCCTTTGGGGTCACTCCCGGCCAGAACAAGTTCCTGGCCATCCACCCGCATGTGCCCGAGGCCATGGGGCTCGACTACGCCGAGGCCATCGGCCTGGGCACCCGCCAGTACGAGCTGCTCCCCCTGTAAACGCAAAAAGGGCGGGAGCGCATCAGCGCTCCCGCCCGTGATCTCTGCCCACCAGACTTTCTAAAACCGCTCGAAATCGTCCCCGTCCGGCTCCGCGCCCAGGTCAAGGGCGACCCCGCCGGGCAGCGCGCTCCTCTTGGCCCGGTCCGGCCTTGCCGACTTGGCCGCGCCGGGCAGCGCGGGCTTGGCAGGCTTGGCGGCCCGGAGAGGGGCCGCCCGGCGTCCCGCCTTGGACGCCCGGCCTGCGCCAGAAGGCTCTCCGAGATAAAAAAAGCTGACCGACTTCTGCAGTTGCACGGCCTCGCCAGCCAGATTGTCCGAGGTCGAGGCCACCTCTTCGGACGCGGCCGCGTTCTGCTGAATGACGTTGTCGAGCTGGTGGATGGCCGTGCTGATCTGGCCCATGCCCGCATTCTGCTCATTGCTGGCCACGGCGATATCCTCGATGAGCCGGGCGGTCTCACGGATGTCCGGCACGAGTTTGGCAAGCTTTTCGCCTGCCTCGCGGGCCACCCGGACCGTGGAGGTGGACAGCTCGCTGATCTCGGCGGCGGCCTGCCCGCTGCGCTCGGCCAGCTTGCGCACCTCGGCGGCCACCACGGCGAATCCCTTGCCGTGCTCGCCCGCCCTGGCCGCCTCGATGGCCGCGTTGAGCGCCAACAGGTTGGTCTGGCGCGCGATCTCCTCGATGACCGATATCTTTTCGGCGATGTCGGTCATGGCCCCCATGGCCTGGCTCACGGCCTGTCCGCTCTCTTCAGCGTCCTCGGCCGCGCGGGTGGCCATCTGCCGGGTCTTGGCCGCGCTCTGCGCGTTGCCCTGCACATTGGCCGCCATCTGCTCCATGGCCGCGGAGACCTCTTCGATGGCCGAGGCCTGCTCGGTGGCCCCCTGCGACAGGCTCTGGGACGACGCGGACAGCTCCTCGCTGCCCGACGCCACGTTGTCCGTGGCCGACTGCACGCTGCCGATGACCGAGCGCAGCTTGGCCGACATGTCGCGCAGGGCGTCGGCCAGCCGGCCCACCTCGTCCTTCTGATCCACGTCGATCGCGCGCGTCAGGTCCCCGCCCGCGAGGCTGGTGGCAAAGGCAATGCCCTGAGCCACGGGCCGGGTGATGATGTTGGCGATCACATAGAGGACCGCAAACAGGATGATCACGGCCACCACGCCGATGGCCGCGCTGGTCCAGGCAATGGCGTTGGCCTCGGCGCGCACCGTGTCCATGGGCACGGTCACGGCCAGACTCCACGGCGTGGAGGTCTTGCCGATGCGGATGGGCTGATAGGAGTAATAACTCTGCTCGCCAGTGTGGGCCGAAGCCTTGACATCCGCGAACGGCCTGCCGCTC
This sequence comes from Pseudodesulfovibrio aespoeensis Aspo-2, assembly GCF_000176915.2. Classification (NCBI taxonomy): domain Bacteria; kingdom Pseudomonadati; phylum Thermodesulfobacteriota; class Desulfovibrionia; order Desulfovibrionales; family Desulfovibrionaceae; genus Pseudodesulfovibrio; species Pseudodesulfovibrio aespoeensis. The sequence goes on from NC_014844.1 coordinate 3,568,007, forward strand.
TTGATGGCCTCAAGCAGCCTGACGCGGACTTCCGGCGTCTGGAACTCGCCGATGTTCTTGCCTATGTAGTCTTTATTGCGATGGGCGAGAAAGGTGCCGTCATTGGCCAGCAAAAAGGCGTAGCCCGTGTCAAAGACCTGGATGGCTTCCACCATCTTCTGGAGGTCTGTCAGGTAGAAGTCCACGCCGACCACGCCGACGTTGGTCCCGCCCTTGCTGACCGGGTGGCCGGTGGAGGCGAGCCAGAAGGTGGTGCCGTCCGCCTCCCAGGGGTAGGGCTTGGTGATGGTCTCGACACGGCCCGCCATGGGGACGTCGAACCACTCTCCCGCCATGTCCTCGGTACCGACAAAGCTGTCTTTGATCTGCCCGTCCACCACGTGGTACCAGTTGCGGTACGCGCCCTTGTAGACATCCGCGTACTCTGCCTCGCGATCGTCGAACCTGCCGGGCAGGAAGGTGCACCACGCCCCGGCCAGCTCAGAGTTGGCGGTCAGGGTCTTCTTGAGCACGCCGTCCAGGAACTCGCGGTCCGGAATGGCCGGGTAGTTGGCCCCCTCCTCGAACATGGCGGCCAGTATCCTGGTCACATCCATGGCCCGGTTCAGGGTGCGGCCCACATCGAGGCTGTAGCCCTGGGCCATGCTCTCGGCCAGGGCTTCGGCCTGCCCGGCGGCCAGGGTCCGCGCCTTGTCGGTCATGACCCAGGTGCTGGCCATGAGCACGAGCGCGACGATGAAAAACGTGGGCAACAATATCTTGAGCCTGAGGCTCCAATCCTTGAATCTCATGGTCTCCTCCGATTTCTGCAGTCAGGGGCGTAGCCGGGCGCATCCATTGTTGGATGTACGCCCGTGTCGGAGAGAGATCAATTATAAACAGGCGCATACGCACGCCTGTCGCCAAAACGACACGCATGGGCCACTGCCCGTCACGGGCAGCACGGGCAGACTGCCCGCGTCACTTCTCTCCCTTGATGTGCACGTCCCTTTGCGGGAAGGGAATCTCTATGCCCTGCTCCGTGAACCGACGGTATATCTCGCGGCTCAGCTCGTGGACGGCGCGGCCCCGGTCATGGGGCCGCTTCACCCAGACCTGGAATTCGTAGTTGATGGAGGAGTCGCCGAATGTCCGCAGCCGGGCGCGCGGCTGGGGCGTCTTCCTGAGCAGCGCGTTGTCCTTGGCCGCCTCCATGAGCGCCGTTTCCACCTTGTCGAGGTCGGAACCATAGGCCACGCCGATCTTGATCTGGACGCGCAGATACGGCTGGGGAGCGCTTTGGTTGACGATCTTGCTGTTGGTGATGATGGAGTTGGGGATGGTGATCATGATGTCGTCGCGGGTCACCAGCCGGGTGCTGCGCATGCCCACGGCCTGGACCTCGCCCCGCTCGCCCGAGTCGAGCAGGATATAGTCGCCTGCCCGAAAGGGCCGGTCCAGGAAGATGGACACGCCACCAAAGAAGTTGGCCAGGGTCTCGCGCGCGGCCAGGGCCACGGCCACGCCCGCGATGCCTGCCGAGGCGAACACCGCCGTGACCGGCAGGCCAAAGTAGCCGCCCACCCGGTAGAGCAGGGCAAAGGCCAGGCCAAAGGAGACCAGGCGGCCAACGAGCTTGATGACATCGGCGTTGAGCGCCTCCTCCTTGATCTTCTGCGAGGCGATGATGCCCTTGGTGATCACGTTGCCGGCCACCAGGATGGTCCAGACCGCGAACGCGGCCAGGGCGGCCTCAAGCAGCATGGTGGTGGCCGACAGCACCCGCCCGGTGATATTGATCTGGGCGTTGAGGATGTACGCGTCGAGCAGGCACACCCCCATGGCCACAAACGGGAACACCAGACGGCTCACCCGCCAGGGGTGGTCGCTGGGGCGCTTCTTCCAGTCCCTGTGCCACTGGAGCAGACGCCAGAGCAGCAGGCCGCTCAACAGGAAGACCAGCCCAAGCCCGCCCCACTGCCACACGGCCTGACCCAGGTATCCCTGGCGCATCCAGCCGGGCAGCATGGCGATGAACCCGTCGGGGATCATCCAGCCCGACGAATAGATGTATTCCTCGTAGATGCCCTGGGCGGCGCCGTCCCGGTATGGCAGGGCGCGCACCTCGGCGTAGAATTCGTCCAGCCTGTCCACGGTCTGCGGGGTGAAGAGATAGGAGCCGACGCGCTCGCCCTCGGCCACCCTGCCGATCATGATCTCGGTGTGCGGGATGCGCCACAGGGTGATGTTCTGCCTCTTCATGTCGTCGCCGTCGGGAACGGCCTCCATATCCGGCAGGGGGATGCGGTCGAGTATCTCGCGCAGGCGCAGCAGGGATTCGAGGGCCACGCTGCCCTGGATGGTGGGCGCCACCTCGCTCAAGTCAAAGCACCGCTCGGCACGCTGGCGCGCCTCGCGCACCATGACGGGATTTTCCGGCTCTTCGCGCATGGCCTTGTCAAAGGCGCCCGAGTGGTCGAGAAAGCTCTGGAGCGTGGCCCTGGGGCTCGACGTGTCCGGCGGCTCCAGGGGGAACGCGGCGAACAGGTGGGAGGCCTGGGCGTCAGAGGCGGCGAGGCCGGTAGCGAGACTGGCGGCAAGCACAAGACACACCAGCATCCGGGACAGGGCGCGAATCACTGTTCGCAGCATGGAGCCTCCGAGTATTGCAGGTCATGGACACGATTTCAGCCACTCTTCACTATCGCGACAGGCCGCTGATGCACAAGGGGAATGAACGGCTGGCCGCACCATCGCCCCGCAGCCTGTCAAATGAGCCCGGCCTCCATGAGCCGGGGCAGGAGCGCGGCCACATCCGGGGCGATGAAATCCGGGCGCAGGGAGGCAAAGGCCGCAGCCCCCTGGTGGCCGCTGGTCACGGCGGCGCACAGCGCGCCCGCGCCACGGCCCGTCTGCACGTCCATGGGGTGGTCGCCCACCATCAAAGTCCGGGCCGGGTCCGCACCCAGACGCTCAAGCGCCTGCAGCAGGTGGGCCGGGTCGGGCTTGACCCGGACAGCGGTCTCGCGGGCGATGAACACCCCGACCTCGGTCTCGATATCCGGGAACACGATGCGCACGGCAGCCGAGATGTTGCGGGTGATGACACCAATGGACACACCTCTCTCGCGGAGCAGGGCCAGGGTTTGCCGCGTGAATTCAAAGAGCCGCCCTTCCCGCGCCGCGTCCAGCTCCATGGCCGCGATGACCAGCCTGCCGCGCGAGGCGAACTCCAGCCCCTCGGCGCGGTCCAGCTCCATGGCCCTGGCCACCAGCTGGTCGAGCCACTCCAGGGCGGGCGTTGGCCCGGGCACGGGCCGCTCGCCAAGGAAGACCTCGCCCAGGGCCGCGATCCTTGTCTTCATCAGGTCAAAGTCCAGGGTCAGCTCGGCCAGGGTGCCGTCAAAGTCGAAAACCACGGCGTCCAGGCGGCTCACGGGTGCTCCTCCTCGCCCCCGGCCAACCGGCGCAGGAGGGTCAGGTTGCGCACGTCGTCGGCCAGGTCCTTGTCCTTGGGCGTTTCCAGCACCTTGGGCACGCGGACAAAGCGAGGATCGCGCATGAGCAGGCGGAACCCCTCCAGGCCGATGGCCCCCTGGCCGATGTGCTCATGGCGGTCCTTGCGCGAGGCAAAGTCGCTCTTGGTGTCGTTGAGGTGAAAGAACCGGAGCCGGGGGAGGCCGATGATCCGGTCGAAATGGTCAAAGGTCGCGGCGTAGGCCTCTGGGGTGCGGATGTCGTAGCCAGCGGCAAAGGTGTGGCAGGTGTCGTAGCACACGCCCAGACGGTCGGCATGGCGCGACAGCTCCATGATCCGGGCCAGCTCCTCGAAGGTGGAGCCGAGGTTGGTGCCCTGGCCCGCCGTGGTTTCGAGCAGGATCATGGCCCTGCTGGTGGGCGAGCGGTCCATGGCCTGATCTATAGCTTGGTCCAGGGCCGCCGCGTAACGAACGATCCCTGCGTCCACGCCCTGGCCCAGGTGGGAGCCGGGATGGGTGACAAGATAGGGGATGTTCAGGGTTTCAACGCGCCGCAGCTCCTCGGCAAAGGCGGCCCGCGAGCGCTCAAGCAGGTCCGGGTCGGGCGAGGCGAGATTGATCAGGTAGGAGTCGTGGGCGGCCACCGGGGAGTCGCCCCACTGGGACCAGGCCATGGCGAACAGGTCCGCGTCGTAGGCCGAAAGCTCGGGAATGCGCCACTGGCGCTGGTTGCGGGTGAATATCTGCAGGGCCGTGCCACCCGCCGCGCGGATGTGCTCAAAGGCCATGTGCAGACCACCGGCAATGGACATGTGCGCCCCCAGCAGGTCGTTGCACTTGGCTGGGGCGCGGCCCGATTCAGGCGTCATGGAAACCTCACATGGGGCATGCCTCGCCTCGGGCAGGCTGCCGCACCGCCACAGGGGCGGGGAGCTAGTCGATCCAGGCGCTCAAGGCCTCGACGATCTTCTGGGCCTGGGCCTGGCTCGATATGTTGAACTTGGACTTGGGGCGGTACGAGCCGTCCACCTTCTGGTAGCGGCGGATCGAGAACTTCTCCGGGCCGTATTCACCCTTGGCGCGGTTGAGCTCCTGATACCTGAAGACGATGGTCGTCCAGGCGCCCTTGGACAGGACCACCTTGTCCAGCTCCTTGACGATGAGCTGATTGTCCTCGGAATAATTGATGGTGATCTCTTCGACGTTGGATGCCATGCGCTGCTCCTTGCATGTGGTATTCGCCCCTTGGGGCGGCAGGGGTCTACCTCTACATATGTACCGGGCAAAGGGCAAGCGCGGCCTCACTGCGGCGGCCCGACAGGCCGCATGGCCCGGCAGGACCGGTAACCGGAAAGAACCCCTGGAAAAAATCTGAATTGGGTTGACGAAATATACGCCCTCGCGTAACGCCTGTATTACTCTGTCGCCCTGCAACGCGCCTTGGGCGCGCGCGGGCGGTGGGCATGGCATTGGCGCGGGGCGGCTGCCTGTGTCGGGCCGGGAATATCCCCGGCAGCGACTCGCTCCCTCCCCGCCAGGATTCCCATTTCATTTGGAGCCTTTTGAAATGAAAAGCATTTATGTCGGCAACATTCCCTTCAGCGTTTCCGAAAACGACATCCGCGGGCTGTTCGGCGAGTACGGCGATGTCGCATCGGTGAAACTGGTCGAAGACCGCGAGACGGGCCGCTTCCGTGGCTTCGGCTTTGTCGAGATGGACGACGCGGGTGCCCTCGAAGCCATCGAGGCCCTGGACGGCAAGGACATGGGCGGGCGGACCCTCAAGGTCAACGAAGCCCGTCCCAGGGAAGCCCGTCCCAGGGAACCCCGCTCCCGCCGCTAGACCGGTTCCGCTCCCGGCCAGCCTCCCTCGACACGTGCGCGTTGCCGGGGGTCGATAGGTGTGCCCTTTTGGCAGGGTCGCCCAGGCGGCTCGTCCCCTTCCGTGACGCGTCGTCAGGCGCGCCCGACACTGAGTCGTGCGCGTTTCCAGACCCCCCTTCCATACAATCCCTGCCAGACGCCCGAAGCCCGGCGCACCCGCCCAAGGCGGCGCAGGCTATTCGGCCAGGGCCAGACGGATGCCAAAGCTGATGAAGAGGGTGCCCACGGCCCGCTTGATCCAGACGCCGAAGCGCCCGCCACCGCCGAGCATGGTCGAGAGCCGGGCCGCGGACCATGCCCAGAGCAGGTTGATCAGGGTGCCGTTGAAGGTGAAGATGACGCCCAGCAGCAGGAAGGCCATGGGCCTTGACCCGGCCCCGGCATCCACGAACTGGGGCAGGAAGGCCAGAAAGAAGAGGGCCACCTTGGGATTGAGGGCGTTGGTCAGAAACCCCTGGCTGAAGACCTTGCGGGCCGACGCCTTGTCCAGGGAGTCGCGCCGGGCCGGGCCGCCGTTGCCCCGGCCAAGGAGCATGGCCGCGCCCACATAGACCAGATAGGCCGCGCCCACCAGCTTGACCACCAGAAATGCCGTGGCCGAGGTGGCCAGGATGGCCGAGAGCCCGAGCGCGGCGGCAAAGACATGCACAAAGCACCCCGTGCCGATGCCGAGCGCGGCCACAGCCCCGTCGCGCAGCCCGTGGGCCGCGCTGCGGCTGACGATATAGGCCACGTCCTGACCCGGCGTGATGTTCAGAAGCAGGCCGGAAACAACAAACAGCGCGAGATCGTGAACGCCCAGCATCAATGACCCTCGTGACGGTTTTCCGCCCCTGACCTCAGGCGCGGTCCCTCTGGGCTACGCCCAGACCATCAGGGGAGTCAATCCCCCAGACAGAACACGAACTCAAACCGATGGCGGTACGTCAACCCGACCAGCCGTTGACTTTCACAAATGCCTTTCACGGGCAATGGCATGCATCCATTGACAGACCCAGCAGATAAATATATTTGGGGCTGTACCAGATAACTCCTCTGGGTTATCAGTATGGCAATGCGAAAAAGTCGTTTGAGCAAGGACAAGCAGCTTCGTTTAATCGAACATTTTGTTGCCGGCACGACAGCTCGTTGTGCTGCTGATCTGGTTGGTGTGAACGTCAAAACAGCCGCCTATTACTTTCACCGGCTCCGGGAAATCATAGCGGAAGAAGAGTCCTGTGAAGGGATGGATTTTGGCGAATTTGAGGTCGATGAAAGCTACTTCGGTGGCAAGCGAAAGGGCAAAAGAGGACGTGGGGCGGCTGGTAAGGTTCCTGTTTTTGGAATCCTTAAAAGGGGTGGGAAGGTATATACACAGGTGATTCCTGATGCAAAAGGTAAAACCTTGCTTCCCATTATTCAGGAAAGAATCCAGCCAGACAGTGTGGTTTACTCGGACTGCTGGTATGGCTACAATGTCCTCGATGTGTCAGCATTCAAACACTTCCGAATCAACCACTCGAAGCTGTTTGCAGATAGCCACAACCACATCAATGGAATCGAGAATTTTTGGAACCAGGCCAAACGCCATATGAGGAAATTCAACGGCATTCCAACCAAGCATTTTTCTCTGTTTTTAAAGGAATGCGAGTGGCGTTTTAATAACAGCAATCCGCGAAGTCAGTTTAAACAGCTGAAACAGTGGGTTAGAAGGTATATGGGCTAGTTATCTGGCACAGCCCCATATATTTTTTTCGACAACTATTACTAAGGAGACTTGATGTTTACGCAATTGGATTCTGTTCATTATGCATAGCAAGGGCTATTGCATAACAACATAATCTTTTAGGCAATCGCTCTTGCTCAATCCTGATACAAAAATAGGAGGAGCAGAATGAGCTATAAAAAAGCAATTGATATCTTGCCGCACAACTTATTGAGTGCAGTTCAGCAGTATATTGACGGTGATTATATTTACATCCCACGTAAAGAAGAAAAAAAACAGTCGTGGGGTGCAAATACACAGACAAGGGAAACCATTCGGGCACGAAATATGGAAATTCTGTCCAGGCGATTGGCAGGTTTCTCTGTTGCTGAATTGGCCGAGCAATACTTCTTGTCAGAAAAGGCTATATACAAAATAATTAATGCCAGTAAAATCGGCTAATATCCTAGCGCCCTGACTTTGGTCGGGGCGCTTTTTCTTTTCTTAAACAAAAAGTAGCATGCGCACTATGACCATACGTAGTATTGTTGCATGTATTATGATCAACCATATCGTCGATAAATAAGCTATTTATTAGTATTTTGACAGATTATGGCTCTGGCAATAGGTTTTCTGGTGTGCAAGAACTGACATTTGGCAGGAATCACTTCATAGCACAACTTAGTAACAGGAGATTCTGCATTGGACATCCCACGTATCTTCAACATTACCGAGAGCGCTCACCGCATCCATAACCCGTTCACACCAGAAAAGCTCGCCACACTCGGCGCAGCGTTGCGCCTGGACTCGGGGATTCGTATGCTCGACCTCGGCAGCGGTTCGGGCGAGATGCTGTGCACTTGGGCACGCGATTACGGAATCGTCGGAGTCGGCATCGACATGAGCCGGTTGTTCTCCAAGCAAGCGAAACTCCGCGCTGAAGAACTCGGGGTCACCGATCAGGTCGTGTTCATCCACGGCGACGCTGCCGGCTACGTCGCGGGCGAAAAAGTCGGGGTGGCAGCCTGTCTCGGCGCCACGTGGATCGGGGGGGGAGTCGTCGGCACCATCGAGCTTCTGGCGAAGAGTCTCTGCACCAAAGGAATCATCCTCATCGGCGAACCCTACTGGTTGCAGATACCACCGACGGAAGACGTTGCCAAGGGATGCGGTGCCGATTCTATCTCCGACTTTCTCATGCTTCCAGAACTTCTCGCGTCTTTCGACGGCCTCGACTTCGATGTTGTGGAAATGGTTCTGGCAGACCAAGAAGGCTGGGATAGGTACGAGGCGGCCAAGTGGCTCACAATGCGCCGATGGCTTGAATCAAATCCCGACGACGACTTCGCAAAAGATGTTCGAGCCAAACTGACCTTGGAGCCAAAGCGCTACGCCGCATACACCCGTGAATACCTTGGATGGGGCGTATTCGCGCTGATGGCGCGGTGATGTGAGGCGGCGGGGATATTCGGCGGATTGTCAACGACTGGAGTGGCTGAGCTACACTCGGTGGCTCGTCGAAGTGTGAGTTCCTGTTTAATTGCGGAACACCCAAGCAACTGATCGAATTCACCCGCAAAGGGGAAACCTCCTTGTCGGACACGCTTCCGCATCATGAACATGCGGCTTCACAAACCCGCCTCTCGCCTCTAGCCCTGCCGGTCCATGCTGCGGTAGTTGATGGCCTCGGCCAGATGGGCCGGGCCGATCCAGTCGGCCCCGTCCAGGTCGGCGATGGTGCGCGAGATGCGCAGGATGCGGACGTAGGCGCGGGCCGAGAGGCCCAGGGATTCCACGGCTTTTTTCAGAAAGGCGTGCTCCGTGTCGCCCAGGCGGCACCAATCCTCCAGGGCAGAGCCTGTCAGCTCGGAGTTGAGGGCTATGGGCTGGTCCGCATAGCGCGCGGTCTGGATGGCCCTGGCCGCGATGATCCGAGCGCGCATGGTGGCCGAGTCGATGTCGCCCCTGGTCTGCTTGAGGTCGTCATAGGGCACGGCAGGCACCTCCACCTGGAGGTCGATGCGGTCGAGCAGCGGGCCGGAGATGCGCGAGCGGTAGCGCTGCACGGCCAGCGGCGAGCACTGGCAGGGGTGGGTGTCGTCCGTCAGGTAGCCGCAGGGGCAGGGGTTCATGGCCGCCACCAGCATGATGTCCGCCGGGTATCTGAGCGACACCAGCGAGCGGGAGATGGTCACCTCGCCATCCTCCAGGGGCTGGCGCAGCACTTCGAGCACGGACTTCTTGAACTCCGGCATCTCGTCGAGAAAGAGCACACCCCGGTGGGCCAGGGAGGTCTCGCCGGGCTGGGGATAACGGCCCCCGCCGATGAGGCCCACGTCGGAAATGGTGTGGTGCGGGGTGCGGAAGGGGCGCGTGACCATGAGCGCCTGCCCGTCCGGCAGCTGCCCGGCCACGGAATAGATCTTGGTCACCTCCAGGGCCTCCTCGAAGAGCAGGGGCGGGAGCACCGTGGGGATGCGCTTGGCGAGCATGGTCTTGCCCGAGCCGGGCGGGCCGATGAAGAGCAGATTGTGGCCCCCGGCGGCCGCGATCTCAATGGCGCGCTTGGCGTGTTCCTGGCCCTTGACCTCGGCGAAATCACTCAGGAAGGTCCGCCGCTCGGCCCACAGGGTGTCGATGTCCACGGCAGCGGGCTCCACGGATTCCTCGCCCAGGAGCATGCGCACCACCTGGCCCAGGTCCGTGGCCCCGATGACCGGGATATCCTTGACCACCGCGCCCTCGCGGCCATTCGCCGCAGGCACGACGATGCCCCGGCCCTTGCCCGCCCGCGCCGCCAGGGCCAGGGGCAGCACGCCGGACACGGGCTTGAGCTCGCCGGTCAGGGACAGCTCGCCCGCCATGTACCACCCCTCGGCGGCGCCCCACGGGATCACGCCCATGGCGCAGAGAATGCCCACGGCCAGGGGCAGGTCATAGGCACTGCCTTCCTTGCGCACATCCGCCGGGGCCAGATTCACAGTGATGCGCGCAGGCGGCACCTTGAACCCGCAATTCTTGAGCGCGGAAAAGACGCGCTCCTTGGATTCCCTGACCGCGCCCTCGGCCAGTCCGACCATGGTGAAGGCGGGCATGCCGGAACGGGAGAAATCGACTTCGAGTTCGACCTTGAAGGCGTCTATGCCCATGAGCGCGGCGCAGGCCACATTTGCTATCATCGCTTCATTCCAGGGTGAGAGGTGAAGTTCCTCCTGTCGCGTGCCGACCTTACCCTGAAGCGGCCCATGCGGCAACCTGTAAAGATGTCTCGCATATTTATCTGTCCTCCGGCCACAGCGGCCAGCGGCCCCGCCCGCGTGACCACGTCTGCCCCCTCTCCTGTCAGTCAGCAAGAAAGCCCCAGGGCACAAGCCCGCCGATTCCCTTGCCCCGGCTTGTTTAGACTTTTTCGACAACCTGTGGTACTTAAGTGCCATCACTGCGATGTGCGCCATACGGATTCCCGGAGGATTCATGCGGACCATTTTCCTGACCCTGTTGCTCCTGCTCCTTGTCTCGGCCACTGGCCAGGCCCTGGACACCTATTCCGACGACGCCCCGCTCCCGGCGACCACGCCGGCGGAGTCGACGACGCCCGACGGGGCAGAGCCCAAAGCCACGGAGTCTGCCCCCGGAGCCACGGAGTCTGCCATGGAAGCCGCCTCCGAGGACGAGATCGACCCCGACCAGACGGGCGCGGCGCCGGAGATGACGCCGGAAGAGGCGCGCCAAGCCTCTGAAACGGATGAGGAAAACCAAGAAGACGAAGCAGGCGCAACCGAGGCGCAAACGCCCGCCACCCAAGGCTACACCAGCGTCATCAGCGACAACCTGCGGCTGGAACCGCTGGGTTCCGTGACCCTGAACAACGGCACGGTCCACAACATCATGGACTTCCAGAAGCTCGGGAAATATTTCATCTATATCGCTGGCAAGCTCAATGGCCGCTCGTCGACCATCATCAGCCTGACCCGCCTGACCGACCTGCAGAACTGGTCCTCCATCGCCTTCAAGGACCCGCACACCTTCACCATCGTGGACAAGAAGAAAAAAGAGCTGTTCTTTGCCGAATCGCGCCTCTACCTCGGCACGGACAGCCCGGCCACATACACCTTCATTTCCATGAACCCCAACAATTTCCAGCCCGAAGTCATTGAGGTGAACAAGAGGGACGTCAAGTCCATTGTCATCAACTGACTCCAGCGCAAGGGGAAACAACCATGAAGACCATCACGCGCGCCACCGCCGCCATGATCCTGAGCGCCATGCTCCTGTGTTCCGCCGGATGCGGCGCCATACTCCTGGGCGGCGCTGCCGCCGCAGGCACCTATGTCTACCTCGACGGACAGGCCAAAAACACCTACAAGGCGAGCCTGCAAAAAAGCATCGCCGCCAGCATCGCCGCCTGCAAGGAGCTGTCCATTCCCGTGACCAGCGAGAGCAAGGACGGCTCCTCGGCCAAGATCGTGGGCAAGCTCTCCGGCGACACCGTCTACATCACCATGAAGCTGGTGGGCGACAACCTGACCGAGATCTCGGTGCGCGTCGGCCTGTTCGGCAACGAATCCGCCTCGCGCCGCATCCACGCCACCATCGCCCGCCGCCTGTAGCGGGCCGCGAAAAAGCGTCCAATCCGCGTCGCTGCTTCAAACCGGACTGACACCGCGCCTGGCAGGGAAAAACCACCTGCCTGTTGACCTCCAGACTTTTTCGAGATAAGAGTCCGGTAAGTTGCCTTTTGGCGTTGTGTGATGGCAGCCAAGGGTGACGATAGGTGACGATACTGAAACAGGGAGGACTGCATGGCACGGCTCGTCTTTGCTTCCACGCCCCTGAAGGTGGTTGTCCGCCTTGGCCGGGCAAGCTCTCTTGGCACCCGCCGGACAGACGCGGTCTCCTGTGTCTGGAGCCGCAGGCTGCTGCGGCCACGGCGGCTGCATCTCGCCACCCGCGTCATCGGGCTGATCGCCCGCACCCCCCAGCCGGATACGGACAGGAACCATGGACGACTCATACACCCATAGGGATCTCGCCGCCCTGTGCAAGGTCTCGGAAACGACCATCAAGAGCTACCGGCGCAAGTTCCCCGGCTTCATCCCGGTGCTCACGCGCGGCAAGCCCATCCGGTTCAGGAAGGAGGCGGGCGAGGTCTGTCTCAGGATTCGCGACTGCTTTGACAAGGGGCTGTCCGTCAACGAAACCTTGAAAATCCTCAAAGAGAACTTCAAGGAATCCTTGTCGGCGCGGCGGTCTGCCCGGACGGCGAGCGCCCCCCCCCTCCCTGCGACCGAGGGCGAAGGCGGAGTCATCTCGCAGGAATATCTTGAGAAATTTTTTGCCACCGCCGGGCAGATGATGCAGGGCATGGCCGGGCTGGCCACGGCCCAGGCCAAGTCCGGGCAGCGGCTGGCCAAGCTTGAGGCCGCAGTGGAGAGCCTGATCGAGGTGCAGCAGCAAAACAGCGAGGCCTTCAGAATTTTTCTGGCACACTCGAAACCCCCGGCATCGGACACACTACCTACGTCCTCCTCGCCCGATGCCGGGGACGCGCCAAGCGAGAAACCGGTCCGGGCCAGGAAGATCGTCAACGTGACCACCCCGGACGGCGACGTGAAGTCCTATACCCTTGAAAAGACCGGCGCGGACCGGTCCCGGTCCATGGAACGCCCCTCAGACGCCTTCCTGAACACGCCCATCGTCATCCGCAACGACCAGGGCGAGTTCCTGGGCGTGCCAGGCAGGCTGCCGCTCTCGGCCTTTGTCGAGGCCCTGGTGCGCGACGCCGAGGAGAGCGGGGCCTCCCTGTCCAACTGGCACCGCGATGACGACACCTGGATATTCACCATGCAGACCCCTGGCGGCGATTCCCACGCGCTCCATTTTCTCTCCACCACCACCCCGCGCGGCAATCTGGTGGTCCTCCTCGACCGCCTCGATGTCAACGGCGAGCAGACCACCCCCCGCTTTCTCCAGGAGTTTTTCCGGCAGGTGAAGGACAGGATCTGAGCTGGCAGACTTTCAGGGACGACAAAAAACGGGATGCGGCTCTCGCCCATCCCGTTTGCCTGTCCTGGCGGACATTGCGGCCCGAAGCCCCCTACTCCAGCCCCCAGACCTTTCTGACGTGGTCGATGACCGCGCGCATGACCGGGTCCTGATCGCGCCGCTTGAGGCAGACAAAGTGCAGGTCGATGGACAACTCCTCAAAGGGCACGGCGTGGACCACGCCGATCCGGTTGGCAGCCTTGAGCTCGTTCTCGCGCAGGAATGAGACGCCCTTGCCCGCGGCCACCAGGACGCGGATGACCTCGTCGCCGTCCACCTCCATCTCATAGGCGGGCTTGAGGTTGCGGGTGGAAAAGAACGGTCCGATGAGCCGTTGCAGCGGGTTGTCGCTGGGGTCCATGATCCACGGCAGCTCGGCCAGGGCCGCAAGCCCGCCCTTGATCCTGTCCTTCCAGATATCCGGCACGGCCACGAAGAACCGGGTAGTCTCCAGGCGCACGGTCAGGATATCGGCGTGCCGGGGCGGGCCAAAGATGAACCCGCAGTCGAGCTTGCCCTGGTTGATCTGCCCCTGCACCGCGGTGCTGGCGCTCTGGAGGATCTGAAGCGTGATCTTGGAATGCTGGGTCGCCAGGGAATTGAGCAGGGGCACGATGCGCAGGTACTCGGCGTCCGTGTTCAGCCCGATGGACAGATCGCCCACCAGCTCGCCGCCCATGTTCCTGGCCTCGAGCTTGAGCTCGCGGGCGGCCCGGAGCACCTCGCCCGCCTTGTCGCGCAGCCGGCTCCCGGCCTCGGTCAAACGCATGCCCTTGGGCGTACGGATGAAGAGCCGGGTCTCAAGCTCATCCTCCAGCGCCTTGATGTGGGCGCTGATGGTGGGCTGGCTGGCGTGCAGCCGCTCGGCGGCGCGCGTCAGGTGGCCTTCCTCGGCCACAACCACAAAAGTCTTGAGCTGGTAGAGTTCCATGGCCCCTTGTCCGGCACTGCGGCCCAAAAGTCAATCACCCTCGCTGATACACATTCGTCACCTTGATCGGAAAACCAGATCGAGAGCATCACACAATACAATTGGATTGGTTTCAACAGGTTCCGTAGATATGCAGACATGGAAAACCGCCCAACTGGTGGCACCCCGACCGGCAGACCCTGACCGGCGGCAGAAGAAAGGAGAACCCCATGAGCATGGATTGCGATACCCGACTTTCAATGATGGCCATGCGCCAGCGCGCCGCCAACGCGCGCACCGCGCAACCCGCCTTGCCCCGCCGCACCCCCCGTGTCCGCCGGGCCAGCCAGACCGTGGCCGCAGGCATGGCAGCCTTTGCCCTGACCCTTTTCTCACGCGGATTCTGATCTTTCGGGGCCGACAGGCCCCCACACCACGCGGGTTTGAGCCGCCCTTGCCCGGATTTTATCCTTTCCGTCCGGGCAGGGGCGGCTCTTTATTTCTCTTCCACCGTTCCCCTTGCCCGACACGGTTCCAACCATAATTTCATTATAACGAGTGGTTATCATAATTTTAGGAATTATTATCACTTTTTTCTTGCGTCTGGTCACCGGGTTGATGTAGAAATGGCTTCAAGAAAAACGTACACTCGCTGAAAACAATAGACCCAAAAGACTAAGGAGATACCCATGAGCAAGACCATGAAGAATCTGAAAGACGCCTTTGCCGGAGAATCCCAGGCCAACCGCAAATACCTCGCCTATGCCGAAAGGGCCGATGTTGACGGCAAGCCCGGGGTGGCCAAGCTCTTCCGCGCCGCAGCCGCTGCCGAGACCATCCACGCCCACGCCCACCTGCGCCTGATGAAGGGCATCGGCACCACCGAGGAGAACCTCAAGGACGCCATCGAGGGCGAAACCTACGAGTTCAAATCCATGTATCCCGACATGATGGAGGACGCCAAGGCCGAAGGCGAAAACGCAGTGCTGCGCTATTTCGGCTTTGCCAACGAGGCCGAGAAGATCCACGCCGAGCTGTACACCAAGGCCCTCAAGGCCGACACAGACGTGTTCGCAAACGCCGAATTCTACATCTGCTCCGTGTGCGGCCACACCACCAACGGCCAGCCCGAAGACAAATGTCCCATCTGCAACGCCGCGCCCAAGGCCTACCGCAAGGTTGACTAACCCCCCTCCCCGAAAAGCAAAAGACCCCGCCTGAAACAGGCGGGGTCTTTTTTGTGTGGTTTGCGTGCTCGTTTTGTGTGGAGGTTGGACGGTCAAGCTCGTCAGGCTGTTTTCCGCCCGCTTTGCGCTTTTTCCGCTTGGCAGCCGCACAGGGGTGCGTCGCCCCACACGGCGGCCACCACCTCGGCCAGGGCGCGGACCAGGGGGTCCTCCGCACGGCACTTGGCGTAGACGAAATTGATGTTCAGGGAGAGATGCGGCCCGGCGTCGCAGATGATGGCGCTGCCCTCGCGCGCCATGGCGTCGGCGTCCGCCTGCTTGAGGATGGAGATGCCCCGGCCCGTGGCCACCAGCCTGCGGATGACATCCTCGCTGTCCACCTCCACATAGTCGGTCAGTTCCACATTCGCGCCGGTAAAGAGGTGGCCAAAGGCGACCATGAACGGGCAGCCCATGTCCGGCTTGACCCAGGGCAAGGAGGCGAGCTGGTCCAGGGACTTGCCAGCGACCCTGTCGGCCCAGGCCGCCGGGGCCACCACGCGTACCGGGATCTCGGCCAGCTTGATGGCTGTCACCTCGGGATAGCAGTTGTCGAAAAACGAGAACCCGGCGTCGAGTCTCCGGTCGCGCACATCCCTGAGAATGACGCCCGACGGGCCTTGCACCAGCTTGAGACGCAGGTGGGGATGGGCCTCGGCCATGCGCTCGGTCAGGTCGGCCACGCGCAGGAACTCCGGGTCGGTGTTCAGCCCGATGCCCAGCGTGCCGGTCAGGTCGCGGCTGAAAACCCTGGCCTGATTGAGCATGTCCTCGGCGGCCCGGACAATGACCTCGGCCTTGTCCTTCAGACCCCGCCCCGAATCGGTCAGCTGCATGCCGCGCGGCGTGCGCACGAACAGGGTCACCCCAAGCTCGCCCTCAAGGGCCTTGATATGGGCGCTGACCGCAGGCTGGCTGGCGTGGATGCGCTGGCCGGCCTTGGTCAGGTTGCCCTCGTCGGCCACGGCGATGAAGGTTCTCAACTGATAGAGTTCCATGAAGCCTTCCTACTGACATTTCCAGCGCGAAGCAATCCGGATTCGTTATGCCTTGGTTCACCCATTGCGATTGGACCCCGCCCCCCCACCGGCCTATGACGGGAACATGAAGAACACCGTCCGCCAGGAGGCCGCCATGACTCGTGACATCCCGCCTTTCGAATGGAAATACCTGTTCCTCCCCGAAGATGCCGACAGCGCGCCAGCCAGCCGTCTGGCCGGGGCGTGCAAGACCGCCCTGTGGCTCGGCGTGTCCATCCTCGTGGGCCTGGGCCTCGACCGCCTCTGCTGAGTCCCGCTCCCCCTCACAGACCCGGTGTCCACCGCTCCAGCCATGCCTGGAACATGAGCAGGTTCCAGAGCCGGTATTGGTTGTCGCGCCTGCCGCTGGCGTGATCCGCCAGTTGCCGGGCCACCACTCCCTCATTGAACAGCCCCTGTCGCCTGAGCCGGTCCGGGGCCAGCAGCTCGGCAGCCCACGCCTTGAGCGGCCCGCGCAGCCACCGGTCCAGGGGCACGTCAAACCCGGCCTTGGGCCGGTCCACCAGGGCGCGCGGCACATAGTTGTCCAGCACCCGGCGCAAAATACGCTTGCCCTGGCCGCCAGCCACCAGCATGGACACGGGCAGCCGCCACGCGAACTCCGCCACCCGGTGGTCCAGATACGGCGCGCGCGACTCCAGGGACACGGCCATGGTGGCCCGGTCCACCTTGTGCAGGATGTCGCCGGGCAGATAGGTCGCGGTGTCCGCATACTGCATCCAGCGGGTAAAATCGCCCAGCTCCGGCATGTCGGGCCGGATTCCACGCCCGCCGCCCCCGCCGCCAGCCAGAACCTCCCCCGGCTTGTGCCAAGTGGAGACGAGCCGCCAGTACAGATCCTCGCGGTCAGCCGCAGGCAGGGCATCGGCCAGCTTGTGCGCCTTGAGCCCCGGCGTGCGGACCCTCGCCAGCCCAGGCACCGCTCTGCCAGCCACCCTGAACAGGGCGTCATACCCGCCGGGCGACAGGAGCCGCATTGCAGACCCCAGCGCGCCCCTGAGCCCCACGGGCAACCGGCTGACCCGATCCCAGATGGCCGGCCCGCTGACGTGGCGGTTGTAGCCCGCAAACAGCTCGTCCCCGCCGTCGCCGGTCAGGCAGACCGTGACATGGCTGCGCGTCAGCCGCGAAACCATGCAGGTGGGCAGTTGCGAGGCGTCGGAAAACGGCTCGTCATAGATGTTTGGCAGGGCGTCCACCAGCCCCAGCACATCCGCCGGGGTGACGAAAAGCGCGGTGTGCTCGGTGCCCAGATGGGCGGCCACCCGCGCCGCGTCCGCCGACTCGTCATAATTGGCGTCGGAAAATCCTATGGTGAAGCTTCTGACAGGCCGGGACGACTCCGCCTGCATCAGGGCCGTGACCAGCGACGAGTCCACCCCGCCGGAAAGCAGCGCCCCCAGCGGCACGTCCGAAACCATCTGCCCGGCCACCGCCCCGCGCAGCAGCGCCTCAAGCCGGTCCCGCGCCTCGTCCTCGCCGCCCCGGAAGGGATCGGCCAGGGCGCGCTCCACGGTCCGGCGCAGGGTCCAATAGGCCTCGGGCTCCGGCAGGGCCGCATCGCCGGGTCTGGCCTCCAGCAGATGACCGGGCAGCAGCTTGCGCGCATCCTTATAGATGGATCGCGGCGCAGGCACATATTGGCAGCGCAGGAACAGGGCCAGGGATTCCATGTCCAGCCCGGCCTCGAACGCCGGATGCGCCCGCAACGCCTTGAGCTCCGAGGCAAAGACAAAAGCACGGCCCGCCATGCCATAATACAGCGGCTTCTCGCCCATGCGGTCGCGGGCCAGGACCAGCACGCGCTCCGCGCCGTCCCACAGCCCCAAGGCGAACATGCCCACCGCGCGCCCCAGAGCCGCGCGCACGCCCCATACCTGACACGCAGCCAGCAGCACCTCGGTGTCCGAATCCCCGCGCCATGGCAGATGCGACCCCTCCACCCCATCCAGTTCGCGCCGCAGCTCCCGATAATTGTACAACTCGCCGTTGTAGGTCAGCACGAACCGGCCATCCCGGCTGGCCATGGGCTGCGCCCCGGCCTCGGACACATCGATGATGGCCAGCCTGCGATGCCCAAGGCCAAGCCCGACCGCCGGGTCCGCATACTCGCCAAACCCGTCCGGGCCGCGATGGGCCAGGGCCAAAGCCATGCGCCCGGCCAGCCGACGCGCGCCCTGCGCATCGCCCGCCAGGCCAGGGTCCAGAAAACCGATGATTCCACACATGCCCTGTGTCTATCAGCCCCCAAGCCACCAGGGCAAATGGTTTTGCCTCCGGCGGCCAGGGGGGAAGGGGAGAGGGAAACCCTTTGAAAAGGGTTCTCCCTCTCCCCTTCCCCCCTGGACCCCCCATCCCTTGTCCCTTCCCAAACTTTTTGGCGCTCCGCTCCGCGGAGAGGGCGTGGCTGCGCGCAAAGGCAACCTTTTTCACTTTTTGACAAGAAGAGGATCGTCTTATGCGCACGGCAGGCCCCTACGCCGCCATCAAGTCCTTCCTTTGCCCTGCACCCTTCCAGGCGGCGTAGAACCAACAAGTTTTGAAAAGGGGGTCCGGGGGGAAAACTTTTTCCAAAAAGACCCACCGCGTATTCAAGAAGTGAGTCCCTACCGTGTTATCCTAACATGGCGGGGACTTACTTCTGGTGATTCTCGGCGATTGCAGACGATTTCTGGTGATTTTGGAACGAAATCAACACATTTTTTCACACACGCCCAGAAAGAATAGTCTTTATATTTGAATAGTTTATAGCAAAAAAACCAAGCCGCGTCAACATGAGTATAGCGCTGGCTTCCAGAATACTTCGCGTGTCTGCAGCATGCTAGAGCCCCGGTCCACAACCATTCCGAAGAGAAGACTCGGAACGTCTTGTTTTTCGGCAGAGCGGCAATGATTTGATTTTATTTGTCTATTTTGTTTCGGCGTGTCCTTTGTGCATGAAGAATGACCTAGCATTTTGACCCGGCTTCAGCAAGGGGGCTGTTTTGAGTTGGCATTATCCTCAGGCTGTGATGAGGTATCAGGATTGCCCTGGAAAGGCGGCATAGCCCATGAATCTGTCTACCAAAAAATCGTCGCCCAGTGGCCCGAAGAGCCGAGGTCACTTCTCCTCAAAAACAGAGCCTTGGCTCTGTCGCCTTGCCCCTCCCTCACGATAGGGGGATTTCTTGTGCTATCTGACTCCACCCATGATCAAATGTAAATGTTTTTGCACGTGAGGCTGGGTCTTGGATTCGAAGGATGCGCGTTTTCTCATGGTTTGTCGCGTACTCGACCACGTACAGCCAATACGCCATTCCGCATTCGCGTGCAAAGTTAAACTGGGTGCGCGAAAGCCCAACCGGGTGGTCTGCTAGGCTTCCTGTCATTGACTTTACCTCAACCCAACGGATTGGCTCGCCATCGCTGCCGATTTCATAAAGATCGAATCCGGGATTGCCTGGAGGTGTTCGGCGAAGCGCAGGCTCGATCTGGATGATTTGTTCGATGGCCTGTTCCTCAATCTTCATGCGCATCGCATGATCGAGTCCATCTGGGTCAGCGGGCTCCGCGTCTGGATGAGCACCCACATATGAAATAAAGGGATGTCCACCGGCGTGACCGGATGACCTGCTTCCGCCATTGCCTCTCGCATTCCGGTCTTTCTCCCCAACGCTGTCGCCTGCGGGCCTTGATTCGCCACGAGTATGTCTGTCAGCTTTACTCTGTCCTGTTGCTGCGTCGTCGCCCCCGACCGGACCATGCGTTCCGCGCCCAGTTGAACGATTCTTTGAATTCTCGTCGCCATTACTGCCGAACGTTTTGGCCAGGTCGTCAGCTTCACCGGCTCCAAAATTACCAGTGCTGTCAACATCCTCCTCGTAGGGTGTCACAGTCCCTTGGTTATCTTCTTCGTTCTCGCCATCTGTTTCACCTGATGGCTGACTGATGCCGAGGCGAGACGCCAAGTCAGAAACGTTGGTGAGGCCATGCTTCTTCAGCAGGTCAAGCACCGCAGGGTCTATGCCGGCCTCTTTTGCGAGTTGATCAATAATTGGAGGCTTGAAGGGGATTTTGGACAACAGAAATGAGTTGGGCTTCCACCCGAGAAAGTCAAATACGACTGATTCAGACAGCTGCAACTCTGCAGCTGCATCAGGCACCCATCGTTCCGAGTTCAATTGACGTATGAAGGCGGCGGGGAACTCTTTTTGGTAGTTTCCATAATGTGTCCATGTGTATTTGCCTTCAAAGAGGCCTTCCCCACGTCGTTCTGCAAGGTCTCCGAGACTCTCCCAAATAAGCAGTGCCCGGTGGACACGCTCTTCCCTCGCCAATGTCGGCATCGTTTTCAACAACGCGTCGAAGCCTTGGAGATTCCAATCTGTAACGCGGTCATTGATGCGAGATGTGTCTTCATGTCCAGCTTGCCGTCGGAGTTCTTGGCGCTCCTCCCGAGTCAATGAGTTAGGTGCTTCAACCGGGCGGGGGTAACGAAGCGCGCCACAAGCCTCAAGCAACTCGCGTATGTTTTCCCCTCGCAGGCAGAAATATGAATCGTCGACAATCTGAATGCCAGGCACACCTGCAAAAAGTTGCTTCAACCGTTCCGTGGCGAGGTAGGTTTCACTCGGCTTGCCATACCCTTCTGACCTTACACTGCCGACCTCTACGATTTTCACGAAAGCGGTTTCTCGCAGTCCGGAGAGAAGCTTCTGCCTCTGGGCCTTGGAATCCGTTTCGAAGGCAGCAAGGATGCGCTCAATGTCAGTGACATACTCCGTGTCGCCGACGACCACCTCCGATTGGTCATATTTTGGCTTCACATTCCAGATGATATCATCAACCAAGTCTGGTTCTGTGATTCCCAGCGAAAGCAAAAAATTCCGCGACTCCATCGTGGAGCAGACCGCATTGCGAATCGTCGGAAAACCTGTTTCTGAGCCACTGGGCAAGAAGGCTGTCGGTTTGCCATTCTCCCTCGCAACGATGTGGCTGCCATCGGCAAGACGGAGCAGGGGGATTGTGTCGAGGTATCGCCGTAACGCGGTTTCTTGTTCGCTCAAGAACTGGTACAATAGCACGATCCATTCGTCAGCCTGAGCCTCCAAGAACTCTCGGCTGAGGCGTGAGACGATTTTTGCTGGCGTGACTTCTTCAATTTCGAGTTCGCGCATGAGATATTTGCGAATTTCTGGCGCTTTGTCCTCCGTGATGTCACCGGAGAGCCAAGCAGCACCTTCTATGTCGAAAAGCACAGCCACATGCCCAGGTGAAAACAATTCGCGAAGTTCTTGGGTTCGAGCTAGCTTTGCCTGCCCCGCTGCCACGTACCCCCCTCCGAACCGGGGGAGCAGCGCCTCATCAAGGAATGCTTGTCGAACAGCCTCAAAAAATGGGGCGAACATCGAGTCTTTGAACCCTTGTCGGTCGAGGGGGAGGCATCGTAAAGTGGAGGTGTCTAGCATCGACTTCTCACGAAACCATCTTATTGCATCAACCACAAGGGCTGCGGTTTCCTCAACCAAGTGCTGATTCCAAGGTTCGCCTTGCCGGATGTTGTCCCTGCTGGGCGTCGTCAGGTAAGGCCCTTGCACCAGAAAACCCAAATTGGTCGACACCACGGTTGGGAAAAAAACGACCAGAGGCGAAGTCGGCACTGGCCGCACCGACCATTGGCCGGGCTCGTCACCGTCAGCCTCGACGGAGAAGGCCACTTCAACACTGCCCCCCATTGCGCCATCAGCAAGAAAGACATCTCGCCGGAATACGATCCAATTTTGGTCAACGTCAGCTTGGCCGCTCTCCTGGCCGATCACGGTGATTTTCTGGACGTCCGGCGCGAGGAAAGTCGGTTGACTGCGCAGGTAGATTCCCGAGGCCCCTCCGGGGGCATTCCAGGATATTTCATTGATGTGCCGCAAAAAGAGCAAAGAGCTTGGCCCAAGGCGTTTGAATCCTTCAGTGATTTCATGCAGCGCAGTCGTGTCTTCTGGCTTCAGCGGCAATATGATCCGTGTCTCTTCCGGCTTGAGCTCCAACCGGTCTGCGCGCCTTGGTTGCACATAGTTTTCGACGGTGAAGTCCTCCAGACCGGAGTGGATTTCTGGACGGTCAGTGAATGTGTAAACGGATTTGAAGCCAATGCCAAAGCGGCCAACGGATGACCTGTCTTTGGTGCTTTCCGCAATGCCACAAACGCCACGGACGTCTGCTTCATTAAATGATGCCCCGAAATGTGACAAGGTCAGGCTTTCCGATGTCAAATCAAAGGTGATACCCCTAGTACCATCCCAGGTGCCTCGTCGGCCGAGGGCATCCTCCGCATTTTGAAGGAGCTCAAAGATGAAGTGTGTGCGATCATCGTAGCGGTCCGCCAGCAGAATCCGCCCGTATCGGGCGATGTCCGTGCCGTAAAGCTCACGATTTTTCTCACGAATAGCCTCGTAGTTGGATGTCACTGTCGATTCTCCGACTTGCGGTTTGATGTGCTCTTCTGTGTCCACGTCAAAGTCCGTTACCACCATACTGACTGGCCTTTATAAACGCCAGCGAATCAATCAGAGTTGTTACAAATCTTCCACGTGTACGCGGGGGGGATAATCCCGGGCCTAGAGCTCGCTCATCCCATTACCTCAAACTTGGTTAGCTAGGCGAAATCGCAAACTACAATCAATTTTTATAAACCAACTAGTTGATTTATGTGCAGCCGATTACGATCGAGCATGGCATCAATCCCTTGAGCTGGAACCGCCTCCGCCATCCCTCTCGCCGTCGCCTGCGTGGATGACGACGTAAGCAAAGCCGAGATGGCAAGGCCGACCGGCCAGAGCCGGTCGCCCGAATGGCCTGGCCTTGCTGTCTCGGCTGCTTGCGTCACGCTCGCGGATAAATCGGCGGGAGGGGCAAATATCCTTTTGCCGGAGCTTGCGCGTTGGTCTGGGGGCGTCATATGGTGGGGTATATCCGTTGGATAAGTCGGTCACCAAAAGGAGGTATGACGCAACCAAGGCGCGTTCATAAGTTTTGACGAAGTCTAAACTGATGAACGCTTATAGTGGCACTAACATGCCGTAACACCAAGCACTTCGCTGCCGTTCATTTCCAAACGGCACAGTTTCACATCCAAACGCCAGGCTGAAGCACAGCACCCCCGCCGGACAAACGGTAGATGTCTATAAATCTGCCGTTGTCGAAATTCCCCCACGGCCACCGCTTTATGCGCAGGACGAACGAGCCTGCGTGGTGGCAACCCTTATTGAATGGATTCTCAGGATTTTTCCTTCTGTGGGAAACGGACATTGATTTGTCCCGTGTCGGTTGTTGTGTGGCGCACTTGCGCCATAGGCAGGTCATTTCCCGGCAAACGGGGAAGGTCCGACCTGCTTTGTCCCGGGACGTTGCCCCGAACTTCAGGAAGGAGATCCATATGAAATCCATCAGTCTGGTACTGGGCGCGAACAGGGCAACCCTGTCCGGTCCGCGCTCGAAGCAACACAGGGTCCGTCAGAATGCCCGAGCCTTTGCCAATCGGCTTCGCCGTGCGGGGTTCGGGGTTCGCAAATGGACCAACATCACGAACAAGCATTTTGCTGCGGTTGCCAGGCAAATGAAAGACGAAGGCAGGGGTGACGGGCGAATCGCCGAAGTGTTTTCGGCGGCCCGTGACCTTTGCAAGGCCTACGGGAATATCAGCATTAGCCCGACCAATGATGTGTTTGACGTCCGGCGGGGCAGCATTGCCAACGCCAATAGCAAAGCGGTTGCCCCCGCCTTCGTGCAGGGGGCAATCGACAAGCTGGAAAACGAGCTTGGCTATGAATCTGGTCCTCGGTGTGCCGCCCAAATCCGCCTGCAATGGGAACTGGGGCTCCGCCGCGAAGAATCGGCGAAAGTCGATCTGGTCGCGGACTGGGACAGGGAAGGCCGCAGCCTGCTCATCCAGTATGGGACGAAAGGGGGACGGCCGAGGACGCTGACCAATCTGTCTGACAAGCAGCAGGAGGCCTTGGAAAGGGCGCTGCCTTGGGTCAGCCAATCCGACAGGGCGGGGATTCATAATCTCATGCCTGAAGGGATGGGCGACAAGTGGCAGGAAAAGTTGTCCTATGCGGCCAGACTGTGCGGTTTCACCAAGAAGGATAGCGGGTGGACCCTGCACAGCAACCGCCATGAACGGTTCCACCACATGTACGTCGAGCACACGGGCTATCAGCCGCCCAACCAGCACGAATCCGTGGAAGCCTTCCAGAAGGCCGCACATGACATGGCTGGGGACGAATGGCCCAGGCTCGACGCCGAAGCCCGTGACGACATCGAAGTGACCGCAGGACATTCCGCAGGAAGGCGGGATGTGTCCGATGCCTATCTTGGCAGCAGTCAGTGACAGGACCCCGCTTCGGCGGGGTTTCCTCTTATGCGTGAGGTTCCATGGAGGAGACACGTCGCCTGGGCGATGTGTCTCCTCCATGGAACCGTCCTTCCCTCCAGTCGGCTTGGGGCCGACAGGAGGGAAGGACTATCGCCAAATGAGGCCCGTTACCTGGGAACGAATTTCGATTTTTCCAGATGGGGTCGTGAAACGCAGCGGTTTGAATTGACTCGTTCATTCAATCAGGCAGCGCTCTGGCATCTGGCCGATGGTCTCGTTGCCTGCACCAAAAATGGTGCTCGAGAACGTGGAGGTCCGAGGGCCATCCGGAAAATGTCACTTTCTGAAATTTTCCCCCTTGCCGAGCTTGCGTTTTCATATTCCGGGAGTGTCAAACTGACCTGTGGGGCGACAATCCATGTCGGCTCACGGCGGACAGGGCGGGAGATTTAAGGACAAGACCGGGGAAGAATCGTGGGCTTTGACAACGAAGCGAAACCGAGCATACTCACCGTAAAGGATGTCGCAGACTATCTGGGCAAAAGCGTGGACTGGGTCTACGACCATGCCGAAGACATCGGCGGCGTCAAACGCGGTGGGTCATGGTTCTTCCCTTCCCGGAGGGACATTTATGACCATCTATTCCAAAGCCGGAAAAGGGTTCCGGTACGACTTCATGGTGAAGGGCAAGCGCTACACCAAGGCGTGGTTTCGGACAAAACGCGAAGCGCAGGCGGCGCAGGCGCAAAGAAAAAAGGAGGTGGCGAAGGCAGACAAGATGGCCGAAAGGAACGACATGGGCTTGCTTGACATGCTCAACAGGCGACTTGACACATTGCAGGAGCGCTCGTTTTCGACCCAGTATTACAAGAACACCCGCTACGCCGCCCAGCGGTTGCTCAAGCACTTCGGCGATGTGCCGTGCAGCACCATTACCAGCAGAATGGCTGACGATTACTTGCTGTCCCGGTCCAGGTCGTCGACGCCCCTGGCGGCCAATGCCGACCTGCTGCTCCTGCGGGCGACATTCGCCTGGGCCATGAAAAGGGGACAGCGGTTCATCGCCGACAACCCCTTTGCCGGGCTGGAATCGTTTCCAAGCCATTTGGCCGAGAAGAAGAGGCGGACACCGGATTCCCAGACTCTGGACCGGATCATCGCGGCGGCCAAACCTGAAGACCAACCATACCTGTGGGTGATCCGCGAGACCCTGGCCCGAAGCGTCGAGGTGCATCGGTTGAAATGGAAGCGGGTCAACTTCGAGGACCGGTACGTGGAGTTGAAGACCTTCAAGAACAAGGACCGAAAGCCCGTGCTCCGGCAGGTGCCGATGACCGACAAGCTGTACGAGGTGCTCAGTGAACTGTATGCCAGGCGCGACCCAGAAAAGGAATGGGTGTTCTGGTGCCGCAGCTACAGCCACAAGCTGAAACGGATGGTGGACGGGCCCTACACCAAGGGCCGCTACACCATGCTCAAGACGGCGTGCAGGAAGGCCGGTGTCGGCTACTATTCGTTCCATCGCTTCCGGGCATCGGGTGCTTCGGTGATGGACAACAACGGCGCGCTCATCTCGGGCATTCAGCATCTGCTGGGGCATGCCGACCGACGGAGCACCGAGATCTATCTGGAAAAGCTGCGGAACGTGGAACGGGACGCCATGGCAATCTATGAAGCGCAAAGCCGCCGGGTTGCCTGACGGATTCACACACGGTAGTCACACACAAAGATCAACGGGCTGCGACCAATCGGTCGCAACCCGTTGAAAACAGAAGGCAAGAGCCGATAGTCCCACACAAGGTGGCGGCTATTCCCAAAAGTTTTCCCCCCCGGAATCTCTCACCCCAACCCAACCAGCTCTTCCAAATTCCGGGCGGTGGCAGCGGCGCCGTCGAGGTTGAGGGGTGTGGCTGTGGTGGTGCGTGTCAGGGCTTGGGTGATGCGTGTGGCGAGTCGGGCGGGATCGAGGTCGGCCGGGGCCAGCAGCCCGACAGCGTGGCGTTGTTCGAGGCGGCTGGTGCGCATGGCTTGTTCGCGGTTTTGGGTGAAGGGGAGGATGAGGCCGTAGGTGTTGGCGGCCAGGAGGTTCATGGTGGTGTTGTAGCCGCCGAGCGACAGGGAGAGGTTGGCCGCGTCGAGGTAGGCGGGGAAGCGGCTGGTGAAGCGGCGGACGGTGATGTGCGGATGGTTGGCGGCCAGGGCCTGGCAGCGGGCATGGTCGGCGTCCGGGGCGTAGGGGCCGGTGAAGGCCATGAGGGCATGGGGGTGCGTTTCGGCCAGGATTATGGAGGAGTGAATGGCAGCGCGGATGAGTTCGTTGCCCACCTGGCCGCCGCCTGCGCTGGCGACTATGAGCGGGGTGTCGAGGCCGAGTTCGTGGCGCAGGGCGGTGCCTGCGCCGGGAGCGGACCGGGCGGCCACGTAGCCGGTGTAGCGCACGGGCGGGGCGATGTCGGCCATAGCGGGAAAGGTTTCGTCCAGGGTGACAAGGGTCGGGTCGGCGTGGACCAGGACGAGGTCGAAGTGGGGGTTGAGCATGTCGAGCACGCGGCGGGCGTATTTGGCGGGATCAGGCTTTTCCACCAGGATGTCGCGCAGGCTGCATGCGGTCTTGCAGCGTCCCCACTCCCCTGCCCTGACGCCTTTGAGGATGGGCAGCAGCTCGAAGCGGAAGGCGCGGCGGCCAAAGGGGAAAAGCTCGACCAGCAGGATGTCGGGCCGGTACTGGGCCATGACGGCGCGAAAGCGGTCGAGTCGGCGGGCGCGCACCTCGTCGAGGGAAAGGCCGGGTTCCATAGGAATGAAGGTCTTGAAGTCCGGGGACATCATCAGGCCGGGCAACCGCTCGTGGACCATGTTGGCCAGGGGCTCGAAATCGATCTCAGCCCCGCCCGTGACCATGACCACCTCGTGGTTGGCCAGGGCGCGGACGATCTCCAGGGAGCGGAAGACGTGGCCCACGCCGAGCACGTGCTGGCAGTAGAAAAGAACGCGCATCAACGCTCCTGACGTTCCAGTTCTCCCTTGTCCGGATTAAGCGGGTCCGGCTCGGGGATGTCCAGCGCGGCCAGATCCCGGACCGCAGCGGCCAATGCGTCGAACTCCAGATTCAACTGGGCCGGGGCCAGCTCGTTGTCCAGGCATTCGATGCGGTGCAGCCGGTATGGCTTGATGGGCCGGGGATCGCCGGGCAGGTAGTCCAGGCCGGACAGGGCATAGGCCAGACACTTGAGCACCCCGTGGTGGGTGACGACCAGGACCGAGGCGCGGGGATGGGCGGCGGCGAACCCGATCAGGGCGTCGCAGGCGCGCATGAGCACGCTGTCCCGGCTCTCGCCGCCGGGCGGAGTAAAGGCGAAGCCCCGTTTTTCCTGGGCCTTGACTGCACTGCGCAGTTCCTTGAGTTCGGCCTTGGTCAGGCCGGTCCACTGGCCCCAGTCCTGCTCGACCAGTCCAGGGTCAGTGTGCAGGGGCAGGCCAAGGTGCGCATTGAGGATTTGGGCGGTTTCCACGGCCCGGCCCAGGGGGCTGGTCAGAATCATGTCGAACGTGCCTTCAGGGAGCGATTGCGCCCAGTTGCGGGCCATCCCGCACCCCTCCTCGGACAAGGCGGTATCAGTCTGCCCCTGGATGCGCGACTGGACGTTCCAGTCGGTCCGTGCGTGGCGCAGGCAGTAAAAAGTGGTCATCAGCCCTGTCTCCTTGTTGTGACGATGCGCTCCATGGTCCGGGCCATGTCGAGGTAATTGATGGGCGCGCTGTGGCTGCGGGCCACGTGGTCCACGGCCTGGACGCCGAGCCGCAGGCGCAGTTCGCGGTCCACGACCAGCCGCTCCACGGCCTGGGCAAAGGCGGTTTCATCGGCAGGCGTGATCAGGCCGGACACCTCGTGGGCCACCACGTGGGGCGCGCCCTCGTCGTCCGTGGCCACCACGGGCAGGCCGCACTGCTGGGCCTCCAGGTAGACCATGCCCACGCTCTCCTTCAGGCCGGGGAAGGCGAACAGGTCGCCCGCGCTGAACACCCCGGAGAGATCGCTCCGGTCCACCATGCCGAGGAAACGGACCTGCTCGCCCAGTGCGGCCCGGGCCTGGGTTTCGAGCCCGGCGCGCATGGGGCCGTCGCCCGCCAGCACGAGGCGCACGTCGCACCCCCTGGCCGCCAGACCGGCGCAGGCGCGGATGGTCCACTCCACCCCAACGGTCTTGACCCCTGGCCGCATCATGGCCGCCGAGACCACCACCACCGAGTCGCCCGCGCCCCACTGGCCGCGCAGCCGCTGCCGGGCCGCCCCGTCGCGGGCGAAGAGGCCGTCGGGCAGGCCGGGCCGGACATAGGAGTAGCGGTCGCCGGGCAGAAAATTGGCGCATCCTGCCAGATCGTTGACCCGATTGCAAAAGACGTGATCAGCCCGCTCCATGGCCCGCCTGTTGAGCACATAGCCCGGCCAGGACGAGACCCGTCTGGCCCGGTTGTGGGCATGAGAGGCCTGAAAGAGAAAATAGGGAATGGAGAGCCGCGCCACGGCCAGGGGGCCAAGGGCATCGGGCACCTTGTAGTAGGTTCCGCAGGTGAGCCAGCAGTCTGCGCCGCGCGCCGCCTCGACCATGTGGCCCAGGGTCACGAGCGCGCCGGGCCAGCGGTCCGGCCTCCAGTAGATTTCCTTGGCCGGAAAAAACGGCACGGGCAGGATCTCGTGACCATACCCGGCCAGGGTCTGGAGCAGGTCGCGGGCAATGGTCACATCGCCCGAAACGCTCGGATGATGGACAGGCTTGAACGGGGTGCAATAGGCTATCTTCAACAGGTGCTCGCTGGTTGCGATGTGTCGCTGGGACACCCTTACACCAAAGCAGGGGCGCGTCCAAGGGGTACGGCTCTCGCCTGCTCGGAGCGGAATCAGGGCGACGGGGGCAGGGTGAAGATGAAGACTGACCCCTGACCGGGCGTGCTCTGTGCCGTGAGGGTGCCGCCGTATCGTCCGACAATGCGGCGGCAGATGGCAAGACCCATGCCGCTGCCGCGCATGTCGTGGCCGTTGGTGGTGTCGCCCCTGACCTGATAGAAGGTCTCGAAGACGCGGGCCAGATGCTCCGGCGGAATGCCCACCCCGGTATCGGACACCGCGACCCTGAGCCAGCCCTGGTCCGTGGCCGAGGCCGAGAGACGGACCGTGCCCCGGCTGGTGAACTTGGCCCCGTTGCCCACCAGATTGCCGAGCACCTGGAGCAGCCGGTCCGGGTCTGCCGTGATCCTGGGCAGCGGCCCGGCCACATCGATCTCGAAGGTCACGGCAGGATCGGTGAAATAGCCGCGCAGGACCGGGACGGCCCGCTCGATGAGCGGGGCCGGATCAAGGGGGGCGTCGTTCCAGATGGCCCCGCCCGATTCGAGCTTGGACAAATCGAGAAAATCGTTGACCAGCCGGGTCAGCCGCCCCCCCTCCTGCTCAATGATGGCGAGATTGGCCCTGATGCGCTCCCCCTTGGCGCGCAGATCGTCCGGTGCCGAGCACTCGGAGCCGCCCTCCATGGCCAGGGGGAGGAAATGCCGGTTGAAATCGCGGTCAATGAGCTTGCTGAAACCAAGCACCGAGGTCAGCGGCGTGCGCAGGTCGTGGGACACGGTGTTCAGGACCGCTGTCTTGAGTTCGTCGAGCTTGGTCAGTGCGGCGTTGGCCTGTTCCAGGTCGAGCGAGCGCTCCACCAGCTCGGCAGTGCGCTCCTCGATGATCTCCTCCAGGGAGCGGTTGAACCTGGCCAGTTCGGCCTCGGCCAGCCGACGGGCCCTGATGTTGGCCAGCAGCAGCAGGATGGCCGCCAGCATCACGACCATGACCAGACAGATGGCCGCAATCTCGAACCTGTAGCGGTCGATCATGGACAGTGGCTTGTTGACCACGATGCTGCCCGACGGAACCAGGTCCGGGTCCAGGCCGTATTTTTTCATGACCGCGTAGTCGAACATGGGCCGGTTGGCGCTCTGGGCCATGACCGGGATGTCGTCGGCCTGCTCCCCGGCCATGATCCGGGCGGCCATGGTCGCGGCCAGCGCGCCCTGGTGATGGCCCGAGGCGAGAACACCGCCCACGAATCCGGCTGGCTCGCCGGGCTTTCCGGTGACCTGGCCGTTGCCGAGAAAGAAATCCCAGAATCCGTACATAGGCACGGCGAACGCCATGCTGAGGTGCTCCATGGCCTCGCCATAGGTGTACCAGCGGCCAAGCCTGTCCAGGTTGTAGCTGACAAGCAGGCAGGCGTGGTCCTGTGGCAGGCTCGCCAGCAAGGTTTCAAGCTCCGCCATGGAGGTCTCCCCCACCCAGGAAAACTCTGCCCGGCCCGCGAAGCGCGGCAGCACCCTTTCGGTGGCCGCCCGGTTGATCCTGCCGGTGGTGGTCTCGTCGCTGACCAGATGGATCGTCTTCACGCCGGGCTGGAGGGCGAAGATGGCCCCGATGGTTCCGGCGATGTCCACGGCCTCGAACACCCCGGTTACATTGGAGTATCGCCCGTTGGCGAGCAGCGCCTCGTCATTGACCCCGCAAAAGACCATGGGCGCGTCGCCGAACAGCTCCCTGCGGTGCGCCAGGGCGAACACGGCGGCGTTGTCGTCCGAGGTGATGATCACGTCGAAATGGGTGTTGGCATACTTGAGCCGGTACTGGCGCACCAGCAGGTCGAGGTATTCGGGGGTGTGAATATTCTTGGTGTCCATGAATTCCACATGGAGGCTCACCGGGTATTGCTGCCCGGCCAGGGTCTGCTCCACCCCGCGGGTGATGTCCGCTGTCCAGGACAGGGTTTGGCTGTAGGAATTGAGCAGCAGTATCCGGTACTCGTGGTGGGCCTGGGCCGGGCCGGGTCCGAGAGCGGGCGCAAGCAGGGCAAGGCACCACAGCAGAGCAACCGCGCAGAAGCTTCTGCGGCAGGTGGCCGGGAAAGGAGCTATTCGCCAAGAGTGCATCATGGTCACATGCCCTGGGCCGTCAAGAGGCCGGTTTTGGCATGAACCATAGCACACCGGAGCACCCTCCGGCTACCGGAAAACAGTCAATCATCCCACGCTATAAAGAATCGGGCCAGGACCGGGTTCCCGTGTCACTGCTCGTCGGGGGGGAGGATCATCCCCTCTTCCGAAGACGCCTCGTCAGGGTCGAATTCCGGTTCGGGCTCTTCAGGGGGCGGGGGCTGGTTCCGTTTTGGTCCGGTGGGCATGCTGGCGAGCCGGGCCTCCACCACCTTGGGGTTGGGATAGGTGGTCAGAATGGACTCAAGCAGCTTGCGGGCCTCGGGGTAGTCCCGCTCGCTCTCGTAGATGTCGGCCAGCAGAAACACGGCCAGCACCCTGGTTTCCTCATCCACGTCCGGGGTGGCCAGCAGGGTCTCGATGGCGCTCTTGGCCTGATTGGAGTTGCCGATAAAGCTGTAGCTCTGGGCCAGCTCGTAGAGACATCGCGCCTTGCCCGAGCCGTCCACGGCAGAGTCGGCGCAGTTCTCCAGGGTCATGGCCACCAGGTCGTAGTTGCCCATGGAGCGGTGGAGCCTGGCCATGCGCAGCTGGGTGGCGTAGGTCCGCCTGGGCGAGTCCTCGGCGTGGCTCAGGCATTTTTCAAAGGCCTCGATGGCCTTCACCGGGTTGCCGAGCTGGGCATAGACATCGCCCAGCTGGAACATGATCTGCCAGGCCGCGTCCTCGTCCATGCCCAGCTCAAGGTACATGGCTTCGAGCAGGACCACGGCCCGGTCAAGATCGGCCTTGATGGTCACGGCGATCTCGCTGAGCCTGTCCCAGGCCTCGCGGCGAAACTCGCCCTGGGGCTCCACCTGAAGATAGCGCTCGTAATCCTTCTCCGCCTCAAGATAGAACCCCTTGGAGTAAGACTCGCGGGCACGCCGGATGTCCTCGTCGCCGGGCGAGCGTTCGCGCGAGCAGGCCACGGCGAGGAGCATCGCCGTGGCCAGCAGTGTCAGCATGAGTATGCGCTGCATTGGGTTCCTACGAAACGACATCCTTGAGTTCTTCTTCGCCTTCCATGACCAGCTCAAAGCCGATCACGGAGTTGTTGGCGTCCATGCGCACCAGCCTGACGCCCTGGGTGGCGCGGCCTCGTGTCTGGCTCACCTCGGACACGGACATGCGGATGATCTTGTTGGCCGAGGTCAGCAGGATCACGTCGTCGCTCTCGTTGACCATGCGCGCGCCCACGACCTTGCCGGTCTTGTTGGTCAGGCGCATGTTCAGGATGCCCTTGCCGCCGCGCGACTGCTGCCGGTACTGGTCGATGCCGGTGCGCTTGCCAAACCCGCCCGCCGAGACCGTGAGCAGCTGGTCGCGCTCCGGATCGCCGGTGACCACGCAGGCCACGACCTCGTCATCGCCGCGCAGGGCCACGCCCTTGACGCCCGCCGTGGTCCGGCCAAGGGGCCGCGCGTCGTTGATGTTAAAGCGGATGGCCGAGCCGTCGCGCGTCACCAGGATGCAGTCCACGTCCGGCTCGATCTCGCGGACCATCATCAGCTCGTCGCCGTCGCGCAGGTTCACGGCCCGGATGCCGGTGGACCGGCAGTTGCCGTACAGCCCGATGCTCGAACGCTTGATCATGCCCTTCTTGGTCAGGAACAGGAAGAAGCGGTCGTCGTCGAACTCGCGCAGGGACAGGGCCGTGGTGATGCACTCGTCCTTGTCGAGCGGCAGCAGGTTGGCCACATGGCCGCCCTTGGCGTAGCGACTGCCCTCGGGCACCTGATGCGCCTTGATCTTGAACATCTTGCCCAGGTTGGTGAAGAGGACCAGATGCTGGTGGTTGGTGGTCAGCATGAAGGTGTGGATGAAGTCGCCGTCGCCGGTCTGCACGCCCGAGATGCCCTTGCCGCCCCGGCGCTGGGCCGTGTAGTTGGAGAGCGGGGTGCGCTTGATGTAACCGCGCTGGGACAGGGTGACCACGGTCTCCTCGTCGGGGATCAGGTCCTCGATGTCGATGGCGTCCGGGTTGGCCGTCAGCAGTTCGGAGCGGCGCGGGGTGGAGTAGTTCTCCTTGATTTCCTTCAGCTCGTCGCGGATCACGGACTTGAGGACATCCTCGTTGTTGAGGATGGAGGTGAAGTACTCGATCTTCTTGAGCAGCTCGGCCAGTTCCTCAAGCAGCTTGTCGTGCTCGAGACCGGTCAGCTTCTGCAACCGCATGTCCAGGATCGCCTTGGCCTGGATCTCCGAGAGGGAGAAGCGGGCCATGAGTGCTTCCTTGGCCTCGTCGGGCGACTTGGACGCGCGAATGAGCTTGACCACTTCGTCGATGTTGTCGAGCGCGATGCGCAAGCCTTCGAGGATATGGACGCGCTTTTCGCACTTGTCGAGGTCGAACTTGGTGCGCCGGATGACCACCTCGCGCCGGTGGTCCAGGAAGTAGTCGAGCACGCTCTTGAGGTTGAGCAGCATGGGCCGCTTGCCCACCACGGCCATCATGTTGATGCCAAAGCTCGTTTCGAGCGGGGTGTACTTGTAGAGGGCGTTGATGATGATGTCGGCAATGGCTCCGCGCTTGAGATCAAGCACGATGCGGATGCCGCGCCGGTCCGACTCGTCGCGCAGGTCGGCCACGCCGTCTATCTTCTTTTCATGCACCAGGGCCGCGATCTTCTCCACCAGGGTGGACTTGTT
Source organism: Pseudodesulfovibrio aespoeensis Aspo-2 (assembly GCF_000176915.2). Taxonomy (NCBI): domain Bacteria; kingdom Pseudomonadati; phylum Thermodesulfobacteriota; class Desulfovibrionia; order Desulfovibrionales; family Desulfovibrionaceae; genus Pseudodesulfovibrio; species Pseudodesulfovibrio aespoeensis. Next base: position 3,602,261 of record NC_014844.1, read on the forward strand.
GAGCGCGTAGGGGATCTCCCTGATGACGATGGCCTCCTTCTTGCCCCGGCCCGTCTCCTCGATCTCGACCACGCCGCGGATCTTGATGGAGCCGCGGCCAGTGGTGTAGGCGTCATAGAGCCCCTGCCCGCCGTAGACCAGCCCGCCCGTGGGAAAATCCGGCCCCTTGACGAAGGCCATCATGTCCTCCACCGTGCAGCCTGGATTGTCCAGCAGGTGGACGCAGCCGTCGATCAGCTCAGACAGGTTGTGGGGCGGAATGTTGGTGGCCATGCCCACCGCGATGCCCGTGGTGCCGTTCAAAAGCAGGTTGGGCACCTTGGTCGGGAGCACGGTCGGCTCCTGCATGGTGTTGTCGTAGTTGGGGCGGAAATCAACGGTCTGCTTCTCGATGTCGCCGAGGAATTCGGAGCACAGCCGGGCCATGCGCACCTCGGTGTACCGCATGGCCGCCGCCGCGTCGCCGTCGATGGAGCCGAAGTTGCCCTGGCCGTCCACCAGCGTGTCGCGCATGGAGAATTCCTGGGCCATGCGCACCAGCGCGTCGTAGACCGCCGAGTCGCCGTGCGGATGGTACTTGCCGATGACGTCACCGACCACGCGCGCGGACTTCTTGTATGACCTGTTGTGGTAGTTGCCCAGGTCGTGCATGGCAAAGAGAATGCGCCTGTGCACGGGCTTGAGCCCGTCCCTGACATCGGGGATGGCGCGCCCGATGATGACACTCAGGCTGTACTCAAGATAGCTTTTCTTAAGTTCACTTTCGATGCTAATAGTGTCGTTCATTATGCCTCCGGTTATGCCTCTGGCCTCACGGCCTCCGGCTGTCCGGCACACCCGCCGAAGCAGGCTGCCGGGAATCTTCCAAACCCATGTCGTCGCTCGCCCGGCCCCTTGGCCGGATTCCATGGCGACACGGAAAATTTTCCACTCTCAACTTCCGGGGCTCAAGCCTCTGCGCCAGCCCCAGGACAAAGAGAGGCCGGGGGGATCTTTTAAACCCCCCCCCGGCACTCCCGCGCAAACCTAGATGTCCAGCTCCTGCACGGCCAGGGCGTTCTTTTCGATGAAGGCGCGACGCGGCTCCACGTTGTCGCCCATGAGGTCCATGAAGATGTCGTTGGCCCCGGCCGCGTCCTCAATGGTCACCTGGAGCATGGTCCGCTTCTCCGGATGCATGGTGGTTTCCCAGAGCTGTTCGGGGTTCATTTCGCCAAGACCCTTGTAGCGTTGGATCTGCCAGCCGCGCTGGGCCTCCTCGATGACCGAGTCATAGAGCGCGAAGATGCCGCTCACGGGCTTTTCGCCATCCTTGAGGACCAGGGCGAAGTCAAACCCTCCGCAGGCCTGCTTGAGGTCGGTGTAGGTCTTGTAGGCCTGTTTGTAGAGCTTGGAGTGGAAGAACTCCATGGCCAGACGCATGCGGTGGCCATTGCTGCTCTCAAAGGTGACGTAGGTCCGGTCCTTGTCCATCTCCGCGTCATGTTCGGTCTCGATGTACGCCTTGTAGCCCAGGGCCTCGAAGCGGGCCTTGAAGGCCTCGTGATCGTGGGATTCGAAGTGCGTGAAGCTGATGCGCTCATCATGGTTCATGAGCGCCTGGAACAGCCCCGGCTCGACCCCCACGGTCTCGACCTCGGTGAACTTCTGCCGCACGAAGCGAATGGAGGTCATCATCTCCATCAGTTGTTTTTCGATGAACCGCTTGCCGGACTGGGCCTTGATGATGACATCGGTGCCGACCTTTTCCATGAGGAAGGTCTCAAGCTCAATGTCGTCCTTGATGAACTTCTCGAACTTGCCCTTGTGGGCGCGGTAGAGCGGCGGCTGGGCGATGTACAGGTTGCCCCGGGTGATCAGCTCCTCGTACTGCCTGAAGAAGAAGGTCAGGAGCAGGGTGCGGATATGCGAGCCGTCCACGTCGGCGTCAGTCATGATGACGACCTTGTGGTAGCGCAGCTTGTCGTAGTCCTGCTCGTCCTCCTCGTGGCCGATGCCGATGCCCAGCGCCGTGATCATGGCGCGGATTTCCTTGTTGCCGAGCATCTTGTCCATGCGGGTCTTCTCGACATTGAGGATCTTGCCGCGCAGGGGCAGGATGGCCTGATGCTTGGGGTCGCGGCCCTGCTTGGCCGAGCCGCCTGCCGAGTCGCCCTCGACGATGAATATTTCCGAATCCTCGGGACGCTTGGACTGGCAGTCGGCCAGCTTGCCGGGCAGGGAGTTGTCCGACAGGGCGCCCTTGCGCCGCACCAGGTCGCGGGCCTTGCGGGCCGCCTCGCGGGCGCGGGAGGCATCGACCACCTTCTCGATGATGAAGCGGGCCTCCTTGGGGTTCTCCTCGAAGAAGACGTTGAGCTTCTCGTAGATGACGCCCGCCACCAGGCCGCTGGCCTCGGAGTTGCCGAGCTTGGTCTTGGTCTGGCCTTCAAACTGCGGATCGGGCAGCTTGACCGAGATGACCGAGGTCAGCCCCTCGCGCACGTCGTCGCCGGTGAGCTTCTTGATGAGCTTCTTGGGCAGGTCGCCGTTTTGCACGTAGTTGTTGATGGCCCGGGTCAGGGCGGTCTTGTACCCGGCCAAGTGCGTGCCGCCCTCGATGGTGCGGATGTTGTTGGCAAAGGTGTAGGTGTTTTCCTTGTAGCCCGCAGTGTATTGCAGGGCGAATTCCACGATCATGTTCTCGGATTTGCCCTCGCCGTACACGATCTCGCCGATGACGTTCTGGCCGGAGTTGAGATCCTTGACATACTGGCGGATGCCACCGTCGAACTTGAACTTCTCGTTGTCTCCGCTGCGCTCGTCCTTGAACTCGATCTCAAGACCGGAGTTGAGGTAGGCCAATTCGCGAAACCGCTTGCGCAGGGTGTCGTAATCAAACTGGTTGACCTCGAAGATATCCTCATCAGGCCGAAACCGCTGGGTGGTGCCGGTGGCATCGGACGGACCGAGTTCCTCCAGCTCATGGACCACGGCCCCGCGTTCGAACTTCATGCGGTAGGTCTTGCCATTGCGCCTGACCGTGGTCTCCATGAACTCGGACAAGGCGTTGACGCAGGAGACGCCCACGCCGTGCAGGCCGCCGGAAACCTTGTAGGAATCATTGTCGAACTTACCGCCTGCGTGGAGCATGGTCATGGCCATCTGAACAGCCGGGATGCCCTCCTTGGGGTGGATCTCGACCGGGATGCCGCGGCCATTGTCGGTCACGGTGCAGGAGTTGTCCATGTGCAGGGTGACCTTGATGGTGTCGCAATATCCTGCCATGGCCTCGTCAATGGAGTTGTCGATGACCTCGTAGACGAGATGGTGCAGGCCACGGATGTCGGTGGACCCGATATACATGGCCGGGCGCTTGCGGACCGCCGCAAGCCCCTCAAGATGCGTGATGGACTCGGCTGTGTACTGATTATCGCTCATCTAGACGTTTTCCTCGGTGTAGTAAGTATCTTCCTGGATCATCATGGGCATGACGATCACGTTGTAATCGCGATCATCGACACCGGTCAGGCCGCAGGGGGCCTCGGTACCGGTCAGCGTGAACTTGACGGTAGGCGAATTGAAATGGTTCAGGATCTCGATGAGATTCCTGGTGGGAAACGCGATGCGCTTCATGTCTCCGGCAAAGGTGGCGTCGATGGATTCGCGTGCCGTGCCCGTCTCCTGACCCTGGGCCGAGATGGTCACCTCGCCCTCGCCAAAGGTGAAGTAGGCGCAGCGGTTGGAATCGGTGTTGAACAGGGCCACGCGCGACAGGGCATCCACCAGCTCCAACCGCTTGACCTCCAGGGTCGAGACATTGTCATCGCCGAGCTTTGCCAGGAAATTGTTATAGTTGGGATACTGGTAGTAGGACAGCGGCAGGGTGAAGGTCTCCCGCTGGTCGCCGGTGCGGAAGAAGAGCCGCTTGTGGCTGATGGCCAGCTCGATCTCGTCGGAGGTGAGCCATTTCTTGAGCTCGCCGATGTACTTCTTCTGGATGAGCACGCCCTCTTCCGGGAGCATGGCATAAATGTCATCGTTGACAAAGTTGAACATGGCGAACTGATGGCCGTTGAGACCGCAGACCTCGACCCGCTTCACGCCCATGCTCTCGCGCGGCACGAAGTAGATGCAGGCAATGGCCTCCATGGAATCCTCGTCGGAGATGCAAAAGGCGATCTTGTCGATGATCTCGTGGAGGAAATCGCCGGACCAGAAAACCGTGCCGTTTTCCGGGAAGCTGGAAAATTTCTGGAACCATTCCGGATCATTGACCGGGAATTTGTATTTCTTGGCCTTTTGCTCCACCAGCACGTTCTGCTTGGCCTCGTCGGTGCGCAGGGTCAGCTCGCCCTGGTCATTGCGCAGCTGCTTGACCAGATCGTAAAAGGCGCGGCCCTGCACGCCGGCCAGCCCGTCCTCCTCGATGGAGGCGGGATACGAGCCCATGAATTCCAGGTTCGAGTCCGTGCTCATGATGTTCAGGTTGCCGTTCTCGCACTGCAGCCAGATGGTCCGCAAAAAGGCGGCGCCTGTTTTGGCCGGAATGATGTTGGCCGATTTCTGGAGGCCTTCGATGATCTCATCCCTGTTCACTTTCAGAAACATAAATAATATCTCCTTGATTGAGATTTATTGGCTCGGTTCGTTTGTTCCTTGTTAATGCATGTGCCTGAAATAAAAATAAATATTATGCACAGGCATCGGAACATTTCACGAACCGGTTGTGCGTGAAACCGGTGCATTCACCGTTTGTCACGGCAAGCGACATTTTGTCTTCAACTTTTTCAACAGTTGTTTCAATTCAAAATCATCCTCTTGCAATTGCTCTATTTTTTTGACTGAATACAGGACTGTGGAGTGGTCCTTGCCGCCAAAGGCCCGACCCAGGGCGGGATAGGAGGTGTTGAGCAACTGGCGGCACAGGAACATGGCCACCTGCCTGGCCTGGGCAATGTTCTGGTGGCGCTTGGTGCCGGTCAGCTCCTTGATGTTGACGCTGAAGTGTTCGCTGACCACGGTCATGATCTTCTTGGGCGTCAGGTCGTCGGTGGTCTTTTCCTCGGTGTTGGCCATGATGTGCTCGAAATCGCGCTGGGTCATCTCTTTCTTGACCAGCTCCTTGAAGGCGAAGAGCTTGAGCAGCACCCCCTGGAGATAGCGGAAATCGGTGAAATGCTGGGCCAGGGTCAACACCTGCTCCTTGCTCAGGAGCAAACGCTTGAGGCGGCACTGGCGCTGGATGTAGCCCACCCGGATTTCGAGATCCGCCTCCTTGAGGGTGACGATGAGCCCCCAGCCCAGGCGGGATTGCAGGCTTTCGTCCAGAAAGTCGTAGCTGGCCAGCTTGTCGCGGCAGCAGATGATCATCTGCTTTTTGTTGTCGTAGAAGTGGTTGAAGAGATTGACCACCTCCTGCTGGAAATGGGGATGTTCCCTGATCTTCTGAAAATCGTCGATGAACAGGAAATTGTACTCAAAGAGATGGTTCCTGGCCCGGAACGGGTCGCCCTTGAAGCGGATGGTGTAGAACGAATTGAGCTCGTCCATGGAGCCGATGAATATCTTGGAATGATCGTGCTTCTTGCTGATCTCGTTGGCCACGGCCCTGATCAGGTGGGTCTTGCCTGACCCGCCCGGCCCGCAGACGATGAACGGGTTGAAAAGCGAGGCCGACTGTTTGGCCACCTCCCGTGCCGAGGCGATGGGAAAGTAGTTTTTCTTGTTGATCAGAAAAGTGTCAAAGGTGAATTCCTGGCCAAAGGGAAAGTCGATCCGCTTGATCACATCGGCGGCTTTGACGCCGGTGCCGCGCTCCAGGCTTCCGTTGTCGCGGTAGCTGACCACATAGCCGGTGCCAAGGAACATGTTCAGCTGCGCCTCGAACCTGTCCTGGACCTCGCTCTCGAACCATTTGGCGAAAAAAGCGTGGGGAAAACCGACCACAATGCGCTTGCCTTCCTCCTCGTACACGAGGTGCAGCGGGTCGAACCAGCGCTTGAGTTCGGCGTCGGTGCTGGTCTGGAGCAGATGTTGGCGCAGGGAGTGTTTCACTATGACTTTTTGCTGTTGCGGGCCATTATGCAAGGCATTGGGAAAATTGGGAAAAAAAACCTGGAATTCAGGTCTAAAAAACATCTCGAAATTTCTTCGATTCTATACCCCAAAAGCGCGGGGAAGCCAAGGGCTGCGGGGCTGTTTTCCGGGATAAATCCATTGATTTGCGGGCATATTTGGGACATGATGCGATTCCTGTTGAAAACACGGTGGAATTTGGCTTGAATGACCGCTGGAGGGACCATGGCCGAGCATCAGGTGAACAAGACGATCCAGGAAATCAACGACCGCATCCGCAGGGGCAAGGCCGTGGTGGTCAACGCCCATGAGATGGTCGAGATCGTCCGCAAAGAGGGCAAGGTCCGCGCCGCCCAGGAGGTGGACGTGGTGACCACGGGCACCTTCTCGCCCATGTGCTCGTCCGGGCTGCTCTTCAACATCGGCCAGCAGCCGCCGGTGATGAAGGTCTCCAAGCTGTGGCTCAACAACGTGCCCTGCTACTCCGGCATTGCCGCGGTGGACGCGTATCTCGGTTGCACCGAGCCGAGCGAGGACGACCCGCTCAACAAGGTCCACCCAGGCCGCTTCGCCTACGGCGGGGCCCATGTCATGGAGGATCTGCTGCGCGGCAAGGCCGTGCACCTGCGGGCCGAGGCCTACGGCACGGACTGCTATCCGCGCCGCGAGCTGGACAAGGATATCACCCTGGCCGATCTGCCAAACGCGGTCATGTTCAACCCGCGCAACTGCTACCAGAACTACAACTGCGCCGTGAACCTGACCAGCCGCACCATCTACACGTACATGGGGCCGCTCAAGTCCAACTGCGCCAATGCCAACTACGCCACAGCAGGCCAGCTCTCGCCCTTGTTCAACGACCCCTATTTCAGGACCATCGGCATGGGCACCCGCATCTTCCTGGGCGGCGGCACGGGCTATGTCATCGGCGAGGGCACCCAGCATGTGTCCAAGCCCCAGCGCAACGAGCGCGGCCTGCCCGAGAACCCGTCCGGCACCCTGATGCTCAAGGGCGATTTCAAGCAGATGGACGCCCGCTACGTGCGCGCCCAGTCGATCCTGGGCTACGGCGTGTCCCTGGCCGTGGGCGTGGGCATCCCCATCCCCATGCTCAACGAGGAGATGGCCTTTTTCACCGGCGTGTGCGACGCGGACATCACCATGCCGGTCAAGGACTACGGCTACGACTACCCCAATGGCATTCCCCGCCAGCTGACCCGCGTCACCTTCGAGGAACTCAAAAGCGGCGAGATCATGGTCAATGGCAAGAAAACCGCGACCATCCCCCTGACCAGCTACTCCATGTCCCTTGAGGTGGCTGACGAGCTCAAGGCGTGGATCGAGCGGGGCGAGTTCCTGCTGACGGAAAAAGTGGCCGATATTCCAAGCTACTAGACTGTTCAAACAAAACAGGAACGGGCCGTCCGAAAGATCGGGCGGCCCGTTTTTCTTGTGTGGTGCGGGTCGGTCAGAGCCCGTCTTCCAGGATCAGCTCCGTGACCTCGCGGCAGGCGTCCTCGTCCGGCACAAAGCCGGTTTCGCCGATGGTCGCCACCGGGCGCATGCCAATCAGGGAGTTGAGGATATAGGCGTGCTCAAAGTCGCCCAGGCTGTCCAGGGGGATCGTATCCGGGCTGATCTCAACCACCCTGGCCGCCAGCTTCAGACTGGTGGAGGCGAGCCGATAGGGCGAGTCGGTTTCGTGGAATTTTCCGTCGCGCCGAAAGAGAAGCGCGCCCGTGGTCGTCTCAAGCAGGTTGCCGTCAAAATCGAGCAGTGCGGCGTCGTCGAAGCCGCGCGCCCTGGCCCGGATCAGGGCCAGGTGGAAAAACATGTAGCTGGTGGTCTTCTGGGCGTTGAGGGTGGACACGTGGCGATCCTCGCACAGGCAGACCCGGTACGCCTTGTAGGGCTTTGGCTCAAAGGGCGCGGCCAGGATCACCGGATGGGCCGCGGGCGTCTCCATGGGGTAGAAGATGTTGATCCGGGCGGGTCTGCCCTCCAGCCCGTTGCGGTTGAGCACCTGCCTGATGACCGCCTCGAAATCCACGCTGTCATACTCGGCCTGATAGGCGCGCAGCGAGTGGAGCAGCCGGTCCAGGTGCAGCTCCAGGTGGCAGGGCTTGCGCCCGTTGTAGTAGATGGTCTCGAAGAACCCAGCCCCGTAGCGAAAGGCGGGTGCTGCCGGGTCCAGGGTCACGCCCAGGTGGGTGAATTCGCCCTTGCGGTAATGGATCATGGTCCCTCCAGGGTGAGAAATTTCTCCGCCTTGGCCAGTGTCTCCTGATACTCGCTTGCCGGGTCCGAGTCCACCACGATGCCGCTTCCGGCCCAGAAGTCGAAATTTCCCGTGTCCGCGTTCCACGCCGCCGTGCGGATGGCTATGGACGAATCCAGTTCGCGCTCGCCACGGACCGCCAGCATGGAGCCGCAGTACACGCCCCTGGAGTGCGGCTCCAGCGCCTCGATGATGGTCATGGCGCTCGCCTTGGGGCAGCCGGTCACCGACCCGCCCGGAAAGGCGTTGAAAAACAGGTCCAGACAATCCCGGTCATCGCGCAGCCGTCCGGTGACATTGCTGTACATCTGGAGCAGCCGGTCCACGCAGAAAACAGACTTGTGGCCCTCAACGCGCACTGAGCCGGGTTGGCAACAGGCCGAGATGTCGTTGCGGATCAGGTCCACGATCATGGACAGCTCCGCGTCTTCCTTGGCCGATCCGGTCAGCCGGGCCAGGACTTCCGGGTCGGTCTCCCCTTCCCCCTCTTTGAGCCGCAGCGTGCCCTTGATGGGCTGGGACAGGACCAGCTCCCCCTGCACCCGCAAAAACCGCTCGGGCGAGGTGGAGATCACCCGGTGCGGCCCGGACGCGAAACAGGCGTAAAACGGCGCAGGCCGCGTCCGCCACAAATGCAGGAACAGCCCCGCCGGATCAAGGCCCGGCCAGTGGCCGGTGAACCGCGTCGAGAGGTTGAGCTGGTAGACATCCCCCGCCCTGATCCGGGCCAAAGTCTCGCGCACCCCGGTCTCATAGGCCGCGCGCGGCAGGGACATGCGCACCCCGGCCCGGTCAAACCCGGACACCCCGGCGCGCTCTTGTAACCCGATCCGCTGCCCGATCCCCTCCAGCCGGGCTTTGAGCGCATCCACGGTCCGCTCTTGGCCGACCAGGGTCATCATGCCGCTCGCGTGGTCGTATTCCGCCACGGCTGCGTATTTCTTCAGATGGCCCAGGGGAAAATCAAGCGGCTTGGTTGAGGGAATCCCGCGCAGGATCAGGCCATAGGTGTAGCTGACAAACCCGAAGGCCGGGCCGGGCGAGCCGAAACAGAACGCCCTGACCTGGTCCGGCGTGGTCCTGGCCGTGAAAACCAGCTCGTCCGCAACGCCCACCCCGATCAGCGGGACAGTGGCTGCCGGATGGCCGGGCACGGATAAAAGCGCGTCCGCGCCTGCCTCGCGTACCAGTTCTCCGGCCAGTCCGTCGAACGCCAGCCGGTCAAGCAAGGCCGAGAAAGTCGAGCGCCTGGGCAATGAACGCGCCTCCGTCCGGGGTCATGAAGGATTCCGGGTGAAATTGATATCCAAGCAATCTGTCGGCCCGCGACCCAAGGCACATGATCACCCCGGCGTCGTTTCTGGCCAGCACGTCCAGCCCTCGGCCCACCCGGCTCACATGGAGCGAATGATACCGGGCCACCCGGCGCCGCTCCCCGGCCCAGTCGATGGCCTCGGCCCGGCCATGCACACAGCCAGGCAGCGGCTCGGTGCGCCCGCCCCGCCACTGGTTGATGATCTGCATGCCCAGACACACGCCCAGCACCGGCCCGCCCGCCTCGAAAATCCGGTCATAGCCCGGATATTCCTCTGGCCTGCCCGGACCCGGCGAGATGACCACCAGATCGGCCCGGGCCGGATCAAGCCCTGGTAGTCCGGCATAGGGCACCACCCCGACCTCCACCCTGACCTCTGCACCGGCCATTGAGACCGTCAGCAGATGCTCAAGGTTCCTGGTGAAGCTGTCCGCGTTGTCGATGAGCAGGATGCGCATGAACCGTCCTGTTCCCGTCCCGTCCCGTCCTGCCCTCGCCCTGCCTGCTCTGCCCGCACGCTGCGCCGCGCCAGGGCCGCGTCAGGAACGCTCCAGCGATGCGGCGGCCTTTTCCACCGATGCCTTGAAGCCGTCGCGCGCCTGCCGGATCTTCTCCGCCACACGATCATCATGCAGGGCGATGATCTGCGCCGACAACCAGGCCGCGTTCTGCGCGCCCACCTTGTCCAGGGCCACCGTACCCACCGGAAAGCCCGGAGGCATCTGCACCGTGGCCAACAACGCGTCCATGCCGCCCAGAGGCGAGGCCGTCAGTGGCACGCCCAGCACCGGCCTGATGGTCTTGGCTGCCACAGCGCCCGCCAGATGCGCTGCCAACCCGGCCGCGCAAATGAACACCTGACAGCCCGCAGCCTCATACTCGGCCACCAGCCGGGCCGTGCGCTCAGGCGTGCGGTGCGCCGACGAAACCGTGAACACATGATCAATGCCCAACTCCCCAAGCAAATCCGAACAGGGACGCATCTTCTCCTCGTCTGAAATGGAACCCATGAAAATCACGACCTGTGGCATCGGCACTCCTTTGTGATGATGGTGGTGTTGCCTCCGGCGGCCAGGGGGGAAGGGGAGAGGGGAAACCTTTGAGAAAAGGTTTCCCCTCTCCCTTCCCCCTCTGGCCGCCGGAGGCATTCGTTTCCTCTGTCAACTCAGCCGTTTCAGGCCTTTGTCGGCGATGTCACGGCGGTGGTAGCTGTTGTCGAAGTGGATTTTGTCCACGGCTTCATAGGCGCGTTTCTGGGCATCGGCCAGGGTGTCGCCCAGGGCGGTGACGCAGAGAATGCGGCCACCGCTGGTCAGGATTTTGCCGTTATCGAGCCGGGTTCCGGCCTGGAACACCTTGACGCCGGGCAGGGCATCGGCCTGTTCGATGCCGGCGATTTCCATGCCCTTGGGGTATGCGCCGGGGTAGCCCTTGGCGGCCATGACCACGCCGCAGGCGGTCTGCGGGGTGGAGCGCACCTTGATCTTGTCGAGCATGCCGTCGATGCAGGCGAACATGATGGTCAGCAGGTCGGTCTCCAGGCGCATGAGCAGCGGCTGACATTCGGGATCGCCGAAGCGGACGTTGTATTCGAGTACGGACGGGCCGTCTTCGGTGTACATGAGTCCGGCGTAGAGCACGCCCTTGAAGGGTTCGCCCTTGGCGGCCATGTGTTCGAGGATCGGCTTGATGCACAGCTCGGCAGTTTCGGCGTATTTTTCCTCGGGCAGGATGGGGGCCGGGGAATAGGCGCCCATGCCCCCGGTATTGGGGCCGGTGTCGCCCTCGCCCACGGCCTTGTGGTCCTGGCTGGAGGGGAGCAGGGCGTAGTTCTTGCCGTCGCAAAAGGCGAGAAACGAGGCTTCTTCGCCTTTGAGGGCCTGTTCCACGACCACGCGCGCGCCTGCCGAGCCAAAGGTGCGTTTGACCATCATGTCGGTCAGGGTGTCCACGGCCTCGGCCACGGTGGCGGCCACGACAACGCCCTTGCCCGCGGCCAGCCCGTCGGCCTTGATGACGATGGGCGCGCCCTTCTTGCGGACATGGGCCACGGCCTCGTCATATTCGTCGAACACGCGAAAGGGCGCGGTGGGCACTCCGGCCTCGCGCATGACGGTCTTGGAGAACGCCTTGGACCCTTCGAGATTGGCGGCGTAAGCATTGGGGCCGAAGCAGGGGATGCCCTCGCGGTCCAGGGCATTGGCCAGTCCGAGCACCAGGGGCAGCTCGGGCCCGGCCACCACCAGATCGACCTCGCGGTCGCGGGCCAGGGCGACCAGACCGGGAATGTCGTCGTCCTTGACCGGGATGTTTTCGCCGAGCAGGGCGGTGCCGCCGTTGCCGGGCGCGCACAGGATCGCGGTCACTTTGGGACTTTGGGAGAGCTTCCAGCAGATGGCGTGCTCGCGCCCGCCGCCTCCGACAACCAGTATCTTCATTCCAGCCACCTTTGTCTTGTTGGGATGCTCATGGTGTAAGGAAAATCGGGGGAATTATCAAGGCTGGCCCGTGACGCCCCTGCCTTGGCCGCGGGATCGCGCTACCAGATGGCGTCGGCCAGGGTGCCTTGGGTCTCGTAGGGCAGGGTCCGCTTGCCGATGGTCAGTTCGCCCTTGAGGTCAAAGGTGGTGCGGTAGAGGTTGGACGGGTCGATCAGGCCGCGCCCGGCGGTGCGGATGGCGACAGGGCTGCCGATGGAGAAGTCGCGCACGTCCAGGTCGCTGTGGTTGATCTCGGCGGTGAAGGCGAAGTCCGTAATGGTCTTGCCGTCGGGCAGCACCAGCTGCTGGGAGCGGATGTCGAGCCAGCCGGTCTTGGGCAGAATCGCGCCGTCGGGCAGGAAGAGGTTGCCCGCCACATGCAGGTTGCCCTTGAAGTCGGTGCCGCCGAGCAGGGATGTCAGGTTGAAGTCGCCCTCGAACTCGAAGGTGCCGTTCTGAAAGAGGTCCAGCTCGCACTGGGAGCCGCCCGTGTCCAGGCGGACCCGCGCCAGCGGCGAAAGCCCGACCCTGACAGATGCGTGGCTGAAGGCGAGGCTGCCGGGCGTGTCGGCCATGGCCACGCGAAGGCCGTTGACCCGAAAGCCGAACGGGCCATCTCGGTCGATGGAGTCCCAGCGCAGCCGCACCGAGGGCAGCCGCTCGTCGAGGGAGGTCAGCGCGCTCGCCCAGATCTTGTTCCACGGCGTGAACAGGGCCACGCCCACGAGAAAGCCGAAGACCATCAGCATCATCCGGGCTAGGATGCGGGCCGGAAGCGAGGAGGGTTTGCGCTGTTTTGCTGCCACATCGGCTCCCTAGCGGGCCAGGACGAGATGCGCGTCACTCAGGCGCGGATCATCCGGGTTGCGGGTCAGGGCGCAATCGCGCGTCTGGAGGCTGGCCCGGTCGCGCAGATCGTTCAGAAAACGGGCCAGGGTGTTCAGCGGCAGGCCGGTCAGGGTGGTCTGGAGCGCAACGTCGTCCTCCCCCAGGCCGGTTTCGCGCATGGAAATCAGGTTCTGCTCGATGGACAGGTCGTCGATGATGCGCCAGACCGCCTTGTCGGGCGGGAGGTGGGCCAGGTCGCCCCGCTGGGCGCGCAGGGTGAGGATCTCCTCCACCAGCGGCAGGACACGGGCATATTGCGCCTTGCTCTCCTCGATCTGCGTGGTCACGCTGCCCACCAGCAGGCGCAGGCCGATGAACACGGACAGGCACACAAGCGCAGTCCCCCTGGGGGCGAGCCGGAAGAGCCGCTGCCGGGAGCCCTCGGGCCAACCGCTCCAGAAATGGCGTTTGGCGCGCCTTCTGGGTGCGCCTTTGGGAGTAGTGGTCTTGTTCATTGCGGCTCCACAGTCAGGCTGAAGAGGATGCCGCCAAACACGTCCTCGCGCTTTTCCAGCGAAAACACGAACTGCTCGTCCCGGGACAGGGCGTTGAGATAGTCGTCGAAGTGGTCCACATTGGGGCCGAAAAAGCCGCGCACCCGCCCGCTCTTGCCCGTCAGCGAGACCCCCTCTATGCGCAGGCTCTCCACTGCCGGACGGCTCAAGGCCGCCAGCACGCTCAGGGGATCAAGCCCCAGGCCGCGCCGCGCCGCCAGCTTGCCATGCTCGAACTGGAGCCTGCCAAAAGGCGACTGGCCGATGTCCGGGCCAAGGACAGAGGCGTAAAGCACGTCGGTCTGCGCCTCGATCTCCATGAGCTGGGCACGATACAAGGAATAGCGCACCACCTGCCCTGCCAGAAACAGGCCGCAGATGACCGCCGTCCAGATCATGGTGCGGATGAACCGGTCCGACTCGCGGTCCCGTTTCTTCCTCGGCTTGCGCACCACCACAGAGGCGTCCGAACCCTGCCCGACCCCGACCGCCTTCCTGCCCGTACCCCCGCCACCCGTCTGCTCCTTCCGAACAGCGGGCTCGCGGGTCTTGAACCCAGAAGTGGTGTCGCGCACAGGCTTGGTCATGTCCCGCCCCAATTACGCGAAACCCCGCTCGCCGTCCATACGACCAATGGGGGTGTGGCGTGAGAGATCCGGGGGGAAAACTTTTGGAAATAGCCGCCACCTTGTGTGGGACTATCGGCTCTTGCCTTCTGTTTTCAACTGGTTGCGACCGATTGGTCGCAGCCCGTTGATCTTTGTGTGTGACTGCCGTGTGTGAATCTGTCAGGCAATTTGGCGACTTTGGGCTTCATAGATTGCCATGGCGTCCCGTTCCACGTTCCGCAGCTTTTCCAGATAAATCTCGGTGCTCCGTCGGTCAGCATGCCCCAGCAGATGCTGAATGCCCGAGATGAGTGCGCCGTTGTTGTCCATCACCGCGTCATTTTTTGCTCGACTCTTTTCTCTACTCCGAGCTAGGGTAGATAAGCGTGGGAAAAATAAAAAAATGGTAGCAACATGCTGTCATCATTGATTTGTGCGAACCCTACATAATACCGTCGTTATCAAAAAAAGGGGCTGTGCCAGATAACTAGCCCATATACCTTCTAACCCACTGTTTCAGCTGTTTAAACTGACTTCGCGGATTGCTGTTATTAAAACGCCACTCGCATTCCTTTAAAAACAGAGAAAAATGCTTGGTTGGAATGCCGTTGAATTTCCTCATATGGCGTTTGGCCTGGTTCCAAAAATTCTCGATTCCATTGATGTGGTTGTGGCTATCTGCAAACAGCTTCGAGTGGTTGATTCGGAAGTGTTTGAATGCTGACACATCGAGGACATTGTAGCCATACCAGCAGTCCGAGTAAACCACACTGTCTGGCTGGATTCTTTCCTGAATAATGGGAAGCAAGGTTTTACCTTTTGCATCAGGAATCACCTGTGTATATACCTTCCCACCCCTTTTAAGGATTCCAAAAACAGGAACCTTACCAGCCGCCCCACGTCCTCTTTTGCCCTTTCGCTTGCCACCGAAGTAGCTTTCATCGACCTCAAATTCGCCAAAATCCATCCCTTCACAGGACTCTTCTTCCGCTATGATTGACCTTCCCCCCGTTTGGTATCCCAGCTATAAGTTTGTGACTCCGGCAAAGGAGATCACGAAGATGAGAAAGAGCAGGTTCACGGAAGAGCAGATCATCGGGCTTTTAAAGCAGGCGGAGGCTGGACGTCCTGTGGCAGAACTGTGCCGCCAGATCGGCATCACGGACACGACGTTCTACAAGTGGCGCAGCAAATTCGCGGGCCTTGAGGTATCCGAGGCCCGACGGTTGCGGCAGCTTGAGGAAGAGAATCGGCGCCTCAAGGGCCTTGTGGCCGATCAGGCGCTTGACATACAGGTGCTCAAAGAGGTGCTGGGCCGAAAATGACTGAGCCCGCCCTTCGCCGTCATGCCGCACGCCAGATTATTGAGGTGTACGGCTACTCCGAGCGGCGGGCTTGTCAATTGACCGACCTCAATCGCAGGACGTTGCGGCGCGTCCCTTCGCCAGATCGCGATAAGGATCTTCGCATGCGATTACGCGAGCTAGCCGAGGAGCGTAGGCGGTTCGGATGCCCCCGACTCTATCTGCTGCTGCGCCGCGAGGGTCTGGTGGTGAACCACAAGCGCGTTGAGCGGCTGTACAGGGAAGAGGCACTGTCGTTGCGCTTGCGGCCAAAGCGC
This sequence comes from Pseudodesulfovibrio aespoeensis Aspo-2, assembly GCF_000176915.2. NCBI lineage: Bacteria > Pseudomonadati > Thermodesulfobacteriota > Desulfovibrionia > Desulfovibrionales > Desulfovibrionaceae > Pseudodesulfovibrio > Pseudodesulfovibrio aespoeensis. The sequence continues at coordinate 3,618,002 of NC_014844.1, forward strand.
AAGCGCCAGAGCCACCTGCGGGTGGTCCAACCCGCGCCCACAGGCCCAAATGAGCAGTGGGCCATGGACTTCGTGAGTGACAGCCTGGACAATGGCCGCAGAATCAAGGTGCTGACGATCATTGACCTGTGGGACCGCCGCTGCCCCAAGCTCGAAGCGGACTCATCGATTCCGGGCGAGGGCGTGGTCCGGGTGCTGGAGCAATTGCGCCAGCGCGGCGAATACCCGAAGCATCTGCGTTCTGACAATGGGCCAGAGTTCACGGGTAGGGCCCTGGATCAGTGGGCGACCAGCGTGGGGGTGCAGTTGGAATTCATCCGGCCTGGCAGGCCGATGGAGAATGGGCATGTGGAGAGCTTCAACGGCAAATTCCGTGAGGAGTGCCTGAACGCCCATGCGTTCCAGTCACTCGCAGAGGCTAGGGACATCCTCGAGGCGTGGAGGCAGGACTACAACACAGCCCGACCACACAGCGCACTTGGCGGATTGGCCCCAGAGGAATACGGAAGAACCATGAATGAAGAAAACCGGACCAGCCAGAACCCAAACTTACGGGTGGTATACTCGGCGGGGTAAGGTCAATCAACGAAAAAGGGAGCCGTCAGGCTCCCTTTTTCGTTGAGGCTATTGTCTGCGCCTAGGCCACGTGGTCTGCCCCGGCCTGGATGGCTTTGGTGTTGGCGGGGATGAGTTTGTGGTAGTGTGGCGAGATGACGTTTTCCAGGGAGTCGATGACTGCCTTGAGGGGGACGATGCCGGTGGCCTGGGCGTAGGCGCCGATGGCGACCATGTTGGCCATGCGGGTATTGCCGAGCTGGTCGGCGATTTCGTTGCAGGGCACGGCAAGGCATTTGAGGCGTTTGGTATCGGCCAGCTCCATGTCAATGAGCGAGGAGTTGATGATATGCACGCCGTTGTCAGCGACGCGGGACTGGAACTTGTCCAGTGACGGTCGGTTCATGGCGATGAGGGATTTGGGCCGGTGGATGATGGGCGACCCGATGTCTTCCTCGGACAGGACCACGGTGCAGTTGGCGGTGCCGCCGCGCATCTCGGGTCCGTAGACCGGGATATAGGTGACGTTGAGTCCGTCCTTCATGCCTGCATAGGCGAGCAGGTTGCCGATGAGCATGACGCCCTGGCCGCCGAAACCCGCGATGATTGCGTCGATGTAGCGCATCAGCAGATTCCTCCTTCCTCGGAAATGTCCTTGAACACCCCGAGCGGGAAGTAGGGAATCATCTCGTTTTGCAGCCGCTCGTTGGCCTGGACCGGGGTCATCTTCCAGTTGGTGGGGCAGCCGGAGAGCAGCTCCACGAACCCGAAGCCGGTGGCATTGATCTGGCAGTCAAAGGCTTTTTTGAGGTACTTCTTGGCTGCGCGGATGTTCTTGACGCAATCAAGCGAGCCGCGCGCGGCGTAGGCCACACCGCCCAGGGAGGCGATGATCTCGGCCATGCGGATGGGCGAGCCCTCGTGGGTGATGCAGCGTCCTGCGGGCGTGGTGGTGGTCTTCTGGCCGATCAGGGTGGTGGGGGCCATCTGGCCGCCGGTCATGCCGTAGACCGTGTTGTTGACAAAGACCACGCAGATTTTCTCGCCCCGGTTGGCGGCGTGCATGATCTCGGCCATGCCGATGGAGGCGAGGTCGCCATCGCCCTGGTAGGTGAAGACGAAGTTGTCGGGCCGGGCGCGTTTGACGCCGGTGGCCACTGCCGGGGCGCGTCCGTGGGGCGCTTCGACCGCGTCCACGTCGAGGTAGTTGTAGAGGAAGACCGAGCAGCCGATGGAGGCCACCAGCAGCGTTTTTTCCGTCAGTTTCAGCTCGTCGAGCAGTTCGCCCACCAGCCTGTGGGCAATGCCGTGGTGGCAGCCGGGGCAGTAGTGGGTGGCCCGGTCGATGACGCTTTCGGGCCGGGTGAAGACGAGTTTTTCTTGCATCTCAGTCATTTATTTACCCTCCAGGCAGGCGAGAATGGGGGCTTCCAGTTCGTCCGGGGTGGGCAGGTTGCCGGGATAGATGGGGAAGAAGTCCGAGTCGGCCACGGTGCGGATGGCCAGGCGCACGTCGTCCACCATCTGGCCCAGGTTGTGCTCGATGGTCAGGAACCGCTTGCCCGCCTGGGCCAGCTTTTTGAGGTCTGCGCTGGGGAAGGGGTAGAGGGTGATGGGCCGCAGCAGGCCGACCTTGTGGCCCTGCTTGCGGAAGGTGCGCACTGCGGATTTGGCGATGCGGCCGATGGAGCCGTAGGCGCAGATGACAAGCTCGGCGTCCTCGGTCTCGAACTGTTCGCACTCGGCCAGATCGGTCCAGGCGTCGTACTTGGCCTGGAGGTGTCTGTTCTGCCCGGCCAGCTCGCCCTCGCCCAGGAACAGGGACTTGATGAGCCGTTTTTTGCGTCCGGTCTCGCGGGCGTTGGTGCGGCCCGTGATGGCCCAGCCGCGTCCGGCCTCGTCGTCCACGCCTTCGGGCGCCCAGGGGGTGATGGGTTCCTTCATCTGTCCGAGGATGGCGTCGCCCAGGATGAGCACCGGGGTGCGGTGTTCAAAGGCGATGTCGAACGCGCGGATGGTCAGGTCGTAGGCCTCCTGCACGGTGCCGGGGCCAAAGGTGAAGTGGCGGTAGTCGCCGTGTCCGCCGCCGCGGGTGGACTGGTAGTAGTCGCCCTGGGCCGGGCCGATGTCGCCCAAGCCCGGTCCGCCCCGGTTCATGTTGACGATGACTGCCGGGATCTCGGACCCGGCCATGTAGGAGATCGCCTCCTGCTTGAGCGACATGCCCGGCGACGACGACGAGGTCATGGCCCGGATGCCTGCCGCGCCTGCGCCAAGCAGCATGTTGGCCGCAGCCACCTCGGACTCGGCCTGGACGAAATCGCCGCCCGCCTTGATCATCTCCGAGGACATGAATTCCGGGATGTCGTTCTGCGGGGTGATGGGATAGCCGAAGAAACACTTGCACCGGGCGGCCAGTGCGCCGCGCGCTATGGCCTCGTTGCCCTTGACAAAGATGCGTTCGGGTTGCTTGCTCATATTACTTTCCCCCCCTTCTTTTTGGGGGTCTTGTAGACCGTGATGGCCACGTCCGGGCAGATCATGGCGCAGGACGCGCAGCCGGTACATTTGTCCTTGTCCGCGTCCGGCACTTCAACGACCTTGTAGCCGCTGACGTTGAACCGGTCAGACTGGACGATAATGCCCACAGGGCAGACCGTGGTGCACAGCAGACACCCTTTGCATCGGTCTTCCCGAACCTCGATTCGCGACATAAAGCCCTCCCTGTTTCGGCCACCGGGCGTGAGCCGCGCACCTGAGGGCGCGGCGGCCTGCCGTGTGCGCGGCCTACCGGTTTGAGATTGAATCAAGTGGATATGGAGTGTATCCGCAATTATTTGATAAGCATCGCGTCTCCGTATGAGAAGAAGCGAAACCCGTTCTCCAGGGCAAAGTCATAGGCCGAGAGGACTGTTTTTCTCCCGGCAAGAGCCGCGATCATAATGATCAGCGACGATTCTGGCAAATGGAAGTTCGTGATCATGGCATCAACCACCTGGAAACGGTAGCCAGGGGTGATGAAAATATCTGTTTCTCCACGGAATTCCCCGATGCGACCGCTCTCGCGGACCATGCCTTCCAGGGAGCGCGCGCTGGTGGTGCCCACGGCCACCACCGGTCGTCCCTCGGCCTTGGCCTGTTGGACTGCCAGGGCAGTCGCTTCCGGCACCTCGATGTATTCCGAGTGCATGCGGTGCTCGCGGATGTCGGCGCAGCGCACCGGGCTGAAGGTGCCATAGCCCACATAGAGGGTGATCTCGGCCCAGCCGAACCCGCGTGCGGCCAGACCAGAGCGCAGATCAGACGTGAAGTGCAGCCCGGCGGTGGGCGCGGCCACGGACCCGGCCTTGGCTGTGTCGCTGTAGGTGGTCTGGTAGCGTTCGCGGTCCGCCTCGCTGTCTGGCCGGTGGATATAGGGCGGCAGGGGCAGGTGGCCCAGGGCTTCGAACCGGTCCTTGAGATCGCCGCGCCAGGCCAGCTCCACCTGCCAGCGCCCAAACGGACCGCCCTCCAGGGCGGTCAGCTGGAAATCGTCGGCAAAGGTGACCATTGCGCCGGGCTTTGGCGATTTGGAGGCGCGCAGCAGTCCTTCAGCCCTGGCCGTGCGCCACCCTGTGAGCGCGCCCGTGCCTTCCTGCGGCTCCATGAGGGGCAGGGGGGTGAGCATCAGGAACTCGACCCGTCCGCCCGTGTCCTTGGTGCCAAAGACCCTGGCCGGGATGACACGGGAGTTGTTGGCCACCAGGAGCGCGTCCGGCGGCAGATGGTCCATGAGCGAGGCAAAGGACGCGGCGCGCAGGCTCTCACCGGCGCGATCGAGCACCAGCAGACGCGATCCGTCGCGCCGGTCTGCCGGGGTTTGGGCGATCCGCTCCTCCGGGAGGGTGTAGTGGTAGCTTGAGAGCCTGAAATCTTTGGGTATTTCCATGCGCTGTATCGGGTCTGGTGTCCGGGCGTCGTGCCCGGCTTTGGTGCAAAGGCAACTCTACAGCACCCATGACCAGAACGGTATCCTTTTTTTATTCAATTATTCCGGGTAAATATTTTGCCACGTGCCCAACAGGGCTTTTGGCTTGATATTGAGCCAATTCATGGTATTTCAGTAGTCATGAATTGGCTTTCCGTGGCTGAGATAGCCAAACGCACCCGCATCCCCGCGCCCACCGCGCGCCGCTATGCTGCGCTCTTCAAGGATTATCTGGGCGGGCGCAAGATGGGCCGCGTGACCAAGTATCCCGAAGAGAGTCTTGGGGTCTTCGAGCGCATCTCGCGGCTCTACGCCGATGGCGGGGTCACCGCCGAGATCGAGGACGCATTGCGCGCCGAGTTTCCCCGCACCTTTGATGTCGACTGCCGCCCTGGCGTGACAGGCGTCGCCCAGGCCGGTTTCGGAGCCGGAGCGCCGGGGCAGACCCAGGTCTATGCCGAGCTGGCCGCCTCGTTCAACGGCGTCATGGGCAAGGTCGCCTCCTGCATGGAGATCATTGCCAACCAGAAGGCGATCATCGACCATCAGCAGGAGGACATCCAGAAGCTCAAGACCGCCTTTGTCCTGCTGGCCCGCAGCCAGAAGCGCATGAAGGAGCTGCCCGCCGGGCTTGAATCCCTCCCTGAGGAACTTATCCGCCAGACCCGTGCCCTGGAGCAGAAAGACGCCGAGATCGAGGAGATCGCCCTCAGGCTTTCCTTTGACACCTCTGACATCAAGGCCAAGCTCCAGATCCTCGAATCAGAATTGGTCCGGTTACGCAAGGACAGGCGCGACATGGAAAAATACCTGCAAGAGAAGATCGACCGTCTCAAGGACGTTTCGGCATAGTTCTGCCTTGTCCGGTCTCTTGTCCGGGCGCAGTTTCGACCTTTAAAACCAGACGCCCAGGAGGATTCCACATGCGTACCAAAGTCACTCTCTTTTTCATCCTGGCCCTTGCGACGACTCTTGGGGCATGCACCACCACTGGTTCGAGCAGTGCTGATTCCGTCACCCCCACTGCCGTCGAATACCAGGAACCAGACTATTACTACGACTTTGACGACATCCTCATCCCCAAGGAGATCAAATACGTCGAGGCCGAATCCTACAAGCTCGACAACTCCAAGTTCCGCGCCGCCATCATGAAGTTCAAGGGCCGTGTCCAGGTGCTTGAGCTGGTCCAGTACTTCATCAACAACATGTCCAAGGACAACTGGACCCTGATCTCCAACAACAAGGCGGGCAAGCTGTCGGTCCTCAATTTCGAGAAGTTCAACAAGAGCTGCGTCATCCAGGTGGACGATGCCTTTGGCTCGGCCATCACCACCATTATCGCGGTGGAGGTCAAGGACGGCGGCACAAACGGCAAGAGCAAGTAACCGATGCAGACCCACTACCGGTTCGCCGGGTTCATGGGCAGGCGCGTCCATCTTGGCGTGACCGGCTCCATAGCCGCCTTCAAGGCCCTTGACCTGCTGCGCGCCCTGCTCGAGGCCGACTGCATCGTGTCCGCCACCCTGACCGATGCGGCCACCCGGTTCGTTACCCCCCTGAGCTTCGAGGCGCTGGGCGCATCACCCGTGTACAGGGCCATGTTCGATACTGTCCCCGGCGCGAGTGCCTTTGGCCATCTGGAGCCGGGACAGGAGGCGGACGTTCTGGTCATTGCTCCGGCCTCGGCCAACACTCTGGCCAAGCTTGCCCACGGGCTGGCCGACGACATGCTTTCCTGCCAGGCCCTGGCTTTTCCCGGCCCGCGTATCGTGGCACCGGCCATGAACCCGCGCATGTGGGAGGCCCCGGCCACCCGGCGCAACTGGGACATGCTCGGCGGGCTCGGTTTCACTCTTGTGGAACCTGAGGCAGGCAATGTGGCCTGCGGCGACACCGGCACCGGGCGGCTGGCTCCCCTTGAGGAAATTCTGACCGCCACCCTTCGGGCCATCAGCCCGCAGGATCTGGCAGGCAAACAGGTGCTCGTCACCCTCGGCCCCACGCGCGAGCCGTGGGACGGGGTGCGTTTCTGGTCCAACCCGTCGAGCGGGGCCATGGGCGCGTGCATGGCCATGGCCGCATACCTGCGCGGGGCCGAGGTCACAGTGGTGGCCGGGCCTACAGGGCTGTTGTTCCCGCAGGCCATCACCGTGATCCCGGTGCGCACCGCCCTTGAGATGCATCGGGCGTGTCTGGACCTGTGGCCGTCCATGGACATCGCCTGCGCCACAGCGGCTGTGGCCGATTTCCGGCCCATCCCGCACGGGCCGGACAAGTTCAAGAAGGGCGGGGCATCATCTTTGACCGTCCAATTCGAGGCCAACCCTGACATTCTCAAGGCCCTTGGCGATTCCCGCCGGGACGGCCAGCAGCTCATCGGGTTTGCTGCCGAGACCGGCGACCCCCGCGCCGAGGCCGCCCGCAAGCTCGAATCCAAGGGGCTCGACCTCATTGCGGCCAACGATGTTTCCCGCCAGGGCAGTGGCTTTGGCACTGCCACCAACGAAATGTTCGTGCTCGACCGGCAGGGCCGTCGGGAGTCGTGGCCTGTGCTTCCCAAAACCGAAGTGGCGTGGAGATTATGGGATCACCTTCTGCTCGGCTGAACACCCCCGAACACCTGCGCGCCTTTGTCGACGCCGGGCTTGAGTTCATCTATGCCCCTGGCCGGGTCTCTCCTCTGGCTCAGGAGCAGCCCGTGAATGGTCCCCCGGTGCGGCCAAGAACCACCCGGACACCCCCCCCGCGGCCCGCCGCTTCAGGAGGCCCAGCCAGCCAGGCCAGGCCGGTTCCCGGTCGTCCCATGCCGCCCCGGCAGAGCCAACCGCAGTCAGGTCGCCCCGGCAGCGACCACTTCCCCGAGCCGTGGGCTTCCTTTCTCGCCCGTGTCGCGCCCGCGCCGCGCATTGTCTGGACCTACATTGAGCTTGGCCTTGATCTGGCCGGGCAGTCAGACCCCAGGCGGGCCGGTGTGCTGCGCAACCTCATTGCCCACCTGCGCTGGCCCAAGGGGACCACGGCCTTCTGGCCCGTGGCTGCCTTGACCAACGGTGCCCTTGAACCCGATGCGGCCATGTTCTGGAAGGGGTGGAATCTGTGGCACACCCCTGACATCGCCTGTTTCGGTTTTGATGCCCTGCATGTCATCCAGCCCCAGGCAGATGCCGGGTGCGCCACCTGTTTTCTTGAACACACGACCATCCATGTGCTCCCCTCCCTGACCCAGCTGATGGCCATGCTGCCCCACGAGCAGCAGATGGCCGTGGATGTCCTGACCTCTTTGCGCATGGAGTCCGCCTGATCCTTCCCTCAACGCGAAAACCGGTGTAGGCTCGGAAAAACCTTCTCATTGGGGAGATGCCATGCGCCATACGCTTCGGGGTATTGTTGTCTTTGCCTCCTGCCTGCTGATCCTTTTCGCCCTTCATGCGCACGCTTCGGACTTGGTGCCGGGTCATGACGCCCAAGAGTCGCGTTTTCGCGTCACCAGGCTTGCCATCACCGGACCCATCAGCCCGGCCCAGGACGAGCTGCTTGCCGATGTTCTCGCCTCCGCTGTCAAAGATGGCAGCTCCTTGCTGCTGCTGACCCTCGACACGCCCGGCGGGCTGGGCGACTCCATGCGGGGTATGGTCACGTCCATGCTCAACGCTGCGTTGCCTGTGGCGGTCTGGGTCGGCCCTGCCGGTGCGCGCGCGGCATCTGCCGGGGTCTTTCTGGTAGCCGCGTCGAGCGTGGCGGGCATGGCCCCGCAGACCACCATTGGAGCGGCTTCGCCTGTGGGCCTTGGCGGCGAGGAGATCAACGCGACCATGGCCAAGAAGGTCACCCAGGACTTCACCAGTCTGGTTCGAGGTGTGGCCGAGGCCCAGGGGCGCAACAGCGCGTGGTACGCCAGCGCGGTCACTGACAGCGTCTCCATCACGGCCCTTGAAGCGATTGAGCTCAAGGTGGTCGAGCATCTGGCCGAGACCGACCATGCCTTTCTCATCCAGGCGGGCAGGGCGGGTTTTGAATTCAAGGGGGCCACCATCACCTTCCTGCCTGAGCAGATCGACATGGCAGAGTACGACCCCGGCTTTCGTTACCGCTTCCTCTCCTGGCTCCTTCACCCGCAGGTGGCATACCTGCTGCTCATGGGCGGCATGCTCGGCCTGTTCATCGAGCTCACCCATCCAGGGGCGATCTTTCCCGGCGTGCTGGGCGGGCTGTGCCTGCTGCTTGGCCTCTATGCCATGTCGGTCCTGCCCACCGATGTCACGGGCCTCCTCCTGCTCGGCTTTTCGCTCCTGCTCTTTTTCCTTGAGGCCCAGGTGGTCAGTTACGGGTTGCTCTCCGTGGCCGGGGGAGTGGCCATGCTCATCGGGTCGATCCTGCTCTTTCGCGACGACTACGGAACCCTGCACCTTCCCGTTACCTTTGTTGTCATCCCCGTGGCCGTGGTTTCGGCAGCCGCTGCCGGGCTGGTCTATCTCGTGGCACGATCGCACAAGATCGTGCGACCGGTCGGACTTATCGCCCTGGTCGGCCAGGCCGCTGAGGTTCAATCCTGGACCGACGACACCGGCCAGATTTTGGTACGGGGCGAAATTTGGGCCGCAAAGCGGGCCTCCAGCGATTTTATGCCCCAGCGCGGCATGCGGGTCCAGATTCTCTCTGCAACTGGCTTGACGCTCGAAATCGGGCCTTTGGCCCGCTAACCCCCGTGGGACAATGGTTCCCGGACAGGAGGTCACATGTTCATACCGCAAATCATCCTGCTTGTGCTGCTTGGCGCGCTGGTGGTCACAGCCCTGCGCGTACTCAACGAGTACGAGCGTGGCGTCATCTTCCGCCTTGGCCGGTGCATTGGGGCCAAAGGACCGGGGCTGATCATCCTCATCCCGGTCATCGACAAGATGGTCAAGGTCTCCATGCGCATCCTGACCCTTGATGTGCCCAACCAGGACGTGATCACCCAGGACAACGTCAGCCTCAAGGTCAACGCGGTCATCTATTTTCGCGTGGTGGACCCGGTCAAGGCCATTCTTGAAATAGAGGATTATATGTTCGGGACTTCGCAGCTTGCGCAAACCACCCTGCGTAGCGTATGTGGTGGCGTCGAGCTTGACGACCTCCTCTCGCATCGCGACAAGGTCAACGCGCGGATCCAGGCCATACTGGACCAGCATACCGACCCCTGGGGGATCAAGGTCGCCACAGTCGAGGTCAAACACATCGACCTGCCGCAGGAGATGCAGCGCGCCATGGCCAAGCAGGCCGAGGCCGAGCGCGAACGCAGGGCCAAGGTCATCGGCGCTGAGGGCGAATACCAGGCCGCCACCAAGCTGGCGGAAGCTGCCGAGATCATCAGCCACCATCCTGCCGCACTTCAGCTGCGTTACCTCCAGACCATGAGGGAGATGGCATCGGAGAGCAAGTCTGCGACTATTCTGCCGATTCCACTTGATATATTGAATGTGCTCATGCCCAAAAAGGCAGGCAATACCACAAAGGATTAGAGACGTTCATGAAGATTCTTGTCACCGGCGCGGCCGGATTCATCGGATTTCATTTGTCCCGCGCCCTGATAGCGCAGGGACACGAGGTGGTCGGCCTCGACAACCTCAACGACTACTATGATGTCAACCTCAAGAAGGCACGGCTCGCCATTCTTGGCGAATCCCCTCTGTTCAAGCACGTCAACATCAGCCTTGAGCATGATCAACCCATGAGCGAGTTGTTCAGGGCCGAGCGGTTCACCCATGTGGTCAACCTGGCGGCCCAGGCGGGAGTTCGCTACAGCATAGAGAACCCGAAGTCCTACATAGATTCCAACGTCGTCGGTTTCCTGAATATTCTTGAAGGGTGCCGCCACAACGGTGTGGAGCATCTGGTCTATGCGTCAAGCAGCTCTGTGTATGGCATGAATACCAGGATGCCGCTGAGTCCCCATGAAGGGGTTGATCATCCCATGAGCCTCTATGCCGCCACCAAAAAAGCCAACGAGATGATGGCCCATTCCTATAGCAGCCTGTACGCGCTGCCCACCACGGGGTTGCGTTTCTTCACAGTCTATGGCCCGTGGGGCAGGCCGGACATGGCGCTGTTTCTCTTCACCAAGAACATCCTTGAGGACAAGCCCATCAATGTCTTCAACTACGGCAAGATGCGCCGCGACTTCACCTATATCGATGACATCGTCGAGGGCGTGGTCCGGGTGGTCAAGAAGACCGCTGCCCCCAATCCGGACTGGGACGGCGACAAGCCCGACCCGTGCTCAAGCACAGTCCCGTTTCGCGTCTACAACATCGGCAACAATCAGGTGGTCGAGTTGTCACGCTACATCGAGGTCATCGAGGAGGTGGTGGGCAAGAAGGCCATCTACAACTACCTGCCCATGCAGCCAGGCGATGTGCCTGCCACCGAGGCCGATGTGAGCGACTTGGTGCGCGATGTTGACTTCAAGCCCAACACCACCATAGAGGTGGGCATCCGTAATTTCATCGATTGGTATCGCGACTACTACGGCAAATGAGCCCATCGGCCCGAAAGGGCGGCATCGAACATCCTGTGCGGGCGGCTTTTTGGGCCGCCCGCACTTTTT